>JAYVZS010000104.1:0-3879 GCA_043783155.1 Bacteroidota bacterium | reverse complement strand
AAAAAATTCGTAAAGGAGACTCAAAGGTCACGAAACGAGTCTCCGATATTCTAAAATAGAACTAAGCTTTAATCAATCCCGGACAGCATCTAAAGTCACAAATAAATTAAATGGAATAACAGGCAAAGCTCTTTGTGGCTTAATGGCTTTATGGTGATACGTATTTTTGACATGACTTCTAAAATAAATCTTGTAATTTTGACCCAGGAAATCTAAAATCGATGGTATGGAATTTATTGATTATTATAAAGTTTTAGGCATTGATAAGACTGCATCAGAGGCCGATATAAAAAAAGCATACCGCAAATTAGCAAGGAAGCTGCATCCCGACCTGAACCCGAATGATAAGAATGCTCAAAATAATTTTCAACAGATAAATGAAGCGAATGAAGTTTTAAGTGATCCGGAGAAAAGAAAAAAATACGATCAGTACGGAAAGGACTGGCAGCATGCTGAACAATTTGAAAAACAAAAACAGTCGCAACAAGGGTCACGTTTTTCAGGTGGGCAACAATTTTCAGACAATGATGGCGGAGAGTTTTCAAACTTTTTTGAATCCATGTTTGGCGGTGCCGGGCAAAGGAAGCAGGCAAAATTCAGAGGACAGGATTACAATGCGGAATTAAAACTCAGTCTGACCGATGCCATGAAAACGCATCAGGAAACTCTTACCGTGAATGGAAGGAATATACGTATCACCATACCGGCTGGAATTGAAAATGGACAGGTAATAAAATTAAGCGGACATGGTTCTCCCGGTGTAAACGGTGGTCCTGCAGGAGACTTGTATATTACTTTTACTATTTTAGACCATCCCGATTTTAAGCGGCTCGGAAACGATTTGTTTACAACTGCTGTCATTGATTTATATACGGCTTTGCTCGGTGGCGAAACAACCATTGATACATTAAATGGAAAGGTGAGATTGAAAGTAAATCCTGAAACACAATATGGAACGAAGATCAGGTTAAAAGGAAAAGGATTTCCGGTATATAAAAAAGAAGGAGTAACCGGCGACTTATATGTTACCTACCAGGTGAAATTGCCAACTAATCTCACTGAGCAACAAAAAATACTTTTCACCGAATTGTCAAACCTTAAATAAAACTCTACATGCAAACAGAAGAAATGATTTCCGCTGTTGATTTTTGTTTCCATCACAAAATTGAGGTTTCGTTTATTTCCTCCCTGAATGAATCCGGGCTTGTTGAAATTGAAATCGTGGAAGAGAAAATATTTATACCTCTGAGCCAGTTAAGCAATTTAGAAAGGTTCGTGCGCTTGTATCATGAAATGGATATCAACCTGGAAGGAATTGAAACCATCACGTATTTATTACAACGCATGAATGAAATGCAAAAGCAAATTCTAATCCTTCATAACAGGTTGAGGATGTATGAGAATGTTTAGCAGGAATTCCTTTTGCAATTGACAACTAAAAAGAACTAAGAACCATTATCCACCAACTTCTCCAACTCATACATCTCATCTCTTAGTCTCGCTGCTTCTACAAAGTCAAGTTCCCGCGCAGCTTTCTCCATTGATTTTTTTGTCGCTGCAATTGTTTTCTTCAGTTGCTCTTTACTCATGTAATGCACCACCGGATCAGCAGCCACACTGGCATGATCAGGTTCAACGTATGCTTTCGCTTCCGCATATTTTGAATCGGCTACCTTGGTTTGGCCCATAATGCTTTCCGTCGATCTCACAATCTGTCTCGGCGTGATACCATGCTCAACATTATACTCTACCTGTTTTATTCTTCTTCGGTTTGTTTCGTCAATGGTTTTCTGCATGCTGTCTGTAATTTTATCAGCATAAAAAATAACACGGCCATTTACGTTACGGGCTGCGCGTCCTGCCGTTTGTGTGAGCGAACGATTGCTTCGGAGAAATCCTTCTTTATCTGCATCGAGGATTGCAACGAGAGAGACTTCAGGAAGATCAAGTCCTTCCCGCAGCAGATTGATTCCAACGAGTACATCAATATTTCCAAGACGAAGATCACGCAGCAACTCAACGCGATCAAGTGTTTCAACTTCGGAATGTATATAACGCACTTTGATGTTCAGCTTCGCCATGTACTTGGTCAACTCTTCTGACATTCTTTTTGTCAAGGTTGTAACCAAAACACGTTCGCCCGCTTTCACTGTCTTGTCAATTTCATCAAGCAAATCATCTACTTGATTTATACTGGGTCGAACTTCAATTACCGGATCCAATAAACCGGTCGGACGAATGACCTGTTCGACCACCACGCCACCGCTTTGTTGCAATTCAAAATCGGCCGGCGTTGCACTGACATAAATCACCTGGTTCATCATTCCTTCAAACTCATCAAACTTCAATGGCCTGTTGTCCATCGCGGAAGGAAGACGGAATCCATATTCAACTAAATTTTGTTTTCGAGAACGATCGCCGCCATACATTGCACGCACCTGCGAAACAGTCACATGACTTTCATCAATCACCATCAGGTAATCATCCGGAAAATAATCGAGCAGGCAGAAAGGACGAGATCCCGGTTCACGGCCATCGAAGTAACGCGAGTAGTTTTCGATGCCGCTACAATAGCCAAGTTCACGAATCATTTCAAGATCATACGTTACGCGGTCTTCGAGGCGTTTTGCTTCAAGATGCTGTCCGAGTGATTTCATGTATTCCACCTGCTTCACCATGTCTTCCTGAATGTGCCAGATCGCTTCCAGTTGCCGGTCAGGATTCGTCACGAAAATGTTTGCAGGATAAATGGCAACAGCTTCATGTTTTTCCAACGTCTTTCCTGAAACAGGATCAATCGAAGTAATCTCTTCAATTTCATCACCGAAAAAATTAATGCGATAAGCGAAGTCGCCATAAGCAAGAAACACATCCACAATTTCACCACGCACACGAAAATTACCGCGCGTAAAATCAGCTTCTGTCCGCGAGTAAAGTGATGAAACTAATTTATGCAGGAAACCATTCCTGCTGATTCGTTCGCCGACTTTAATCCGAACAATACTATCTTTAAAATCGGTCGGATTACCAATACCATAGATGCATGAAACGGAACTCACGACAATCACATCTTCGCGGCCGCTCAGTAGTGAAGTGGTCGTACTCAATCGAAGTTTTTCAATTTCTTCGTTGATGGAAAGATCTTTCTCAATATACGTATTGGATGATGGGAGATATGCTTCCGGCTGGTAGTAATCATAATAAGAAACGAAATACTCAACTGCGTTATGCGGAAAAAATTGTTTGAACTCACCGTACAATTGCGCCGCGAGCGTTTTGTTATGACTCAGAACGAGTGTTGCTTTTTGCACACGCTGAATGACGTTGGCAATCGTAAATGTTTTTCCGGAACCGGTAACTCCCAATAAAGTTTGAGCAGAATCTCCGCGCTGAAGACCTTCGGTAAGTTGTTCGATGGCTTGCGGCTGATCGCCGGTCGGTTTAAATTCTGATTCAAGTTTGAAAGGCATGGGACAAAGGTCGAAAAAATTCTATCCGAAAATAAATACACACAACAACACATTAGATAAAAAATTAACGTAGAGTCTTAGTACTAAAGTATGATTTTTGGTTATTTACTTGCATAACCGAAAATATAGTTTATCATTACATTGCATTTGAGTTAGGGCGTTTGAAAATGCGGGCCGAATAGTTTCGACAGTTTTGATTCATTCATGATATGAACGACTACTCAAAGAACATTTTTTTACCCTGAAGATATTTTTTTCTTCCGGTGACTTCCAACTTCCAACTTCCAACTTCCGACTTCCGACTTCCGCATTCTACGCCTCGCGCCGCAGCACGCCGTCGGTCAGGATCTTTGCCCGCAAGCCGCCGTCGCCTTGGAGCGCCTGTTCGGCACCTGCGCAAAAGGCCTGC
>JAYVZS010000103.1:0-60124 GCA_043783155.1 Bacteroidota bacterium | reverse complement strand
ATATCGGTGTGAATGATGTAGAGGTTGCTGAGATGCTGAAAAAAATCGGCGTTCGTTCCCTCAGCCAGTTGATTGATGAAACTGTTCCATCATCCATCCGGCTTAAAAATAAACTGAACATTCCGGATGCACTCAGCGAGTACCAGTTCCTGAATGAACTGCATGAAACGGCTAAGCTGAATAAAGTTTTTAAAACATACATCGGGCTGGGTTATAATAATTGCATCGTACCGGGTGTTATTCAACGGAATATTCTCGAGAACCCGGGGTGGTATACCGCTTACACTCCTTACCAGGCTGAGATTGCACAAGGCCGTCTGGAAGCGTTGTTGAATTTTCAAACCATGGTAATTAACCTCACCGGGATGGAAATTGCAAATGCATCTTTGCTGGATGAAGCCACTGCGGCGGGCGAAGCCATGCACATGTTTTACGCGTCACGTTCAAGAGAGGCGCAGCAAAGAAACGCGAATAAGTTTTTTGTTTCGAAAGATTGTTTTCCGCAGACCATTGATGTCCTCAAAACACGTTCAACTCCGCTTGGTATCGAATTGGTAATCGATGATCATCAGAAAGTAAAGTTGGATGAAACTTTTTTTGGTGCCTTGCTTCAATACCCGACATGCAACGGGGAAGCGCACGATTATAAAAACTGGGTAGCCGTTGCACAATCGTTACACTTGCAGGTGGCCGTGGCTGCCGATCTGATGGCGTTGGTTCTGCTAACTCCTCCGGGAGAATGGGGGGCTGATGTCGTGCTCGGAAATACACAGCGCTTTGGTGTTCCGCTTGGTTATGGTGGTCCGCATGCTGCTTATTTTGCGGCGAAGGAAAATTACAAACGGGAAATGCCGGGAAGAATTATCGGTGTTTCTGTGGATGTTCACGGGAACCGTGCATTGCGGATGGCGTTACAGACAAGAGAGCAACACATTCGCAGAGACAAGGCGACCAGTAATATCTGCACGGCTCAGGTGTTGTTGGCTGTGATGGCGAGTATGTATGCAGTGTATCACGGACAGGATGGAATAAAAAATATTGCAGGAACCATTCATCAGCATGCGAATATGCTGGAGTCGGGTTTGAAAAAAATCGGCTTCAGTCAGCTCAACAAAACTTATTTCGATACACTTTTAATGGATGCCGGAAATCATGTCGCCGAAATTCGTAAGAACGCAATCGCCGCCGGAATTAATTTGCGTTATGCTGATGGTAATCACATTTCTATCAGTGTGGATGAAACGACCGATGAAAGAGATATCACAAATCTCCTCGCAGTCTTTGCTTCGGCAAAAGGAGTTTCATCCGGGAAAGATGGATTGAAACCCGGAGAAGAAGTGATTCATGGTGAACTGAAACGTACGTCGGAATTTTTGACGCATCCTGTTTTCAATACACATCATACAGAAACAGAAATGTTGCGTTACATCACATCACTTGAACACAAAGATTTGTCATTGAATCATTCGATGATTGCGTTGGGCTCGTGCACAATGAAACTGAATGCAACATCAGAAATGATTCCTGTTAGCTGGCCGGCGTTTAATTCCATTCATCCTTTTGCACCGGTGGATCAAACGCAGGGATATGCACAGATTATTTCTGAACTTGAAAAATATTTGTGTGAGATTACTGGATTTGCTGCTGTTTCGCTTCAGCCGAATTCAGGTGCGCAGGGTGAATATGCCGGGTTGATGGTCATCCGTGCTTATCACATCAGCAAAGGAGATACACACCGCGACATTGCATTGATTCCTTCTTCGGCTCATGGTACTAATCCTGCCAGTGCCGTAATGGCCGGAATGAAAGTGGTAGTGGTGAAATGCGATGATCATGGAAACATTGATATGAATGATCTGCGGGTCAAAGCTGAACTGCATGCAAAAAATCTTTCGTCTTTTATGGTTACTTATCCTTCTACACATGGCGTGTTTGAAGAAGGTATCAAAGAGGTCACAAAAATTATTCATGATAATGGCGGACAGGTTTACATGGATGGCGCGAATATGAATGCGCAGGTTGGTCTCACCAATCCTGCTACGATTGGCGCTGATGTATGTCACCTGAATCTTCATAAGACCTTCTCGATTCCGCACGGCGGCGGTGGTCCGGGCATGGGACCCATCGGTGTTGCTGCTCACCTCGTTCCTTTTCTTCCGTCTCACCCTGTTATTAAAACCGGTGGAGAAAAAGGAGTGCATGCGGTTTCCGCGGCACCATGGGGAAGCGCGAGCATCCTGTTGATCTCTTATGCATATATTAAAATGCTCGGTAACAAAGGAGTTACGGATTCGACGGTTGCGGCGATATTAAATGCGAATTACATCAAGTCAAGATTGGAAAATCATTATCCTGTTTTGTACCAGGGATCTAAAGGAAGATGCGCGCATGAAATGATTCTGGATTGTCGTCCGTTTAAACTTTCTGCCGGGGTGGAAGTGGAGGATATTTCCAAACGCCTGATGGATTACGGCTTTCATGCACCCACTATTTCTTTTCCTGTTCCTGGAACGATGATGATTGAACCCACAGAAAGCGAATCGAAAACAGAACTCGATCGTTTTTGTGAAGCGTTGATTGCCATCCGCAAAGAAATCGAAGAGATTGAAAAGGGAATGGCTGATAAAAAAGACAATGTATTGAAGAACGCTCCACACACCTTGTTTGAAGTGACGAATGATTCATGGAAGCATTCGTACCCAAGAAACAAAGCCGCGTTCCCGCTTCCATATTTGAGAGAAAATAAATTTTGGGCTTCTGTCGGGAGAGTTGATAACGCCTATGGCGACAGGAACCTCGTATGCGCCTGCCCGCCGATTGAGAGTTACGAGGAAGCCGTGTCGTAATTGATATCGATATCTTTTAAAAATAAATCCGGTTCTTTCAATGAGGAGCCGGATTTTTTATTGATGTTATGGTCGTCGACTAAAACAGATAAACACTTACACACGCTCGTCTAACTCTTCTCCGTAGTTTCCTTATACGGCAGATAATAATTTTCTAAAAACTGTTTTTTGGAATTGTGATACGAAGTAATTCCACCGATCTTGTGAAGTAAGTAAATGTAGATCCATGCGAAGTCAATTTGTCCCGGCAAAAATCCTGAACGTGCGCTGCTTGGAAACAGGTGATGATTGCTGTGCCATTCGCCGGCTACAATGCCCGGCCAGTATTGGTTAACAGACATATCCTTTTTTGAAAAATCAAATCCTTCTTGGCGTCTGTCTTTTCCTTTGCCGTGTCCCTCATAGTTAAAGGTGCGTACACCGATTCCCCAAATCGTCGCGCTTCCGAAAATAGTACAAGCCAGCGCATTTCCACCGATAAGGAAAAATACAGCATACCAAAATCCCCAGTTAAGAAGCCATGCACCAACAGTATTCAATGGATTGGAAACCGAGCCCCATCTCTGGTATTGTTTGTAGGTGTTACATTTTATTCCCGTCCCATCCATCAGGGCAGCTGCTTTTGCATAATCTGTTTCATTCAGATCGAGTGCTATTGGCTGATGATTAGCATCGGCAAGAAAGCAATACAAGAAACCTCCATACGCATTGTACGGATCTCCCGGCTCGTCAGATTTGGTATGATGAACATGATGAGAGACGACATAAATTTCTTCCGGTATCATTCGTATCACCAGGTTTTGAGTGATGGTGCGCCAGAACGCATTCCGGAACGTGTATGCGCCGTGCGTGCAATAGCGATGATGCCAGATGGTGCCGTAAGTTCCCATTAACACCATGCTGTAAACAAAACCTACGATCAGTAAAGGCCAGGTAAAATATTTAAAGATGAATAAATATAAGAATGGAATAAGGAGAATCACCCAAAGCCACGCAAGCATTGCCAGCCAGTTCTTCTTCGACTTAAATACATTGATGCGAGAAAAAAATTCGGCGATCAGTTGTCGGGCCGAAGGTTTAATCAATCCTCCTTGTTCATTCTGCCATCCATAAGATGGTTCTCTTAAAACAATATCTATAAATGCCATTGCATACTTGTTAGTTGTTTAGCTGATGGTTGAACAATCAGCATGATCGGTTAAATTTCAAAGTGCGCATCATCTTGAGCAAACCGGCTTGTAAATACAGTGTGCCTGGGAACAGAAGAAAATGAATTCCTTGGTGAATGTCCGCAATGTAAGCAACTATTTTTTAGCACTCTGACTCAAATCTGAATACCCCTGTTAATAACGGGAAAAGCGAATCCAATCTTTCAACACAATTTAGAATTATATTTAGGTCATTAAACCAATGATCAAAAACTTCATCTTACCGATTCTCAATTCCCCGACACATGAACAGACGAGATTTACTCACGCTTGATTTCCCGAAACATCGACACCAGGATTTCTCAGGTGTAGCAAGAACATCATCGGGATTAACACCTTATGCAGGTCCATGGACACTTGCTGAAGTAAAACATTTACTTCGAAGAACAATGTTCGGAGCTCCTAAAGCAGATGCGGATTATTTTGTCGGGCTCGGGCTCACGAACACCATCACGGAATTGCTTACCGCTCCGGCATCAGCGCCGGCTCCTCCGTTGTGGACCTATTCATCAAACTATGCTGATCCAAATGTCGCACAAGGACAAACATGGGTAACCGCACCTTTTGATAACACGGCGAATAGCTACCGTATTAAATCATACAAAGCATGGTGGACAGGTTTGATGCTGAACCAGACAAGAAGTATACAGGAAAAGATGACGCTCTTTTTGATGAATCATTTTTCAACAGAAACCGCAAGTGTAGGTGACGGACGATACAGTTATACGACGAATGCTTTGTGCAGACAATATGCGCTTGGCAATTTTAAATCACTTGTCAAACAAATCACATTGGATCCGGGTATGTTAAAATACCTGAATGGAAATTCGAATACGAACAATGCACCGGATGAAAATTACGGACGCGAATTACAGGAGTTGTTCACCGTCGGTAAAGATGCGAATGGCAACCCTTATTATACACAAGCGGATGTGCAAGCAGCCGCTCACGTACTCACCGGTTACCGGGTTAATTCGACAACCATCGCTTCTTATTTTGATTCCACACGTCACGATCCGGCTAATAAAACATTATCTTCTTTTTATAACAACACGGTGATTACCGGGCAGAGTGGTGCAAACGGCGCCAATGAGTTGGATGATTTACTCACGATGATCTTTGCGACGAATGAAGTTGCTTTGTTCATCTGCCGGAAGTTGTACCGCTTCTTTGTTTATTATGAAATTGATGCGGCTGCCGAAACCAATGTGATTCAGCCACTGGCAACAATTTTCAGAACGAACAATTACGATATACTTCCTGTTCTTACTGCATTGTTCAGCAGCGAACATTTTTTTGATACATTAAACCGCGGCTGTCTAATCAAACCACCCGTTGATCTTGCTGTTGCTTTCTGCCGCGACTACGGTGTTGTATTTCCTGACGCCACTGTGCTGATCGGTCAGTACGCCATGTGGTACAAGCTGGTTCAACAGTTGGCGACAATAACTCAGAACATCGGTGATCCTCCGAATGTTGCCGGCTGGCCTTCCTACTACCAGGAACCGCAGTACCATGAATTGTGGATCAACTCGGATACTCTTCCGAAGAGAAATCTTTTTACGGATGTGATGGTGAATAACGGGTTCTCCGGTTCAGGCAGCAGCATTGTTGCTGATGTAGTTGCTTACACAGCAACACTTACCAATCCGGATGATCCTGATCTGTTGATACAGGAAGTGATTGACCGACATTACAGCGAAGATGTTTCTCAGACGGTGAAAACATATCTCAAGAATATTCTCCTCTCCGGTCAGATTTCTAATTCCTATTGGACAATTGCGTGGAACAATTACATCGGCACTCCAACCAATACTTCTTATTATAATATTGTATTGAACCGGTTACGCTCTATGTACCAGTACATCATGGATCTTTCAGAATACCAGTTATCTTAATTGAATTAATAAAAAATGCGATGTATTTTTTGTATAAAAATATAACCACTGAAACACGAAGAACACATAGAAACACTAAGTCTTAGTGAACCTTAGTGCTCTCGGTGGTAAAAAATTTCTTCTAGATTTAATAAGTGTAGTCTACAGGAGTATTCATAAATAATTCAAACTAAATGAAAAGAAGAAAATTTATTGCCGGTCTATCAGCAGCCACCGTTCTTCCTGCATTACTCGATGGTTTTTCGTTTAAGGCCTTTGCTGCGTCACCACTGTTGCAGGCACTTGCAAGTTCATCCAACAACGATCATGTGTTGGTGCTCATTCAACTTAGCGGAGGAAATGACGGATTGAATACGGTGATTCCTCTTGATCAATATGCTAATTTATCCGGGGCAAGAAATAATATACTGATCCCGTCGGCGCAAGTGCTTGCTCTGAACGGGACAGCATTAACAGGATTGCATCCGTCTATGCCCGGCATTCAGCAACTATACAACACCGGGAAGGCGACCATTGTTCAGGGCGTTAGTTATCCGTCACCAAATTTTTCACATTTCCGCGCCACGGATATCTGGCTTACTGCGTCCGACAGTTCGCAAACGCTGACCAGTGGCTGGGCCGGTCGTTACCTCGATTATGAATACCCGAATTTTCCGGTGGGTTATCCGAATGCAACGATGCCCGATCCGCTGGCACTTGAAATAGGATCGACGGTTTCACTTGCATTGCAAGGTCCGGCTGCAAGTCTCGGCATGACCATTACCGATCCCACTAATTTTTATAACCTGATTAACGGAATACAGGATCCCGCACCGAATACAAATTATGGAAAAGAGCTTACCTACATCCGGCAGATATCGCAGCAATCACAGGCCTATACTTCTGTAATTACCGCCGCTGCAAATAACGTGACGCAACAATCCGCGAATTACCCCGCGGCAGGAACGAATTCCCTTGCCGATCAGTTGAAAATTGTTGCACGATTAATAGCGGGTGGTTTGCAGACAAAAATTTACATGGTGAATCTGGGAGGTTTCGATACGCACTCGGCACAGGTTGATTCAAGCGGAACTACATCCGGGAAACACGCCACACTGTTAGGTCAGCTTTCACAAGCTGTTGCCGCATTCATGGATGATCTTAACTTTTTAAGTGTTTCCGGTCGTGTAGTCGGAATGACATTCTCGGAATTCGGAAGGAGAATTATTTCAAATGCAAGTACGGGAACAGATCATGGTGTAGGAGCGCCGATGCTGTTGTTTGGTGATGCTGTTCAAAATGGAATTCTCGGAACCAATCCTGTTATTCCTGTGAGCCCAACTGTGAATGATAACGTGGCTATGCAATATGATTTCCGTTCCGTGTACGCTTCCGTATTAAATGAATGGTTCTGTGTTCCGCAGACCGATCTCAACCAGATCATGCTCCAGAATTTCCAGTTATTGCCGGTGATACAAAGC
Organism: Bacteroidota bacterium; assembly: GCA_043783155.1. Taxonomy (GTDB): domain Bacteria; phylum Bacteroidota; class Bacteroidia; order AKYH767-A; family 2013-40CM-41-45; genus JAPLDA01. Next base: position 52,712 of record JAYVZS010000103.1, on the reverse strand, counting down.
AATGCGTGCGTCACCGATGTTCATGAGCTCAATAAAAAAGCCGGAGAGAATTTAATCTGGAACGATCCGAATCCATTTACTTCTTCAACATACATTACTTTCAAATCGAAAGGCGGACATTGTCTTGTGCAGGTATTTAATACCGAAGGACAGGTTTTGAAAACCCTTGCCGACGGAGAGTATGCCGAAGGAACGTATAAGTTGTGGTATGAAAACGAAGGACATCCTGCCGGTATTTATTATCTCCGTTTGCAGAATGAAGCGATACAGCAGGTAAAAAATATGATTGTGGTGAGGTAAATAATTACCCGGTTTATATTTTCCAGGCAGATTCTGATTTCCGGTAGGTGTAATTTCCTTTTACTTTTCTTTTGAAGCGGGACAACTTGGTATCAGGATGAATAATAATTCTTCGAACCTCCATAGGATCTTTGTGTATTGCAAGTGGTCCGGTAACCGTAGCAAGGCTGAATTTGAACCCTACATCTGCTACAACTTTTTTTACTTCATCATTTAATTTGCCATACGGATAGGCAAAACTCGTGACCGTGGTAGCAACTAATTCTTCAATATAATTTTTTGATCCAACAACTTCTTTTTTCAATTCATCATTCGATAATTTCGTCAGATCAGGATGATGCATGGTATGAGCTCCAATTTCGTTACCATACTTGTGAAGCTCAATAATCTGTTCGTTTTTTAAAAGCGGGAAAGTTCGACCTTCTTCCTTCAGATCCCATAAATTGTCTTTTTCATCTGTTACCAGGTAGATGACAGACTTAAAATTATATTTTTTCAAAAGAGGTAACAGCAACGTATAGTTATCCTCATAACCATCATCGAATGTAAGTATCACAAACTTTTTACCGTATTCGAAGCGATCAATGGATGAAAGTTCATTAAAAGTAATGGTGGAGAATCCCTTCTTTTTCAAATACTTGAAATGGGATTCCAACTGATCGACCTGAATGTATGTTCCGTGCTTTCCGGCTTCGGATTTGTCCTTGATGACACGGTGATATAAAAGAACCGGAATTTCATATTTTTTTTTCTCCGAATAAAGACTTTGATATAAGTATTCCAGGCGATTGATAACGGATTCTACATGATATTTTTCCCGGATTTTATTTAGGGTGTTTTCGGGTAATATGGATGATGTATCGCATCTTTCCAAGTCACTGAGTAGGTTCTCAAGAGAGGTGTTTCCATTTGGTGCAATGTCTCCGAAATTACTTTTTACGGCCGCAGTTATGTTGTCTTCAGTTATCAATCCTTCATAGGAGGTTTCACCTACAGCAATCACGGGTTTTTTCATCAAGAGACTTTTAATTGCCACTCTGCCACTTCCGATAATAATTGAAGAGGATGCTATTCTCTCTTCAACATTATTCACAAAACCAAGAAATTCAACCTTGTCTCTAAACTTGTCAAACCGTTCAGGAATAATTTTTCCGCCAATTACTTTTACAAACATGTTGTCAGGGATTTTATTTTTGACAGTCAGCTCTTCAAGTATATTATAGGCAATATCACCTTTGGGACCTGACAATCGTCCTATCAGAGACACTATTTTTTTTTTAGATGAGATTGCTTCTCCGAATGGGAAAAGCGATGGATCGATGCCGTTGGATAAAACTTCGATTTTTTCAGGACGGATGTTAAAGTCAGCAATCACCTGCTCCCGTATATTTTCGCAAACGGCTATAATATAATCACCGAAAGCAGGCATTAGCTTTTTGCTTCGGTGAACGTGCTGATGACCATGAGCTGTATGCAGCATCGGAATATTACAAAGCCTTGAAGCAAAAAATGAAACCCATCCGGAGGCCCGAGAGTGGGCGTGAACGATTTGAATATTGTGTTTTTTAATAAACTTAATAAAGTAAACAACGTGAAGTATTCTCCGAAAAAAATTCCGTTTGTTCAAAGCTAACGAAAAATACTTCGCTTTCGTGGGGTACTCAAACGTATCAGAAATTATGAAAACGTAATGGCCTTGGTCAATAAGGCGGTCACTTATGGTCGCTGCGTAAATCTCAGCTCCATTAACTTCTAATTGTGACATTGCCATTAAAATATTCATCGCGTAATTAAAATTGACCTAAACAATCTATCTAACTCGAAATGGTTGCAAACGTTTCTATTTTATATGAAGACAGGATGATTTCATACCTGCTTCTTCAGAGCTTTCGCCAGCTTCGACGCGAAAATAAAATCATTCAGTTCCTTGTGATCGGTTTTCAGAATGTCTTCTGCTGTTCCTTCCCATTCTTTTCTTCCTTCGAAAAGAAAAACAATTTTATCGCCGATCTCAATCACCGAGTTCATGTCGTGCGTATTGACGATGGTCGTGATGCTATATTCTTCGGTAATTTCTTTGATGAGGTTGTCGATGACGATCGATGTCCTCGGATCGAGTCCTGAGTTGGGTTCATCACAAAAAAGATACTTTGGATTTGGAGCGATCGCACGTGCAATAGCAACACGTTTTTTCATTCCACCGCTGATTTCGGAAGGCGTGAGTTGATTTACGTTGACAAGATTCACACGTTGCAGGCAAAAATTTACCCGATCTTTTTTTTCTTCCAGCGTCATATTCGTAAACATATTGAGCGGGAACATGATGTTTTGTTCAACGTTTAATGAATCAAACAAAGCTCCTCCCTGAAAAAGCATTCCGATGTCTTGTCTGAAAGGTTTTCGTTCTTTGAAATCAAGCGAAGAAAAATTTTTACCGTCATAAATAATTTCTCCTTTGTCCACTTCAATCAAACCCACCATGCATTTCATGAGTACTGTTTTCCCTGAACCGCTGCCGCCGATAACGAGATTGGCTTTTCCCTTCTCAAACTGAAAGGAAATGTCTTTCAGGATTTCTCTGCCGTAAAAACTTTTCGATATGTTTTTTACTTCGATCATGTAAGCAAAAGTTGAGTGAGAATGTAATCGAAGACAAGAATAAGGATGCTGCTGTACACCACGGCTTTTGTACTTGATCGGCCGACTTCCAACGCTCCGCCTTCTGTATAATATCCATAAAAGGAAGAAACCGTAGTGATGATGTAAGCGAACGTAACCGTTTTCACCAAAGCGAATGTAACGTTGTATGGAACGAATGAATCCTGGATTCCGCGGATGTACACGTCGGAACTGATCACGCCTGCGCCGACACCGGCAATCCATCCGCCGAAAATGCCGAGAAACATGCTGATCATTACGACGAACGGAAGAATGAACATGGCGGCAACAATCTTTGGAAGAACTAAGTAAGCTGATGAGTTGATGCCCATGATTTCAAGTGCGTCAATTTGTTCGGTGACTCTCATCGTTCCTATTTCACCTGCGATACTCGACCCGATTTTTCCTGCAAGCACAAGCGAAATCATGGTTGGTGAAAATTCGAGGATAATGGAATCGCGCGCCACAATACCAACAGCGGTAAGCGGAACCAGCGGGCTCACTAAGTTGTAAACTGTCTGGATGGTGATAACTGCTCCCATGAAAACGGAAGTAAGGGCTACAATTCCCATGGAACCGTAACCGAAATTATCCAGTTCGCGGACAAACTGCTCGCGGTAAATAGAAAATTTCTCAGGCCTGGCAATGAGTTGCTTCATGAAAAGCCAGTACCGTCCGATATTAAAAATATAGTTCATAAAGTGGGATAAAAATACAAATTAATACCACTTGAGCGGGACTGTAGCGTTTCGATTTATTTTTCAAAGCTGACAATCAATAAACAATTAACTTTGTCGTTCGGTTTATGGCCATGGCAAAGAAGAAAAATTTATCGTTCATCGTTTTCATACTCAGCACTTCGCTGCTTTTTTCAGGGTGTTTCCTGACGAAAAAAAAATGCGATTGCCCGAAGTTCGGTAAATCGAAAACGGGGGTAAAGGAAGTCCGGTCATAATCAGTCGATCCCTCTTCTTCATAGTTTTTTCTTCAATTTCCAATGGAACATTTTTCTTATTTTATCAATGATAATTATCATTCCTTATTCCCTTTCAGTTTTAAAAAATTAAGATACTTTTGAAACCCATTTCAACTCATTTTATGACAGGTATTTGTTTATTGTCGGAATTAAAAAGCGGACAGGAAGCGGTGATTGATTCATTTACAGACTATGAACTTTCACTTAAACTACTTGAGATGGGATGCATCCCCGGCGAGACGATTATGGTTACGCGCATTGCACCGCTGGGTGATCCGATGGCGATCTGGGTTTCAGGATATCAGTTAAGCTTACGAAAAGATGAAGCGGCGACGGTGAGGGTGAGGTTGATTGGTTCAGCGGTTCACTAGTTTATTAGTGGATTGGTGTCTTTAACGTTCTCGATAATCATTCTAAAGTAATAAGGAATAATGAATCAGTAATAAAAGGATCGGTTACGAACCGGTGTAATCTTTTTTAAGTAATAGGTAAGAACGAATAAGTAATAAAAGGGACGCAATGCGGAATCGGTGTAACCCTTTCTAAGTAATAACTAAGAATGAATAAGTAATAAAAAAGACGCAATGCGGAATCAGTGTAACCCTTTCTTAGTAATAAGTATGAATGAATAAGTAGTAAAAGGGACGCGATAAAAAGTCAGTGTAATCGAATTCGAAATCGGTGTAATCCTATATTAATTGGTGGCAAGGAAATTAAAAATAGCTTTAGTTGGTAACCCGAACAGCGGAAAGTCCACTGTATTTAATTCTTTGACAGGATTGAACCAGAAGGTGGCGAACTTTCCGGGTGTAACAGTCGACAAGCGTTCAGGATTTGCTACTCTTAGCGGCGAGGATGGCGGATCGGTGGAAGCTGAATACATTGATCTTCCTGGAATTTATTCACTGTATCCGAAATCTCTTGACGAACAAATTCCTTTTCATATTCTGTGCGATCCTAACAATGCATTGCATCCTGATCTTACGGTCATCATTGCAGACGGCACGAATCTGAAACGAAATCTTTTTCTCTGTTCGCAGGTGGTGGATCTGAAAATTCCTGTCATTCTTGTCATCAACATGATGGACATTGTGAAGATCAGGGGAATGGAAATCAACTTTGCACTTCTTTCTGAAAAACTTGGCGTTCCTGTTATTCCGATGGTTGCCAGGAAGAACGAAGGTATTGAGGAATTGAAAAAAGCGATCGTTCAGAAATTTTCTCCGAAGTACCGCGACTTTTTAAATTTCCGTGTGTTCGCCCCGAAAGTAATTGACGAAATCAGGCAGGTCATTCATGTAAACAGCGACTACAATGCTTTTTTAGTTGCGAACAACCTGGAACTCATTTCCAATTTCGATTTGCCTGAATCAAAGAAGAAAAAAATAGTCAGCATTGATATGGAAGCCGGCTTTGATACCAAACAGATGCAGGCGAAGGAAACCCTTGAACGTTATAAAGTGATTTCGGAGTTGATGAAGGAATGTGTGAAGGATACCAGCGAGCAAAAAAAATCAAACTCTTACAAACTCGACAACATTCTCACGCATCGCATTTTCGGATATATTATTTTTCTCGTTGTTTTATTTCTTGTATTCCAGGCCATCTTCTCCTGGTCGGCTTACCCGATGAATGCTGTGGATTCAGCATTCAGGTGGATGAGCGCCAAAGTAAGTGAAACATTACCAGCCGGCTTACTCAACGATTTACTCGTGAATGGAATACTCGCCGGATTGAACGGAATCGTTATTTTCATTCCGCAGATTGCCTTGTTGTTTTTCTTCATCGCCGTCCTCGAAGATACCGGTTACATGGCGCGTGTGAGTTTTATCATGGATAAACTCATGCGTAGATTCGGGCTAAACGGTAAATCTGTTATTCCGCTTATGAGTGGTGTTGCCTGTGCTGTTCCCGCGATCATGTCAACGCGCACGATCCAGAACAGGAAAGAAAGACTAATTACAATTCTTGTGACGCCACTGATGAGTTGTTCGGCTCGGCTTCCTGTTTATACTTTGTTGATCGCATTGGTGGTTCCGAATAAAACCGTTTTAGGAATCAACGAGCAGGGACTGGTACTCATGTCACTTTACCTCATCGGGTTTCTTGCAGCCATTTGTGCAGCCTGGGTATTGAAAACAATCATCAAAGCAAAAGAGAGAAGTTATTTCATGATGGAGTTGCCGCTTTACCGTGTGCCGCGATGGAGTACAATCGGCCTGCACATCATCGAAAAGGTAAAAATATTTTTGTTCGATGCAGGAAAGGTGATCATCGCAATTTCTATTATTCTTTGGGTGCTGGCATCGTTTGGGCCCGGAAATCGTTTTGCGGAGATTGAAAACAAATACAAACAGCCGGTATATACCTCAACACTTTTACAGAAAGAGATTGATAAAAAAATAAAATCGGAAAAATTATCAGCATCGTATGCAGGCATCATGGGACGTATTATTGAACCTGCCATCCGACCACTCGGCTTCGACTGGAAAATCGGAATAGCACTGATCACTTCATTCGCCGCCCGCGAAGTGTTTGTCGGAACGATGAGTACAATTTATAGTGTTGGTGATCAGGAGGCTTCCAAGATGACGGTGAAAGATAAAATGATGGCGGAGAAAAATCCCGAAACAGGTCTTCCACGTTACACTTTTGCCGTTGGTTTTTCCCTGATGCTTTTTTATGCCTTTGCCATGCAGTGCATGAGTACTGTAGCTGTTGTATATCGCGAAACCAAGCGATTGAAGTGGGCACTTATCCAGATTTTTTACATGAGTGGATTGGCGTACTTAGCGAGCATGATTGCTTTTCAATTGCTGAAGCCTTGAGGGAGTGTTGAAGTGTTTGAGTGTTTACGTGTTTAAGATTGTGGGGAGGATGACTCCGAATGAGACAACGGTTTATTGTAAATATTTATTCCCGTAACCTTCGATCCTCGAGGGATCGAACATAGATCGTCATGTAATGACAATGCTCTTTTGAGCGGGGGGTATTCTAACACTTCGCAATGATGCCCGTTTGCATTTGGCAATGAAATTATATTTTCGGATTAAACACATTCACCTTCCAGTCTTTAAATTTTATCACAATCATCCAGATCGAAATTTATTTTATGAGAAGGAAATGCTTCGCTTAATATCAGCAGAAGCATTTCACTTTTTTTCTTTGTCTGGATATATGCCTTGAAAATTTCAACCATCCTTTAGCTTGTTGCAACTACATGCGCCTGCATAATTTTGTGATGTAAAATATATGAAAGTGCCAGAAAAATAATTGGTAATAGCATGACAGACATTTGAGGAACTAATCCATCTGTTGCAATAAGAGAATAAACAGCGCCGATTAAATCAAACGCTAATCCTGCGTATGCCCATTCTTTAATTCGTGGATATCCCGGAATAAGTATCGCTATAATACCCAGGAGTTTCGCGACACCGATAAATGTTATAAAATAATTCGGGTAACCAAGATGATTCATAAATTTTATAGCATCAGGAGCACTTAAAATATCGGGGACAGATGAGAATAACATAAATGCGGAAAACAGCCCGGTGATAATCCAATAAAGTATTTTAGTTTTTTTCATTTTGATTGATTTAATAAATGTTCGCTTGATTATTTCTGATCGTGTGCTTCCTGCAAATCTTTCACGATTATCTTTTTCATTTTTAGCATCGCCTGCATCACTCGTTGTGCTTTAATCGGATCCTCGTCACCCATCAGTCTGCCTAATGCGGAAGGAATAATTTGCCACGATAAACCGGATTTATCTTTCAGCCATCCGCATCGTGATTCCGCTCCCCCGTTTGCAATAAGTTTTTCCCACAGTTCATCCACTTCTTCCTGCGTTTCGCAGTTGACGAATAGTGATATGGCTTCCGTGAATTTGAAATGCGGACCACCGTTCAGTACGTAAAATGTCTGTCCTTCAATTTCGAATGTGCCATCATTACTTTTCCGGTTACTCCGGCAGGCGCCTGTTCTCTGTAGTGCCTGACGTTTATAATTTTTGAATTTTTGAAGACGGATGTGTAAAAATTCATCGCCTCTTCTGCATTACCATCGAACCAAAGAAACGGAATAATTTTTTGTCCTTGTGTAATTTTTTTGTGATTGTTATTTTCCATTGTTATTATTTTTTAGTTTTATAAAAATTAAGTAACAGTGATTGCCGAATTTGTCAGTGAGGTCGCTAAACAAAGCTCCCCAGTAAGTGTCTTCTAAGGGATAATCTGCTTGTCAGCTCAACGAAAGCTTCTCATGGCAATTTTTAATTTCTGTTTCGCTGACGCAATCGAGTGCAAGAGAAACTGAACTTCCTTCTATTAATCCGGATTGTGGAACTATGTCAGAACCCATGAGTACAAACGAACCTTTTGTAAGTGTCAGGTGCAGGATACTGTCTTTCATTTGCTTTGGCATTTTGTCTGATAGTGGAGATTCACCAATTGTCTGGAAGTTGAGTTCGCCGCCCAAACATCTTTTGTAGAATGTCATTGCCTCATGGCAATTGCCGCTAAATGTCAGATAGGAATTAATCTGTGTCATTCAATCTGTTTTCAAAGGAATTAGTTTTCCTCAACATGTTTTTTGAAGCTATCCATAATGGCCTGCCATCCGTCACGCTGGATCTCGATTGGATTCTCGTTTTCAGCTTCAAAAGCCGTTGACACTTTTGTTGCATTGCCGGCGCTTGTAAAAGTGACTTTCGCTTTTCTTCCGTCATCCATTGTATAGGCAATGAGTTGATTTGTTTTCACTTCGCTATAAGTTCCGCCGAAGTCAAAACCGAAACTTCCGTCTTTGGCTTCCATTCGTGAAAGAAATTTTCCTCCGACACGCAAATCATTTTCCGCACGAGTAGTGTGCCAGTCTGGCGATGCAGTGTTCCATTTTGTGATGTGTTCAGGAGACGTAAAAATTTTCCAGACTTTTTCCACCGGCGCGTTTACAGTATTTTCTACCGTGATGTTTGTTTTGTTTACAGTTTCCATTTTTTATTTTTTAAGTGGTGATGAATGATGGTTGAATTGATGATGCGAATATGTTTGAGTGTTGGGGTGTTTGCTTGTTTATGTATTGAAGTGTTTGAGTGTTGAAGTCGGGTGACGAGGTGACGTAGTAACTAAGTGACGAAGGCGAAATGATTAGGATTGGTAAAGCAACTGAACCAACAATCTTATGATCCGGTTACGACTCCGTAAGAGTCGAATGTCTATAGAAAACATCCGTTCAATCAACCTCCTACCTTGGAAGGGTATAATAATCTATAGTCTGGAAGAGGTTGATTTTTAATTTTAGTGTTACCATTTTTGCGATGATCCGATAAAGATACACGCTGATTTATTTGCTGCTAATTTTAGTAAAATGTAATTGCTCCGTTACCAAACTAATGAATGCATCCATTACTATTCTTCTTCTCCTTTTATCTCCTTCCCATTGTATTATTAAATCGTGGTCTTGTGGTTCTGATAATCCATGAAGACAATTATGTTCGGAGTTATCGAATTTTTCAGGACTAATATAATTGACATAGTATGATGTTCCCATATTATAACCGCTGGGTTCAGTTCTTCTACAATAATTTGTCAGGCAATAATTAGTTCTTTTTATCGCTTTTTCCTTTCCTGAATATTTTCTTTCCGTATCTTCTGAAGTTGGATAATATCCTTGTCTGCAATCCAACATTTCCTTTTCAAATTCCAGTTCTGATTCATGCAAAAATTCACCTGTACCATGTCTCTAATTAATAGCTTTTTTTTCCACCAACTGTGAAGGAGTAATTGCTATTTCAAAACACGAAACTATTCGCACGCCCTGTGCTACAAATTCTGTAAATCTTGGAAGTGCTATTTAATATTGCCCTGTTATATCAGTAAATGTAGTGTCTGATAATGTTTGAGAGTAAACAGTAAGAGTGCTTATAGCAAATGCAATTGCAAAAAAGATTCGATTCTCCGGTGGTTGTTTAATGCTCATCGCTTTTAAGTAGCTCTCGTAACCTAATGAGATTGTATCTCTGAATTATAGCTCAAGTAAAGAAATTATTTTGTTTTTAAGAAATACCACGAAATAACGTTGATATTTTTAGCGCTTTCCTCATTTCATTGTTCAAAAAAAGTCTGAAAAAAAAGTTCAATCGTTCACCTTTTTCATTCCTTTGATCTGAAAAAAATATTCCGTTTTGTCAGAAGAAAGTATTGCAAAAGTTTTGGAGCGTTATATCCCGGCACCTGCTGTTGGCATTTGCTGTCGTTGGATTGTGAAGTACAACATCCACGTCCGCATTACACGTAGCCGCGCTACCAAATTCGGCGATTATCGTCCGTTAAGAGAAACAGGAGGTCACCAGATTACGGTGAACCACGATCTCAATATATATTCATTTCTAATCACGTTTACGCATGAAGTCGCTCATTTACTTGCCGAGACGAATTACAAAAAAAGAATTGCGCCGCACGGACAGGAATGGAAAAATGAATTCAGCCGGTTGCTCGATTATTTTCTTCAGCAAAGGATTTTCCCGGATGATCTTGTCGGTGCATTGACTTCTTACATGAGAAATCCCGCTGCATCGAGCTGTTCGGATTTGGACTTACTGAGAGCGTTGAGGAAATATGACAGGAAAGAGGCGATGAATATTCAGCACCTCGAAGACATCCCTCAGCATACCTTATTCAAACTTCATTCATCGCGTTCGAAACTGATTTTCAGGAAGGGAGACCGGATTCGCACCCGTTTTCATTGCCTTGAAATCACCACAAAACGTGAATATTTTGTAAATCCACTCGCGGAAGTTGTTGTGCATGAGATTCCTCAGGAAGGACTGCAATTAAAAGTATCAGGTGTGTGATAAATTTTTATTTTTGTCTGATTAACAATCAAACTGTTTTCAATTATGCTGGAACCAACTGTAACCAAAACACCAGATCTGTCGGTGTCGATGATGGCGGATAACCTCACCGGTTCTGAAATTATTAAGCTGGCGGCAGAGATCAACGAGAAAATAAAAAACGGTGAGCGAATTTTTAACTACACGATCGGGGATTTTGATCCGAATATTTTTCCGATTCCTGTAGAGTTGAACAACGCCATCATCAGTGCTTACAATTCGCACCAGACCAATTACCCGGCTGCGAATGGTATCGTTGAACTGAGAAAAGCGGTTTCAACTTTTCTGAAAGAAAAAGAACAGCTTGACTATTCTCCCGAGGAAATTCTGATTGCCGGCGGCGCGCGTCCGTTGATTTACGGAACGTATGTCACGTTATTGAACGCTGGCGATACGGTTGTGTTCCCGGTTCCGTCGTGGAATAACAACCACTATTGTCACCTCACGCAATCGCAGATGATATTGGTTGAAACAAAAGCGGAAAATAATTTCATGCCGACAGCGGATGAAATCCGACCCCACCTGAAAAACGCGACGCTGCTCTCATTGTGTTCGCCGTTGAATCCTACCGGAACAATTTTTAAGAAAGAACAATTAGAAAACATTTGTGATTTAGTGCTGGAAGAAAATAAGAGAAGAGGTAAGGGAGGAAGACCGTTGTACCTGATGTACGACCAGATTTACTGGGTGCTTACGTTCGGCGACAATAAGCATTACAATCCTGTGTCGCTTCGTCCCGAGATGAAAGAGTATACTATTTTTATTGACGGTATTTCAAAATCACTTTCAGCAACAGGTGTTCGTGTTGGCTGGGGATTCGGACCGAAGAAAATCATGGACAAGATGAGAGCGATTATTTCTCACATTGGTGCATGGGCGCCAAAAGCGGAACAGGTTGCCGTCGCGAATTATCTGCAGATGAAACCGGAGATGGAAAAATTCGTTACTGATTTCAAGAGAAGAATTGATCAGCGATTGGTAAAATTTTACGATGGCTTTGTTCAGTTAAAGAAGGAAGGATATAAGGTGGATGCCATTGCTCCGCAAGCCGCCATTTACCTGACTGTTCAGTTGAATTTAGCAGGAATGAAAACCCGTGATGGAAAAATATTGAATACTCAAAAAGATGTTACGCAATATATTCTTGACGAAGCGAAGCTTGCACTGGTTCCTTTCACAGCGTTTGGATCTACTGATAAGTCAAGCTGGTACCGGCTTTCAGTGGGCACTTGCAATTCGTCAGAGATCGATGAAGTGTTCGCGTCGCTGAGAAGAGTGCTGAGCGGTTTAAGTAACTAATAACTAAAAATTAACAACCAGGAATATAGAATCAAGAGTCAAGAAGATAGAAACAAATACTTAGTACTTTAAACGTTATTAAATCAAACGGAATAGAATAAACTTTTACACCATTTTTATTGACGTTTAAAATTATTCATGATGAAAAATAATTACTGTGTCATCATGGCCGGGGGCATTGGCAGCCGCTTCTGGCCCATGAGTCGTAACAATTACCCGAAACAGTTTATTGATATTTTAGGGAGCGGTAAAACACTGATCCGGCAAACCTTCGAACGGTTTCTGAAAATCTGTCCGCTCGAAAATATTTATGTGGTAACGAACGAGTCGTACCTTGATCATGTGTACAAACTGATTCCTGAAATTTCGAAATCACAGGTGTTGGCGGAACCGCTCCGGAGAAACACTGCGCCCTGTGTGGCGTATGCTTCCTTTAAGATTTCAGCGATGAATCCCGATGCGAATATTGTGGTGGCTCCGTCTGATCATGTCATAAAAGATGAGGAAGGATTTCAAGAGGCGATTCTGAAAGCGCTTGACTTTACCGCTAAGAATGATTCGTTGCTCACACTTGGTATTCATCCCAGCAGGCCTGACACCGGTTACGGCTACATTCAATTTAAAGATGACGGCCGCGATGAGAAATTCAAAATCTGTAAAGTGAAAACATTTACGGAGAAACCGAATCTTGAAATGGCGAAATTTTTTCTCAAGAGCGGTGACTTCCTCTGGAACTCCGGCATCTTCGTCTGGAACCTGAAAGCTATTTTGAAATCATTCGAGGAATTTCTTCCTGAGATGCATGCACTTTTTAAAGAGGGAAAAGATTTTTACAACACTCCTGATGAGATGGAGCACGTGAAGAAAGCATACACCCAATGCACGAACATTTCAATTGATTACGGAATTATGGAGAAGGCTAAAAATGTAAGTGTCATGAGTGCTGAGTTCGGATGGAGTGATCTCGGAACCTGGAAGTCATTGTATGAAAATCTTGATCATGACACGCAGCATAACGCCATCGTGGGGAACCATGTGATGCTCGACAAAACAAAAAACTGCATCATCAATATTACGAAGGACAAACTTGCCGTCATACTCGGACTCGATAATTTTATTGTCGTGGATTCAGATAACGTATTGCTGATTTGTCCGAAAGACGATGAGCAGCAGGTTCGGAACCTGGTGAACGATGTGAAGATTAAGAAAGGGGATAAGTACGTTTGAAAATGTGCAGATTCGCAAATGCGTAAATTCGGGTGAGCTATCTCACATTTGCACATTAGCGAATCTTCACATTACTTCAATCCAACCATCTGTTCCGGTTTTACCCACTCGTCAAATTGTTCTGACGTGACGTATCCTAAATCGATCGCAGTTTGTTTCAATGTCTTTCCTTGCTTGTGTGCAGTCTGCGCAATCTCTGCCGCTTTGTAGTAACCGATTTTATTATTAAGTGCTGTGACCAGCATCAAAGAGTTATGAAGATGTTTGTTGATGTTTTCTTCGATCGGTTTTATTCCTACAGCACATTTGTCGTTGAATGATACACACACATCAGCAATCAATCTTGCAGAGTGTAAGAAGTTATAAATCATCACTGGCTTAAACACATTCAGTTCAAAATGCCCTGTTGCTCCGCCAATGTTAATAGTCACATCATTCCCTAATACCTGCGCGGCCACCATCGTCATGGCTTCGCACTGTGTCGGGTTTACTTTGCCCGGCATGATGCTCGATCCTGGTTCGTTATCGGGAATATACAGCTCACCGATTCCGCAACGTGGTCCGGACGAAAGAAGACGAATGTCGTTTGCGATTTTCATCATTGAACAGGCGACAGTTTTCAATGCTCCGTGTGCTTCTACGACTGCGTCATGCGAAGCAAGCGCTTCAAATTTATTTTCCGCGGTGATGAAAGGAAGTTTAGTCAACTCAGCAATTTTCATGGCTACGTTCACATCATATTTCGGAGGTGTGTTGATCCCGGTGCCGACTGCTGTTCCGCCCAAAGCAAGTTCCGCAAGATGGGGCAATGTATGTTCGATGGCGCGAATACCATGATCCAACTGGGAAACATATCCTGAAATTTCCTGTCCGAGCGTAAGCGGAGTCGCATCCATCAAATGTGTTCTGCCGATTTTTACAATGTGCATGAACTCTTTTGATTTGGCTGCCAGCGTATCGCGCAGTTTTTTAATTCCGGGGATAGTTTGTTCGACCAGGATTTTATAAGCGGCGATGTGCATCGCTGTAGGAAATGTATCGTTGGACGATTGCGATTTATTTACATCATCATTGGGATGAATCACTTTTTTTTCATCGAGTAAACTTCCTCCATTCATTACATGCGCACGGTAAGCGATCACTTCATTTACGTTCATGTTCGATTGCGTGCCTGACCCTGTCTGCCACACAACAAGTGGAAACTGATCGTCTAATTTTCCATCCAGGATTTCATCGCATACTTTTCCGATGAGGTCAGTGGTATCTTTGGATAAAACACCTGCATCGAGATTAGTGAGTGCGGCTGCTTTCTTCAGGTAGGCGAATGCGCGGATGATTTCTTTTGGCATCCGGTTGATATCCTGCGCGATTTTGAAATTCTCTATTGAGCGTTGCGTCTGCGCGCCCCAGTAAACGTTTGCGGGAACTTCAACAATTCCCATCGTGTCTTTTTCTTTCCGGTAGTCCATATAGTAATGAGTTATTAGTTGGGTGTTCGGAGAACAGTTTTTAGTTTTTGATTAAAAAGGATTACAATATATCGAGTATTCTTTCAATCGGTCTTCCGATAATCGCTTTACCATCTTTTACAACAATAGGACGTTCAATCAGGATCGGATTCTTCACCATAATCTTTATCCACTCCGCTTCCGATATTTTTTTACCATCGTATTTCTCCTTGTACAACGATTCTTTCTTCCGCACCAACTGCTCGGCTTTCATACCAAGCATTTTCAGGATCTCTTTTATTTCTTTTGCCGACGGTGTCTCCACAAGATACTCAACCAAATCCAATTCCTCATCCGAATTTTGTTTGATCAGTTTCAGAGCGGTTTGGCAGGTGGCGCAGTTGGGCTTGAAGTAGACTTTGAGCATTTCGGGTCACGAGGTGGGAAGTGATTAGGTAACGAAGTTGTTGCGCTATTTTACATTCAAACTTTTATTCAAGCCGTTTAGCATGGCAGAAATTCTTTCGTTCATATCAAAATATTTTTTTAGATTTTCTTCTTTAATAAAATCCAGTTCCTTAATAATTTCAAGGAGTGTATCCACTTCACTTGAAGAGCCGCTGGAAAAATAAAGGAAACGGCTAAATTCTTTTTTCGTTTGTCTTGCTGCTCCTTCTGCAATATTTAACGCAATTGAAACGGAAACTCTTCGAATTTGTGATGTCAATCCAAATTTTTCATCTTGTGGAAGATGAACGGTCAATTTGTAAATTTCTTTGATGAATGAAATTGATTCCTGCCAAACAATTAGTTTACGATGTGGTCTCATGATTTTGTGTTTTAGAAAGTGAAAAGAATAGAAAGATGGTTTCAAAAATAAGAAGGCTAAGATACGATTTGTCTGTTAATTGACGAGGTGATTGGGTGATTAGGTGACTATGTGAATAAGTGACTAGGTGACGAAGTTTTGTCCTCGTCACTTAGTCACTATTTTCTTAGTCACTTACTTCGAGCAAACTCCATCAAATACGCCTTCATGAATTCATTTAAATCTCCATCCATGACGGCCGTAACATTCGAAGTTTCATAACTGGTACGAAGATCTTTCACCATTTTGTACGGATGAAAAACATAACTCCGGATCTGTGAACCCCATTCGATTTTTTTCTTGGTTGCTTCAGTCACCGCTTTTGCTTCGTTACGTTTTCTTAATTCAAGTTCATACAACTGCGACTTCAACATTTTCATCGCACGCTCGCGGTTCGCTACCTGCGAACGTTCCACCTGGCAAACAACAACGATACCTGTCGGTTTGTGTGTGAGCTGAACTTTCGTTTCCACTTTGTTTACATTCTGTCCGCCTGCGCCGCCCGAACGGGAAGTCTGCATGTCGATATCAGCATCTTTAATTTCAATGTTGATGGAATCATCAATCACAGGATATGCATACACAGATGCGAATGAAGTGTGACGTTTTGCGTTTGAATCAAAAGGCGAAATACGAACGAGCCGGTGAACGCCGCTCTCCGCTTTCAGGTAGCCGTATGCGAAGTCACCTTCAAACTCAAGTGTCGCTGATTTAATACCGGCACCATCGCCGTATTGCTTATCAACTTCAACAACTTTGTACCCGTTTTTTTCGCCCCACATGATGTACATGCGCATGAGCATTTCTGCCCAATCCTGGCTTTCGGTACCGCCGGCGCCTGAATTAATATTGAGTACAGCATTGAGCTGATCTTCTTCAGCGCCAAGCATGCGCTTGAACTCAAGATCATCAAGCAGCTTGATGGTTTGATCGTAATGAAGATCCGCTTCCTTTTCGGTTGCGTCGCCCGATTTGAAAAATTCGAATAGTACACTCAGATCGTCATACGATTTGGTGACTTGTTCAAATGCGTCCGTCCAGTTTTTCTTTTGTTTGACTCCTTTGAGAAGTTTCTCAGCCACTTTCGGATCGTTCCAGAAATCGGGAGCATGAGAAATTTCTTCTTCTTCTTTGATCGCTTTCAGTTTGCCATCTATGTCAAAGATGCCTCCTCAGGGCATCGGTGCGCTCTTTAATCTCTTTTAGTTGTTCGATTGTCATAATGAGGGCGAAGATAACTGGAAAATGTTTAGATGTGCAAATAGGAATTATGCTTCATTTATGATCGTCCACACCACCTCAGTTCAGCGTAGTCTTGTGTTCAGGCTTTGTGCGTTGGGTGACTACGCTGCGTGCAATACTTACGGCTATGTCTCATACCATTAATTTTTTACTCGTCAGTATCCTTCGAAGAATTTACCGAAAGATAAAAAATATTTTTAATTGAAATGCTTACGCAGCGTAGTCACCTTGCGCACTTGCAGGTACACAAGACTACCTGAACGGGGCAGTATTGCAAAAGGAGATAGATATTAATATTAAAAATATTTTTTTCATGCATGCATTTTACTCAAACACAATCCTTCCGTTGTAACTCTTTTTTCCATTACTAAGCGTAACATTGTACATGCCTTTTGCTTCGGCTTCTAAATTTAATAGTATTTTACCTTCATTCATCTCCAATGTTTTTTGCTGAATAAGTTTGCCAGCGTTATCAAAAATACTAAGCATTAGTTTTTTCTCATTCAGGAATTCATCAGGTATGGTAATGTTGCATTTGCCTGCTGTGGGATTGGCGTAAATGAGAAGTTGGTTGTTTGGTGCATGGCGAGCTTCCACATTTGTAATTGCATCGTGTTTTGCTAAGTAAATATCTCCCAGGTTATGAATATGAGAGGATGTATAGTAAGAAGTCAAAGAAGTAGTTCCTAATTGTACGGTGCCGGAAAAAATTCCTGCTGCATAAAAATCTCCGACTCCACCACTTATTATTCTGTTTCCGTAAGCGCCTCCAAAAGTTGTTACTCCTTTACAGGTACCAGAAGAATCATAACGCGCTACAAACATATCCGAACTGTCTAAAGCAGTAAGGTTAAAGCCATTTCCAAAATTTACGGATGCATTAAAAGATCCGATCAGGTAGCTGTTTCCATTACTATCGGTTGAAATATCACGTGCGTATGAATAATAGCTGGACGATGTGCTACTGCATGGAATTTTTTTAGCCCAGATAATATTTCCATTAATATCCCATTTGCTTAAATACATTGAATATGGATTTGCATCTATTAACAGCAGGTTACCAAAATAAGAGGTGTCTTTAAAAACTCCACAAGCAAATATATTTCCTGAATTATCAATATCAATTAGACTTCCATAATCCCAGTTTGGACCTCCTATTGTTTTCAGCCATATTACATTACCTGCTGTATCAAAGCGAGAAATGAAGTTATCGATATAGCCATGATTCTGGACATGCGCAGTGTCAACTACTACAGTATCATGTTGCGACATTCCCGCAATAAATAAACTTGAATTAAAAAACTTCACGTCAGTTATATTGTCATCGTAAACAAGCATGTTTTTTGCCCATATGCAAGATATACTTGAATCAAACTTTGCAATGAACCAGCCTGCAGAAATTGAAAAAGGTCCAATCGTGCCGTTATTTTGAAACCTCCCGAGTAAAAAAATGTTTCCGTTGTTATCAATCGTCAATGAAGGTTGTTCTCCATTGCCTTGCGGCCCTATTAAAAAACCTGCCATATATGTTCCATTAAGATTTTCCCTTTGAAGATAAATATAGTTACCTGTCATACTTCCTGAAACGCCGGTAATAACTATTGAGTTTGAATTTCTGTCGTACTGAATATCGTCACCCCCTGTTTGATCCGTGAATTCACTTTTCGACCAGACTAAATTGCCACTTTGATTTGTTTTTAATAAAAACATATTACTGGATTGATTGGAAGAATACAAAGTGTCAGACCCAAAATAGCCTTCAGGATATCCAAAATCTCCTGTCATGTATACATTTCCAGAATCATCTTTGCA
This sequence comes from Bacteroidota bacterium, assembly GCA_043783155.1. Lineage (GTDB taxonomy): Bacteria > Bacteroidota > Bacteroidia > AKYH767-A > 2013-40CM-41-45 > JAPLDA01. The sequence goes on along the minus strand of JAYVZS010000103.1, from coordinate 33,990 downwards.
AATATTACCAACCCTGTTCCAACCGTCAGAACTTCCATAATGTTTCGCCCATTGCCAGTTTTGGGCGGAAACCAAATTAGAGATAAAAAACAGGAAAATTATCAAATTATTTTTTTTCATTTTCTTATTTTTTATCATTGTAAAACAATTTTCTGATTGTATGTTTTGAAAATATCATTGGCTTTTAGGAAATAGATACCCTTTGGATAAACTGATAAATTAACATTAACAGCTTTTGAATTTCCATACGAGGAGTAAACTCTTTTTCCCATCATGTCATAAATAATAACACTTGAAATCCTTGAATTAATATCCGAAGAATTCAATTGAACTAAGAACTGACCACTTGACGGATTTGGTATTATTGAAAGAGAACCATCAATCATTTTTTGCTTAAAAGCAACTTCAATTTCCTTAACAGGTGGTGAAACATTATTACCGCTACTACCAGAATTAGTTAGACGAAAATAACCTCCGCTAAAATCAGAACAATCAGAAAAAGTTTCAGAACAATAAATATGAACTTCGCTGCCTGTTGCTGAATGAAATTCGGCATCTGCATTAATTTCGGACCGTGCTGTAAAATCAGAAACTGTTCCACTTGGAACAGTCATATTACTTACCGTTAATGAATTCCACCCCTTAAAGTTTTGTGTTCCTGTCGGCAGAGTCATTCCATTTCCATCTACTGTTACATCATAATTCAATATTGATTTTTTTAACGAATAATCATTCTGAAGAGGAAGCAATATATCGGCAATGGCGCTGGTCTTTTTTTCTGCCCCTACGGCGGAAACAGTGACTGATTCAAATGTTGAAAATGGCGGAAGGAGTAGTCCAGTCGGAGGGGGAATTAATTCATAAGATCCGTCAGGATGTGAAAAAGTATAAATAAAAGGATGTCCTGACTTACCCGGGACTGTAGTACTACCACTAACAACTGCATTTGAAATTAATTCATTCGTAGGATCGACCTTAATTATCCCGGATATTTTATCAGGGTTGGTGGCACTATTTACGAATTGGTCAGGGCTATAATAATTAGCTGTAGGTATCGTACAATTTGCAGGTGCCGGAACACCATTACCATGATCAAACGCCGTTATGAAAGATACCGCCAGTTTGTCAACTGATGAAGGATAATCACCGGTGGTCTCATCAGGGTTACCATATTTTAAAATCCCAAAATAATTTCCCCAAATATAACTTCTTGCTAGTTTAATTGCTGCAGTTGTCATTTGACAAGGATCAACGCTAAAATCACAGCCACAATAGCCATCCCAATCGAAACAATGATCACAGTCAGAAGGACTACAGACTGCGTCAGGCACACAATAGTAATGAGCGTCCTGAAAATCCCAAAAAGTAAACCCTGAGCCCCCGCAATCGCGTACTGCTGGAACAACCTGAGAGAAATAATTATACTGGTCAGTTTCCGTTCCCCAAAGGAACGGCGTTAAGCAAGTTTCATGGGAAGCAGATAAGCCGGACTCTCCAATAATCCACGGTTTTTGCAAAGCATTGCTACACCAGCTAATTTGATTTAACACTTTTTCAATTGCAATTGCACTTCCAGAAGGTTCATTGAAGTCATCTCTTCCAAAAGGATACAAGTGCATTGAAAGGAAATCGACTTTCATGACGCCCTCATCCCATGAAAAAACATCTCCTATATCGGTGCCACCAAGAGTTATCAGATGATTTGGATCTACTGATTTAATTGCAACATACCATTCGTTTACATACCTGCAGACAGTCTCTTTATTCTTTTGCATATCCTTTCCAGGTGCAATTGCCCAATTTGGTTCAGGGTATATGTCATATGCAAGCAATGCATGTTTATCTTTCAGAGCATTGGCTAAAGCAGTAAGATATAATGAATAATCTGCCGCATCATCATCATTCGAACCCATTTCAGGATAACTTTTATAATAATGTGAACCATTTCCATCAGGAATATGAGTGCCGTAATGACCCAAAGAATGATCAGCACAAATAATGAAAACTTTGAGAGATTCTGCTTCCGCAATATCAAGTAAATGCGCACACAAGCTGAAAAGATTTTCTGCATCACAGTTTGTACAATTGTAATTACCGGGGCCTAAATTAAAATTGTATTTTGGTAAGTTACACATACTAACGCCGTGAAATCCGTCCCCTCCTGTAGAAAACTCATCTACTTCTTTTACAAAACCACCAGGGACGATTCTGGTACTTTTTCTATTCGGTGTAAAGCCGCTGAATCGTACGGTATTAATACCCATGCTTTTTATTTTCCTAAAGTCGTCATGAATACTTGTTTCGCAGTTTGCCCAGTCGTATCGTCCAACAGGTTCAAGAAGACAATCTGTAGTCCCATATTGCCTGTCACGAATGAGTTTAAAATGTGTGAGTGCTGGTGCAGGAGTTAGACTTGAGTTATCAATAACAATTTTTGCCCCGTAGTTCATAATCGTTGGAAAAAAAGGAATTCCTAGTTGATCATAAAATTGCTTGCCTCGTAGTGTAATAAATCCAGTTCCTTGGGACATTACCATTGGTGTTGATATAAACAACAAGATACAAAGAAAAATATATCTTTTCATAGCAGATTATTTTTTCAAGGTTTCCAACTGCTTTTGCATTTCATCCATCTGCCTTTGCTGCGCAATAATATAGAGAGTAAGTTCTTTCACCATTTTGTACGGATGAAAAACATAGCTGCGAATCTGAGAGCCCCACTCAATTTTTTTCTTCGTCGCTTCTGTTACCGCTTTCGCCTCGTTGCGTTTTCTTAATTCAAGTTCATAGAGCTGCGACTTCAACATTTTCATCGCACGCTCGCGGTTCGCTACCTGCGATCGTTCCACCTGGCAAACAACAACGATACCTGTCGGTTTGTGTGTGAGCTGAACTTTCGTTTCTACTTTGTTTACATTCTGTCCGCCCGCACCGCCCGAACGGGAAGTCTGCATGTCAATGTCAGCATCTTTGATTTCGATGTTGATGGAATCATCAATCACAGGATATGCATACACAGATGCGAATGACGTATGACGCTTTGCATTCGAATCAAAAGGTGAAATACGAACAAGCCGGTGAACGCCGCTCTCCGCTTTCAGATAGCCATAAGCGAAGTCGCCTTCAAACTCAAGTGTCGCTGATTTAATACCGGCACCATCGCCATATTGTTTATCAACTTCAACAACTTTGTATCCGTTTTTTTCGCCCCACATGATGTACATGCGCATGAGCATCTCTGCCCAATCCTGGCTTTCGGTGCCGCCGGCTCCCAATTAATGTTGAGTACAGCGTTGAGTTGATCTTCTTCAGCACCAAGCATACGCTTGAACTCAAGATCATCTAATAATTTAATGGTTTGATCGTAATGAAGATCTGCTTCCTTTTCGGTTGCGTCGCCCGATTTGAAAAAATCGAATAGCACACTCAGATCGTCATACGATTTGCTGAGTTTGTCGAATGCGTCGGTCCAGTTTTTCTTTTGCTTGACTCCTTTGAGAAGTTTCTCTGCCGCTTTCGGGTCGTTCCAGAAATCGGGAGCATGAGAAATTGCTTCTTCTTCTTTGATAGCTTTTAATTTGCCATCAATGTCAAAGATGCCTCCTCAGGGCATCGATACGCTCTTTAATCTCTTTTAGTTGTTCGTTTGTCATAATGACGGCGAAAATAACTGGAAAATGTTCAGATGTGCAAATAGGAATTATGCTTCGTTGATAATAGCCCACACCAACTCCGGTTCAAACCCACGGCTGATAGCATATTGCGCCACTTTGTATTTTTTCTTCAGCGGATTTTTCTCGGATGTTTTTTTTTCTTTCTCTGAAATTACTTTCTTCAACTCTTTGATGTAATCACGTTCATCAATTGCCTTCAACGCCTGTTTGATGAGGACTTCGGAAACATCTTTTTGTTTTAAGGCGAGTTTTATTTTTATCCGTCCCCATCCTTTCATCCGGAATTTACCACCGGCAAAAGCGTGAGCGAAACGTTCTTCTTTTAAAAAACCGGAGGTGATTAATTCTGCAATGAGACTTTCAACTTCTTTTCGGTGTAAACCGAACGAATACAATTTATCACGCACTTCCTGCTGGCTGCGTTCCTGGTAAACACAGTACTTCTGTGCTTTGATCAAAGCGTGGTGGGGGTCTAGGATTTTCTTAAATTTTTTCTCCTCCATCAGTTTTTAAAATGATCAATTTACCAATGAGCAATTTTCAATGAAAGCGCAATTAAATTTTTTTAATTAAATATTCCCTGATCAATTGGTCATAGTTCAATTGGTCATTATATCTTTATTTCTTCTTCTATCTTATTAAAGAAGTGATACTCCATGATGTGGTAATTGTTATTCGCCTTCACCGTAATTTTCGCCTTGTATTTTTTCCTCCATTTCTCAGCCATCGATTTCGTGAATAGGTTTCCCTTGTTCAGAAATGCTTCCAGGTAAGGATGAGTAATAAGGGTAAGGGTTTTCTCATTTTGCTCCTGAACAAAATACCGCAGGTTGTTTTCAATTTCGTCGACCAGCAGAATGCTCGCTTTGATTTCTCCTGTACCATCGCATGCAGGACATTTTTCTACCGTCGTAATATTTGTTTCCGGGCGAACACGCTGGCGTGTGATCTGCACCAAACCGAATTTACTCGGTGGAAGTATCGTATGCTTCGCGCGATCCTTCTTCATTTCCGATTTCACTTTATCGAAAAGCAGTTTCCTGTTTTGCGTGGAGTGCATGTCGATGAAGTCGACGACGATAATTCCACCCATATCGCGAAGCCGCAACTGGCGGGCGATTTCAGCGGCGCCATCAAGATTTACCTGCAACGCGTTCGCTTCCTGTGTGGCATCACCGGTTTTTACTCGGCCTCCGCTGTTCACATCGATCACGTGCAATGCTTCCGTATGTTCAACAATCAGGTAAGCGCCGGTTGGCATGGTCACCGTTTTTCCGAAACTTGATTTGATCTGTTTATCAATTCCGAAATTTTCGAAGATGGGAAGTTTCCCTTTGTACAATTTTACAATTTCAGTTTGCTCGGGAGCGATGCCGCTGATGTAGCTTCTGATTTCTTCATACACCGTAGCGTCATTAACGTGAATGTTGTTGAAGTTCGCATTCAGAAGGTCACGCAAAATAGTAGACGTGCGATTCAGCTCTCCCAAAATTCTTAATGGTGGTTTGGCAGTCTGCAATTGTTCGAAAATGCTTTTCCATTTTGCAACCAGTTCCTGGATATCTTTGTCAAGCTCGGCCACTTTTTTTCCATCGGCAACCGTGCGGACAATCAGTCCGAATCCTTTCGGCTTGATGCTCATGGCAAGACGTTTCAGCCGCTGGCGTTCTTCAGCGCTTTTAATTTTTTGGGAAATGGAAACGGTGTCGGAAAAGGGAACCATCACTACGTATCTCCCGGCAAGGGAAATTTCGGAAGTGATTCTCGGGCCTTTGGAAGAAATCGGTTCTTTGGCAACCTGCACAAGCACCCATTGATTAACAGCAAGTACGCTTGTTATTTTTCCGCCCTTATTAATATCGGGTTCCTGCTTAAAATTAGCAAGCATCGAATCGGGCTTCTTGCCGGTCGTGGTGAGTTTAATCAGTTTCGCTAAAGACTGCACCTGCGGACCGAGATCAAGGTAATGCAGAAATGCATCTTTCTCGTGACCGACATCTACAAAGGCGGCATTTAGTCCCGGAATAAGTTTCTTCACTCTTCCAAGGTAGATATCACCGACTGAAAATCGCTGATCTCTTTTTTCACTGTTTAACTCAACGAGGTGTTTGTCTTCGAGTAACGCAATGGTTACTTCCGAAGGAGTTGAGTTGATTACAAGTTCGTTGTTCAATAAATTTCTTTTTTAAGAACACTTCACTTTCGCCCGCGGTTTTTTGGAGGCAGATAAAAAAGGAACAAACACATGTGCTTAACCGGATGACAAACGACTCATCATTTATCAAAATGTCAGAAAATACAAAGCGCACAGAAGCGCCCAAGCACGTTTCAAAAAGAGTCTGCCCGAATTTTTAGGATGTCAAAACTAACCCACTAAAGTAGTGTGATCAGCATCTTTTTCATTAGAATAGATTCCGGATTTAATCCGGTATGACAATAGATAATCTTCAGACAGTCTTTAGTCTTAACAATTATTTTTTCTTATGTCTGTTCTTTCTAAGACGCTTTTTACGCTTATGCGTAGCCATCTTATGTCTTTTTCTTTTTTTACCGCTGGGCATGGGCAAAATGTTTTAATGGTTAATATTAATTTGACTTATTAAACTGTTTGTTTGCTCGATGAGCTGCAAATCAGTTGTTTCTTTTTTTAGTTTCTCCAGATTTTCAAGTGCCTTTACTTTGTTTCCTGACAGCAGGTAAGATTTCCCGATCATGAAGTACATTTCTTTCCGTGAGGGATTGATCTGTAACACTTTTTGAAACCGGTCGATGGCCTTATCATATTGTCCTGATTTGACAGACAGCACTCCGAGATTGAACTGCGCATTTTCGTGAGAAGGATTTTTGCTGACGACTTCCCTCAGCAGCATAATTCCTTTCATGGGTTCAGCAGTTCCTTCTACATAACAAACTCCGAGGTCTGTTTTCGCGTCAAGGTTATCGGCATTATAGGTAAGAACGTTACTGTAACCGGTGATCGCTTTTTTTAGCATCAAAGTTCGCAAGGTCGAATCTCCTGCCATCCTGAATGCATCGAAGAATCGGTAAGCTGCATTTAGCCACGTTTTTTCTCCGGGTTCTTCCAACGCAATCATTTCAAAATAATGTGATGAAATGAATGGCTGTTGCAGGCGATCCCACTGTTTCCCCAATGAATCAAGCAATGAAATGTTATGTTGGTTTTTGCTTAATTCACTTTCGATTTTTGAAACCGGCTCAAGTTCTTCACGCTTTAAACTTCCTTTTGCTGAAGTGAGCAGAGATTCAAATGAGAATGACTCCCGGTTTTCTGTCCCGATCGAATCGGTTTCCTTTTTTATTGCCTTCTGGGGTAAGATGTAAAGAACTGCAGTCAGAGCCAAAGCTCCGATCAAAACGAGAAGCTGAGTTCTTTTCGTATTCGACATTAAACAATCGCTTCTTTTTTCTTCGCCTTCGCATTCTTTACTTTATTAGCAAATGTTTTTGCCGGCTTGAATGCGGGAATGTTATGTGCAGGAATAATGATAGTTGTGTTTTTAGAGATAATCCGTCCCAGTTTCTGAGCTCTTCTTTTTACAATAAAACTTCCGAATCCGCGGAGATAAACGTTTTCACCTTCGGCCATTGTATTCTTAATCACTTTCATGGTCGCTTCAACAGTTTGAAGCGCAATTGTTTTCTCGATTCCGGTTTTCGTGGAAATTTCTGCCACTAATTCTGCTTTGGTCATTGGATTGAATAGTTAATTGATTAATTATTAGGGGCGCAAAGATAGTCTTTCATTTTAATTGGAGAAATGTGGGGTGGGAATTTTTTACATTATTTTTAAGATATTTGAATGAATCGACAGTCGTCAGTCCACGGACGACAGCAGAAACCACCCTACGGACTTCTCAACCCTCTTTCAGCACCATCTGGGCAGTATGCCTGCTTCGCTGCTCCAGCAAAATATGCTTGTCTTTGGTGAGCAATTCAAGTGTAGATGGATAATAGTGACGAACAGTAATGAGCTTCAATCCATCATTGTAGAGCACTTTAAATTCGCCTTGCAAGCCGGAAAGCAGATCCGGGATTTTGAACGGATCGTTATCAACGCAAACAGAAAAACTGATGGCCGAATTCTGCATCAGGTTTATTTTCACTTTATGTTCGGCAAACAATCCGAAAATTTTGCTCAGGCTTTCTTCCGCAATGAATGAAAAGTCTTTCGCGGAAATTGAAAACAGGATTTGATTGGTCTTGAAGATAAATGACGGAACAAGCGGCTTGGTTTCTTTGTGATGCCAGATACTGGTACCTTTTTCCTTCGGTGCCAAAAATGAACGAACCCGCAACGGAATATTTTTATTCTCCAGCGGTTTGATGGTCTTCGGATGAATAACTGTTGCTCCATAGTAGGTCAATTCAATGGCATCGAGATAGCTGATCTCCTGCAACTTGATAGCATCTTCAAAATATTTCGGATCGGCACTTAACACCCCGGGAACATCTTTCCAAACAATCATTTCTTCCGCATTCAGGCAATAAGAAAGAATAGCGGCCGAATAATCGGAACCTTCTCTTCCCAGTGTCGTGGTAAAATTTTCAGACGTAGCGCCAATGAAACCCTGCGTAATCACGAGGTTGTTCTGAGAAAGTAACGGAGAAACTTTTCTATTGACAAGTTTCTCCGTCAGGCCCCAGTTTACTTTTGCTTCGCGGTAGGAATTGTCGGTGATGAGGCAATCTCGAATGTCGAGCCATTCGTTTTTAAACTTGTTTTCGTTTAAGTAAGCGCTCACAATTTTTGAGGAGATCAATTCACCTTGTGAAACAATCTGATCGTATGCGAAACCGTAACCACGGAATGGTTCTTCTTCCAGGATCCAGTCAATTTCCACCAACGCGTTTGCGAGATCAGCATAAATTTTATGATCGCTTTCGAAGCCAAGATCTTCAATAATAGTGGCGTGATAATTTTTTACCTCTTCAACATATTCTCTCAGCGTTTCATCTTTGGTGATGTACGCATTCACAACCTGTTCCAGCGCATTGGTCGTTTTTCCCATCGCGGAGATAACAATCACCAACTGTTCATTCTTAAAAAGCGAAAGAACTTCCGCGATATTTTTTACTGCTGCCGCATTCTTTACCGATGCGCCACCGAATTTAAAAATTTTCATTTTTGAAATTAGTATTATGTACAATGTACTTTGTACTTCATACTTTGTACTTTTTGATTTGCTCTTCCGTCATCTTACAATCCCACCATTCCGCTTCTATGGATGCGCCGAGTTTTTTGTAGAAGTCAACGGCGGGAGTGTTCCAATCGAGTACCTGCCAGTGAACCTGTTTTGCGCCGATGGCTTTTGCTTCCATCATGAAAGCATCAAATAATTTTTTACCGATTCCTTTGCTTCGGTGTTTCTCCGTCACAATCAAATCGTCGAGATACAATCCTTTTCCTTTCCACGTAGAATACTTGACGAAGTAAAGAGCCATTCCTGCAATTGTTCCATCCAGTTCAGCGACATGAAATCCGAATACAGGTCGATCGCCGAATCCATCACGCTTAATTTCTTCCAGAGTTGTAGTTACAGCATCCGGAGCTTTCTCGAATGTCGCAAGTTCGTTAACGAGACGAAGGAGGGAGGGGAGATCGGACTCGGTTCCTTTTCTTATTTTTAAATTCATATCAAATGAATATTGAAAATTATTGATACAATTAATTCGCGGTATGACAATATTCAATCTGCAATATTCAATCAATAAAGGTTTCTTACACGGATCGTATTCTTCACTTTCTTCAACTCCTCAAGTACTTCGGGCGGAGTATTTTTGTCGAGATCAAGCACGACGTAACCGATTTGGTTATTCGTTTTCAGGTACTGACCGAGAATATTCACATTCATCTTCGACATCAGTCCGTTGATTTCTCCCAACACACCCGGAACATTTTCGTGGATGTGAAGCATGCGATGTGTGTCGTCCTGAACAGGAAGATTCAAAGCAGGAATGGTAAGCGATCCCATTGTAGCGCCGGTCTCGAGGTAACTGATCAGTTTTGCTCCCCCGTCGATGCCGATGTTTTCCTGTGCTTCCACAGTTGAACCACCGATGTGCGGTGTCAGAAAAACATTCTCCATGTTTTGAAAAATTGTTTTAAACGGTTCTTTGTTGGTCTTCGGTTCCGTTGCATATACATCAAGTCCGAGTCCGCCCAAATGTTTTTCTTCTAATGATTTTCTGACGGCTTCTTCATCAATTAAATCACCGCGTCCGCAGTTGATAAGAATAGCACCCTTTTTCATCTGCATCAACCGCGCTTCATTGATCATGTGTTTGGTAGAAGCATGTCCCGGCGCATGCAGCGTCACTACATCGGCATTCTTCAGCAATTCTTCCAGACTTTTCGCCTGCTTCGCGTTACCAAGCGGGAGTTTCGGTTCAACATCGTAGAACATCACATTCATACCGAGACTTTCAGCCATCACACTTACCTGCGCGCCGATGTGTCCATAGCCGATGATGCCGAGTGTTTTTTCCCTCGTCTCAAAACTTCCGCTGCTGCTCTTCGTCCACATGCCTTCATGCATCGCTTTGTTTTTATCGATCACTTTACGCAGTAATAAAACTGCTTCTGCCACCACCAGTTCAGCAACTGAACGGGTATTTGAAAAAGGCGAATTGAAAACAGCGATTCCTTTCTCAGTCGCTTTTTTCATATCAATCTGGTTGGTTCCGATGCAGAATGCACCGATGGCCATCAGTTTATCAGCATTGTCAAGGACTTTAGCAGTCACTTTTGTTTTAGAGCGAATACCCAGGATATGAGCACCTTTTATTTTTTCAGCAAGTTCTTCTTCGCTGAGTGTATTACCGGAATGTTCTACATCGGTGTAGCCGGCTTCCTGGAACATCTCCAGCGCACGCTTGTGAACGCCTTCGAGTAACAGAACTTTAATTTTATCTTTTGGAAAAGAAGTTTTTGTTTGCATCATACATTGAAATGAGGTCGCAAACCTACGTGTATTCTGTAAAATTTACAATGATTGAATGCATTTATATAAGCAGGGAGCAATTAGTTCGGTGTTCGGAGAAAAAATAAGGTGGTAATATCTCCGAACACCTGACTAATTTACGAATTACTAATATGACGATTGCTTTTTTCAGAATTCAAATGAATCATGTAAGTTTGTCAACCCTAAACAAACGCGACTCATGAATAAAGTAATAACGCTCGGGCAGTTCATCATTGAGCGCCAGGTAGATTTTCCCTATGCGAAAGGTGAATTGTCGCGATTACTCAGAGACATCGGCATCGCGGCGAAAATTGTAAACCGCGAAGTAAACAAAGCAGGTCTTGTTGATATTCTCGGCGACCAGGGTACGATGAACATTCAGGGCGAAGGACAGAAAAAATTAGATGTATATGCGAACGAACAATTTATCTCCGCCTTGAGTTCAGGAGGTGAAACCTGCGCCGTTGCTTCAGAAGAGAATGAAGGCCTTGTTCATATCAACAGCGAAGTTTCCAAAAACGCGAAGTACGTAGTATGTGTAGACCCGCTCGATGGTTCTTCCAACATTGACGTAAACGTATCCATCGGAACAATTTTTTCGATTTACAGGAGGGCTTCTTTCGGCGGAATGGTGGAGGAGAAGGATTATTTGCAGCGCGGTACCGAGCAGATTGCCGCCGGGTATATTATTTACGGATCTTCCACGATGCTTGTGTATACGACCGGAAAAGGCGTGAATGGTTTTACATTGGATCCGAGCATCGGCGAATTTTGTCTGTCGAATCCCGACATGAAATGTCCGAAGTCAGGAATCATTTATTCCATCAACGAAGGAAACTATGTTCATTTTCCGGATGGAGTGAAACAGTACATTAAGTATTGCCAGGTGGAAGACGGGAAAACAAGCCGTCCGTATTCATCGCGTTACATAGGTTCACTCGTCGCCGACTTTCACCGTAATCTTTTGAAGGGCGGCATTTTTATTTATCCGTCAACATTAAAATCACCGAAGGGAAAATTACGGTTGCTCTATGAATGTAATCCGCTTGCATTTATTATTGAGCAGGCAGGCGGGAAGGCCTCTGATGGTTTTCATAGAATACTTGACATTCAGCCGGGCTCGTTGCACCAGCGAACTCCTTTATTTATAGGATCAGTTGACATGGTTGTTCAGTCTGAGGAATTTATGCAGAAATATTCTTCGGTAGAAGCTACGTGAATAATTGCGGATTTCGAATTTGAAACTGCGGATTGATTGGCGATCAATTTAATTTCAACTAAGAATAACCTGAATGTGTGTTTAAAACCAATCAAAGAAATTTTTCAATTTCGAATTTCGGATTTAAAATTGCGGATCGGTGGCTCCGCGCTGGCTAATCCGAAATCTAAAATCCGAAATTCGCAATTATTTCTTTTCTCTTTCCCATCCCAATCTTTCTTCCGACTTTTACATTTTATTTTTGACTCGTGACGAAGGATGAGTTGCTGGAGCTGTTTAAATCGCAGCCGAAAATCCGTTCCATTGCAGCGCAGGTTGAGCAAAATAATTCCCGCAAGCTCCACCTGAAGGGATTGGTGGGTTCGAGTGATGCTGTCATCGCTGCTTCTGTCTGTTCTACGACAACACATTCTCACCTTTTTATTCTCAACGACAAAGAAGAAGCGGCTTACTTCCTGAACAACCTCGAAAATTTTCTCGGCGAAAATACAGCATCGTATTATCCTGCTTCCTATAAAAAAACATTCAAGTTAGATGAACCGGACAATGCGAATGTCCTGTTGCGTGCCGAAGTTTTAAGTCGGGTAAACAAGCGCAGCCGAACGTTGGTCGTTTCGTATCCTGAAGCACTTGTGGAAAAAGTAGTCACCAGGAAAAACCTCGAACAGAATTCCATTGATCTTCGTGTAGGTGAAAAAGTATCCATCGATTTTATCAATGAGTTTTTGCTTCACCATGAATTTGAAAGTACCGACTTCGTTGCTGAAGCCGGTGAGTTTTCTGTCCGCGGAGGCATCGTCGACATCTATTCTTTCTCGAATGAGCTTCCGTATCGCATCGAATTTTTTGGTGATGAAGTGGAAAGCATACGGACGTTTGATCCATCTACACAGCTTTCCGTTCAGCCAATGAATCATGTAACGATCATTCCGAATGTGCAAACAAAATTGTTACAGGACAGCCACACGTCATTCTTTGAGTTTATTCCCGCAAGCACTGCCGTCTGGGTAAAAGATGTTTCTTCGGTGTTAAGTTTTATCGACGTCAATCTTTCGAAAGCAAAGGAATTGGTTGAGCAGACAAAAACATATCCGCCGGAAAGACTCAATGACATTTTTGAAACCGCTGATGAAATAAGAAATCACCTGGATAAATTTTCCGTCCTTGAATTCAGTCACCGCTTTTATTTTTCTTCTACAGATGAATTTGAATTTAATTTATCTCCGCAGCCAAGTTTCAATAAAAATTTTGCTTTGCTTGTTGAGAATTTACAGAAGAATCAGAAAGAAGGAATTAAAAATATTTTGTTCGCTGATTCGGCAAAGCAGGTGGAACGATTGTATGCAATCTTCGAAGACCTTGAAAAGAAAAACGGAATTCAGAACAAAGTTGAATTTACTTCGCTGTTACTCTCCTTGCACGAAGGTTTTATTGATCGTGATCTGAAACTTGCCTGTTATACCGATCACCAGATTTTTGATCGTTACCATCGATTCCGCTTAAAGAAAAATTACAGTAAGACGGAAGCGATCACGCTGAAAGAACTGGCAAGTTTAAAACCCGGAGACTTTGTCACGCACATCGATCACGGTGTCGGGAAGTTTGCCGGTCTTGAAACAATTGAATCATCCGGAAAAACGCAGGAAGTTGTTCGTCTTATTTATAAAGACAACGACATTCTGTATGTCAGCATTCATTCGTTGCATCGCATTGCAAAATACACAGGCAAGGAAGGAACTACTCCTTCTTTGCATAAGCTCGGTTCCAATACATGGAGTACATTAAAGCAGAAAACAAAAAAGCGCGTCAAAGACATCGCGAAAGATCTTATTCAACTCTATGCAAAGCGTCGTGCGCAAAAAGGTTTTGCATTTTCCCCCGACACGTATTTACAGAACGAACTGGAAGCAAGTTTTATTTATGAAGATACACCTGATCAAATTAAAAGTACACGTGATGTAAAAAAAGACATGGAGCGCGAATACCCGATGGATCGTCTCATCTGCGGTGATGTCGGTTTCGGTAAAACGGAAATCGCAGTTCGCGCCGCGTTCAAAGCTGTAACCGACAGCAAGCAGGTTGCCATCCTCGTTCCGACTACTATTCTCGCGCTTCAGCACTATAACACATTCAAAGATCGTCTCAAAGATTTTCCATGTAACATCGATTTTATCAATCGTTTTAAATCGGCAGCGAAGCAGAAAGAAACGTTGCAGAAATTAGGAGAAGGAAAAATTGACATCATCATCGGCACACATCGTTTGCTAGGTAAGGATGTGAAGTTTCAGGATCTTGGTTTGATGGTGATCGATGAAGAGCAAAAGTTTGGCGTAGCCGCAAAAGAAAAATTGAAATCCATTCGTGTAAACGTGGATACACTCACACTTACAGCAACTCCGATTCCGCGGACGTTGCAATTTTCATTAATGGGCGCACGCGATCTGAGTATCATCAACACGCCTCCTCCGAATCGTTATCCGGTAACAACAGAAGTGCATGTGTTTAACGAGAATAGTATTCGCGAGGCTATCAACTATGAATTTTCGAGAGGCGGACAAGTGTTCTTCATTCACAATCGCGTGTCTGATATACACGATATGGCTGCGATGATTCAAAAACTTTGTCCGGAAGTTCGCATTGCAGTCGGGCACGGACAAATGGATGGCGATGCATTGGAGGAAGTAATGATGGATTTTATTGCCGGCACATCCGATGTATTGGTGTCAACTACGATCGTTGAATCAGGTCTTGACATTCCAAATGCGAATACAATCATCATCAGCCAGGCGCAGAACTTCGGGTTGAGCGACCTTCACCAGATGCGCGGCAGGGTTGGGCGCAGCAACAAGAAAGCGTTTTGTTATTTACTGATTCCTCCTTTTCTTATTTTAACTTCTGAAGCAAAGCAACGGTTGAAAGCGATTGAAGAATTTTCTGATCTCGGCAGCGGCTTCAATGTTGCCATGCGCGATCTCGACATTCGCGGCGCGGGAAATTTATTAGGCGGTGAGCAAAGTGGTTTCATTTCTGAAATTGGTTTTGAGATGTATCATAAAATTCTTGACGAAGCGATTGAAGAATTAAAGGAGACTGATTTCTCAGAACTCTTCAAAGAAGAAAATAAACTCAAACCGTTTGTCAGCGATTGCCAGATTGATACCGATATGGAAATTCTGCTGCCGACCGATTATGTAAACAGTGTTACCGAGCGGCTCGTGTTATACAAAGAACTCGATAGTCTGGATGAAGAACAGTCGCTGGTTGCATTTGAAGAAAAGTTACTTGATCGTTTCGGTCCGTTGCCTCAGCCGGCAAAAGAACTGATAGCGACAATTCGATTGCGCTGGCTTGCCGAGAAACTTGGTTTTGAAAAACTGATTCTGAAAAATCAACGTTTGATCGGGTACTTTGTGAGCAACCCGACTTCTCATTTTTACCAGTCAGAAATTTTTTCGAAGATGCTGAAGTTTGTACAAAGCCAATCAAAGAAATGTAAACTGAAAGAAGACAAACTGAAACTCTCTCTTTCGGTGATGAACATTCCTTCCGTTGACGAAGCGAATTCATTGCTGAAGATGATACTTGAATAGTTATTGTGAGCGAAGCAATCTCATTGGCAAAGCGAAGCAATCCCCGGAAGAAGCAATCTCCGACTAAGGGAGAGTTCCCTAAGCAAAAAATTAATTCTTCACAATCTTCCTTGTATCCAGGATGTCTTCTTCTCTTGGCAACTTAAGTATATATACTCACGCCAAAGATCAGAAAGTAGATCAGCGGAAACTATACCTGCAACCGTGAAGGTGCATACTTGATTCGTAACCATACTATTGAATATTTTGCCGGATAAAGAGATGTGGAAGATGATTATTGAATTTTATCGAGAGCTGATAATTTATCACTATTGTCCGGGGAATATTTTTTGTCGCTTTGAATATGCCGTCACCATTGGTTTCTGCCTTATTGACCTCACACCAACCCCTCTCCGAGGGAGAGGGGTTAATCCCTGCTATCGATAGATATTTCAAGAGTGAGTATCTTTTTTGTCGGACAGTAGTGATAATTTATGATGATAAAAACGATTACCCGCATGTCAGAATCTTGTCAGATTTCTTTAAAAACTATGGGGTTTGAAATAGAGACGGGTTGTTTTTCTGAAAAATATTTTATTTTGCCGGTATTTCTTAACCTTGTACTAAACTTAATCAGCAGATGAAAAAATCTTGCAAAGGGGTTCTCATTTTTGTTTTGTTGTTTTCCGTTTATCACGTAAACGGGCAGTTTACTATTCCCGGCCACGGTAAACAAATTGTTGTGGGTGGTTATACAAAAGATATCGATGGAGAAGTTCTCCCATATTTTTCCTCTTACCAGCAATTTGCAAAAGATGCTTTGCTTACACGTTGCACAGATGGAAATAAAATGATCTCCTGGCTTTCTGCAAATGCACCAGAGAAAATGAGTGATCAATATTGTTACTTTTATTTTTTAGCAGGTCATTCGACTGGTACAAGTAAAGCGGACAGGCATTTCGATTTTTTTATCAACGGAGAAAAGTACCTGACATTTACAACGCCTCAAAAAAAGAAGCCGCCGTTCAACTGGTCGTTTTCGGGAAAAGATTCTGTTGAATTAATTTTTGATGCGAAGGAACTGGATATACATACCGATGCATTCGGTGATTTGTTTTTGCGCGTTCCAAAGAAATTAATTTCTCCCGGCAAACCACTTGCACTTTCAATCAAGGGACAAAAAGAAAACAGCAACGACTGGTTTATGATTTTCCGGTATCAGTATATTGAGAAAATTGTCGTAGAACCTTCGCCGCTTCTTGTTCAGACAAGTGCGGGAGTAAAACAAATCATCCGCCTTAAGATTGATCACACCTTTCATACAGACGATACGTTGAAATTAAAATTCGGTTCAGGCAACGATCATTTCAGCATTCATCCCGGCTATAACTATATAGAGTTGCGTGTCGATACCGTTTCTCATGTCCATGATGTAACGATTACCGCTTCTGTCGGTAAAAAATTTAGGACGCAATTTAATATTCGCTTTCAACCGGTAATGAGGAGGGAAGTTGATATCATTCATCATTCTCATAATGATATCGGGTATTCAAATTTACAGGAGGATGTTGCAGTCATTCAGAACAACAACATCCGGAGTGCTTTAAAACTGATTGAGCAGACAGAAACATTTCCTGAAGGCAGCAGGTTTAAATGGAACGTTGAATCAGTATGGGCAGTGGATAATTTTCTGAATGAAGCGAACATGGAAGAGAAAAATAAATTCTTTGAAGCGGTCCGTAAAAAACAAATCGGGCTAAGCGGTCATTACGCGAATATATTAACAGGTTTATGTAAACCCGAGGAGCTGGATTGGATTACAGAACGGGCCGTGCAATTAAGAAACGAGTTTCATCTTCCGATTAATTCTGTTATGCTGACGGATATTCCGGGAGTGAGCTGGAGTGAAGTGCAGTCGCTCGCTGACAACGGTTTTAAATATTTTTCGTGCGGGCCGAATTACCAGGGACATCTGCCTGATAAAGGCGAGCGGATCGGAGCAACAATTCGCGCATTCGGCGACAAACCTTTTTACTGGTTGAGTGAAAACGGAAAATCGAAAATTCTTTTCTGGATGACAGGTCGCGGGTATTCCATGTTTCACATGATTCCGTATGCCGATCTTGATGAAAAGCGAAAAGACAAATTGGTGGATTATCTAAACGAACTGGATAGTACGGGTTATCCTTACGACATGGTGCAGTTGCGTTACAATATCAAAACGGATAATGGTCCGACCGACAGCACACTTTGTGATTTTGTAAAAAACTGGAATGAAAAATATGTTTCGCCAAAACTTGTAATCACTGATGTCGGCGACATGATGGAGAAATTTGAACAACGTTATAGTAAACAGCTTCCGGTTTTGAGTGGCGATTTTACTCCTTACTGGGAAGATGGTGCCTATTCAACGGCAAGGGAAGAAGGTGAAACAAGAGTATTGAGTGAAAAGATAATTCAGTTGCAAAAATTATTTCAACTGAATGCTTCACGTGATGTTGACACCAATTGGTTTTACCTCGCACGCAGAAGCATCGTGATGTTCCATGAGCATACCTGGGGAAGCTGGAACAGTGTTTCCGATCCGGATATTCCTTTCACGACAAAACAATGGGATTACAAAAAACGGTTTTGTGATTCAGCGGCTTATTATGTGAACAGGATTGAAAATGCGTTGATGCCTCCGAAGAAAAATTTCAAACATATTGAAGTATATAATACATTGTCGTGGCAACGCAGCGGGTATGTTGAAACGGATGCTCCCGGTGATAGCACATTTTCGTTGCTGGATGAAAATGGCAGATCTGTTCACTACCAGGCATTGACAAACGGGAGGATATGTTTTATCGCACATGATATTCCCGCTTACGGAAAGAATGTTTACACGGTCGCGCCTTGGCAAAAAGAATCAAATAAAAGATTGGGATTTTTCAGCAAATTTATTTTTTCTGTCGATTCGGTTAATGGCAGCATCAAAAGTCTGACTGCAAAAGAGTATGAATGGGTTGATAACACAAGGTTAGGCGGCATCAACAGCATGCTTTACATGGCGGGATTGGATCCTGATTTTATTTCTTCAACAACAGTAAAGAAAATGGACGTTGCAGAAACAGGATTTGTCACCAGGAAATATGTAATCACTTGTTCTATGAAAGGAGCAAATGAAGTAAAGTATATAATCTCACAATTCAATGGGCTCAATACATTACTTCTCTCAACGGTGGTTGATAAAAAATCCAATCGTGAAAAGGAATCTGTTCACATGGCATTTCCTTTTAACCTGAAAAACGCGACAACAAGGATTGGTATCGGAGACACCTGTTATACACCCGAACTGGGGCAACTTGCAGCGGCCAACAAGGATTTTTATTCCGTCCAACGCTGGCTCGATGTTTCTGATTCAGCGCAAGGTATTACCCTTTCATCACCGCAATGCGCATTGTTTGAAATCGGGAATATCATTGATGAGAGAAGAAAAAATAAAGGAGAAAAACTTTGGGAGAAAGAAAATAAATCATCCCCGCATCTGTTTGGTTATGTCATGAATAACTATTGGCACACCAATTACAAAGCCGACCAGGAAGGAACTGTACAATTTGATTTCTATCTTCAGCTCCACGATCAATTCTCTCTTTCAGACGCCGGGCGATTCGGTTATGAAGTGAACCAACCGCTGATCGTAATTAATAAGTGACCCACGAGGTGGTTTATTCAACCACAAACTTTCCGTTTGCTAAAATCTGCTGTTTACTTTCATTGGTGAGCCGGTAAAAATATATTCCACCGGCTAAATCGTTTCTATAAATCACAGTTGATTGGTCTGTTACTCGAATTTGTTGCACGATTTTTCCGGCGGTATCGTATATATATAGTTTCAGGTTTTGAATTTTTGCTTCACTACTAATTCGGAATACTGAAGAAGAATGTAACAGGGTTGGAAAAAAGGAAAGAGAATTGATTTCATCTTCCGGCTGTTCTTTCAATCCAAGTAATGTAACGGAATCGGGAGTAAATTCCCAAAAGTCGTTACCACTGCCTCCGGTTCCGGTACCAATGTATCCTTTTGTGCCGATCGAAAATCCGGTAGCAGCTGAGCGTGCTCCACCAATGAAAGTTGCTCTTGATGTCTATGTATTAACAGCTGTATCATATTCCCATAACGATGTAAAAATTAAAGAATTTTTTTTTTGAAGGGATTAGAAAGCATACTATTCACATAAAAAAATTGCAACAATAGGTACTCTAAAATTCCTTATTTCTCAGTTGCAATTTTTTCAAGTTGAATATTCATTACTTGCATGCAAGCTACTAACTTCCTTATGCCCTTCAAGAGTTTTTTCTTTTATTATAGTATTATCGGCTCCCATATTTCAGAATATAATTTCACACTACAAGTTACTTTATACTGTTTAATTCTTCCATACACTCTTTCGCACTATCTAAAATAAACTTCTCTTTATTTTCATTGTCAATGATGGCCCCTGATTTAAATACCCTATCATCCTTTATCGTTTTATCAAGCATTTGCTTGTCAAAGAAATAAAAACTTCCTTCATATGTGTTCTTTACTCGTTTGAAAAGTGAATCAAGTGGTGTTGCTTTTGGCGAACCGCCCTTTAGCGGGTCCCAAATATCTTGTTTCTCATAAACATAAATTAGTTTGTTTTCAAGAAAATAATATTCTGTCAGATAATAACCTTGAATTAAATCTCTTTTATAAATTATCTTTCGCAGTTGTCCATTTTTATAAAATCCTTGTAGGTCTTTTAGTTCATTGTGATTTGAATAGACTTTAGTTGCGTATTCTGCTGTGTCCTTGTTTATTTTATCGACTGAGGTGGTAATAGATTTAATTTTCTTTTCTTCTGATTGTCCAAATAAAAAAATATTGCAGAACCAAAGGATCGTCAAATAAATAATTTTTTGCATGTACGTTGGTTATTTCTTATCCATACTTTCAAGTTTCGGTGCCGCGGATTGGTTGCCTATAACGCTGTATTAGCAGCACCAATATATCCTTTTGAGCCAATGGAAAAAGCGGCGGCTTCAGTGATTGTCCCTCCTCCGTAATTTGCCTTCTGCGTCCAAACGCCCAATGCATGTGCGGGAACGGAAAAACGAATGATTGCGATAAGTAGAATTAATTTTCTCAGGGTTGTTGGTTTTTATGAATGTAAAGATATTGACAAAAAGTATATTCAAACGCTTTTGGCATTTGGGTTTATTTTTAGAATTATTTTAGTGTTATACAGCCGGTTAAGTAACTTTATATCACTCCTTCATCATACGCCTTTTCGCCGTGCAGCGACTCATCCAGTCCTTTGTCTTCATCGGCCTGATCAACTTTTACTTTCGTTATTTTATTGATGACAGCTAACATGACATACGTAAATACAAAAGCATAGATGCAGGCACCCACCACAGCAATGCACTGTTTAAAGAAGAAATGCGTTCCTCCTGACAGTAATCCATCTGCACCCGCGCTGTTCATCGTCTTTGATGCAAATACTCCGAGCAAAATTACTCCAAGACAACCGCCGATTCCGTGAACGCCCCAGACATCTAATGCATCATCCCAACCCATTTTATTTTTCAGGTGAACGGCAAGATAACAAACCAGTCCGGCCGCGATTCCGATCATTACCGCTGACGGAAGAGAAACAAAACCGGCAGCGGGTGTAATGGTCGCAAGGCCGGCAACAGCACCTGTCAGTAACCCGACAAATTTTGGTTTTCGTTGCTGACTCCATTCAATCACTAGCCAGGTAATCGCTGCAAATGAAGCGGCCACATCCGTATTTAAAAATGCAAGGCCTGTAACAGCATTAACATCAAGCGCACTGCCCGCATTAAAGCCATACCATCCGAACCAAAGCAATCCTGTTCCGATGGCGATAAGCGGAATGCTATTAGGCGGTGATTCTTTATCTCTGCGACGTCCTACATAAATTACCGAGGCGAGTGCAGCGAAACCTGCCGTAGCATGAACAACAATTCCTCCGGCAAAATCAAGTACGCCCCATCGTTGCAGCAAACCACCTCCCCACACCATGTGAGCAAAAGGATAATAGACGAGCACCTGCCACAACACGAGGAAAATTAAATACGATTTGAATGTAACACGATTCACAAATGCTCCCGTGATCAGGGCAGGAGTAATAATCGCAAACATCATCTGGTAAGCCATGAAGACAAACTCCGGCAACTTGTGATTTCCGGGGAACGGCGTATTCAAATCAACACCATGCATAAATGCTTTGTCGAAGTTGCCGATGATGCCACCCATTGCATCACCGCTGAAGCAAAGTGAATAGCCGCATACAAACCAGAGGATCGTTGTGATACCCATCGAAACAAAACTCTGGATCATGATTCCCAGGATGTTTCTTTTTCCGGCAAGTCCTCCGTAGAAGAATGCCAATCCCGGTGTCATTAACATGACAAGGCTTGTTGCTAATAGCATGAAGCCGGTTATTCCTGTGTCGAACATGGTGGTGTAATTTTATATTATGTGTGAAAGATATAGATGCAATTTCGAATTTCTAATTTTGGATTAGCATTCTGCTGACTGCAATTCGAAATTTTAAATTTGCAATCCGCAATGATTATTATTTCAAAATGATATTCCCATGTTCAGCAGAATTTCGAGGCGGTTGTTTTTAATCTCCCCTTTCCATCTGAATATTTCCTGGTTCTGATCGGTAATCAGTTCTCTCGCTTCAAGCCGGATGATCGTATTGTCGGCAGGTTTGTATTCTGCACCTGCAGTAACGCCAAACAATTTAAGCCCCGTGAGTTTATTTGTTTTGTCGGTGATTATTCCTCCGATAAAACCATCCGGATCACTAAAATATTCTCCCCGTATATAAAGAGCATATTTTCCCGAGCACTGATATTTGAAACTAAGAACACCGCTTAACTCCATAGCGCTTTTATGGGGATCGGCGATGCCGGAATTTTCCTGTACGATGTTGTCAATACCAACCTGCATTTTCAATTTTCCAAATTGATAGTTGAAAAATAAATTTGTAAATAAACGGGTATGTGTAATACTGTCAGCACCTGTAGGTGTGTCGTCACCTATATAATTGCTGTATCCGATGTTTCCTTTGTCACTGAATGCATACGTAGCAAGTACACCAATTGATTTTTGTTCGTTGTTGTCTTCGTAAATGTTGTAACCGTTCAGTACAAGAAAGTTGATCGACCATTTATCGTTCGGAATATAATTCAGCTTAATGCCACTTTCAAAGTAGGGTTCAAAAAAAGTAGAAACAGAAACGGAGCTTGTAAAATTTTCTTTCGGCAATAGACCTTCAGCACCTGTATGTGTGCGAAAAAAACCGGCATCGAGCCATAATTTTTTAATAAGATTAACTCCCGCATGTGCTTCCATGATGTTGTTGAATGTGCCCGACCAGGCGCTGACAGGAATATCGCCATAATGCAACGTGATAAGGCCGCGCACTTTACTGCCGTCATATTGTGCTGTTAAACAGGCGGTGTTGACGCCGAATTGATTGCTGCGCGGAGAAACAGATGGAAATTTCTGGTACTTCCCTGCACCGACAGAATCCGTGTAGTATGCATAATAAGCATCCACGTATCCACTTACTTTGACAACAGCAGAATCTTTACTTTCAGAATAACTTTTTGCTGCAAAAAGAAAAGTGTAAACGCAGATGAGGAAGATGTGTTTGTTAAACTCCATATTCTTTTACTGTTATATGGTTAGAAGCAAACATAGAAAGATTGAAGCAGACTACAAAATGTGTTCGAAAGGTGCGGTATCAAAGGATAAAAAAGGCAAAGGATAAAAGAGAATGAGTCCTGAGACGATTGTTAACCTGTTTTGTTTGCAGGATCAGGTAGGTGAATAGTCAGGAAATTGAATCCAAGGTTCAGTCAATGCGATCATTCCAATTTAATCGGAAAGTATATCACTTAAAGAAAACACTTTTTATTATTCATAAAATGATGACCTTTACAAAAAATAGTTCCTATGAAAAATCTCTATCTCGCTTTATCAATCTTCCTGATGATTCTTAATATTGCTTTCGGGCAACAGGTTTCCGTATTGACTCAACGTTACGATAATCACAGGTTAGGATGGAACGATCGAGAAACGACATTGAATACTTCAAACGTGAACCCTGTTCAATTCGGAATGCTTTTTACACGGACAGTAGATGATCAGATTTATGCACAACCTCTCATTGTCAGAAACCTGATGATTAACGGTGGTGCGCGCAATGTTGTTTTCGTGGCTACGGTGCACAATTCTTTGTACGCGTTTGATGCAGATGATTCCGCTATTTCTTCTCCTCTATGGCAGGTGAATCTCACTCACCTTGGTTCCCGCGTCATCAATCATACGGATATGACCGGAGCTTGCGGCGGTAACTACAACGACTTCAGCGGGAATATGGGTATTGTCGGAACTCCTGTTATTGATACAAGCACATCTACATTGTATGTAGTTACGCGCGAAATTACGCTGACAACGTCTGTGTTCAAACAATATTTGCATGCGATTGATATTCATACCGGCAACGAAAAATCCGGAAGTCCTGTTTACATCACTGCTTCTTACTACGGCAATGGCGTAGGTGCTGTAGGAGATTCTATCGAGTTCGAACAGCAGAAACAAAATCAACGGCCCGCTCTCATGCTTTTAAACGGAGTTGTGTATGTGTGCTGGGCATCGCATTGCGATTGGGGTCCGTATCATGGATGGATGATTGGTTTCGATAAAACTACTCTGTTAAAAAGGCATGTCTATAACGTTACACCAGGCGGAACACAAGGCGGTATTTGGATGAGTGGATCCGGCCCAACAGTTGATGACAGCGGATATATATACGTCACTACAGGTAACGGAACTGTAGGTGTAGGAAGCAATCCGAATAATTACCGGGGGAGGGGTGAGAGTATCATTAAGCTGCAACCTGCCGGAGACAGCATGCGTGTGGTCGATTTTTTCACGCCTTCAAATTATTTGCACCTGAATAATTATGATCTTGATTACGGTACTGATGGTGCATTAATTATTCCGAATACCAGTTGTGTTCTGTCGGGAACAAAAGAAGGAAAGTTATACATGGTGAATACGAATTACATGGGCCACTATACAGCCGGCAACGATTCGGTGTTGCAGATCCTTATCGCGAATTCTCAAAATATACAGAACGTTCATATTCACGGAACACCAGTCTATAGCCGGTATAATACGTTACAAGGTGATTCTGAATGTATATATGTATGGTCAGAAAGTGATTCCATCAGGCAGTTCTTTTTTAACCGAACCACTCAGCTATTCGATACATCACTTACTGTAAAAGGAAATATTGTACTGGATAATGGGATGCCTGGTTCCATGCTTTCGGTTTCTTCAGACGGGCTGACCACGAACTCCGGGATTATTTGGGCAAGCCATCCGCTCAGCGGAAATGCCAATCAACAGGTTCGTCCCGGTCGATTCATGGCGATGGATGCTCGCAACGTTCAGCGTGTTTTATGGAGCAGTACGATGTTACCGAACAGGGACAGCGTGGGTTCGTTTGCTAAATTCAATACACCTGTTATCGCAAATGGAAAAGTATATCTCGCAACGTTTTCAAACCGCCTTGATGTATATGGATTGTTAAATCAACCAACAGGAATTGAACATATAAATGAACGTCTGCAATTCACAACACTCTATCCTAACCCGGCTAATCATAGCGCAACCGTCAGTTATTCACTTGCGGGAAACCTCGATCAGTTTTCTCTTTCAGTGGTCGATTTAACAGGAAGAGTGATTATGCAGGTGGAACTTCCATCACAGGCGGGCGCGCATGAGAAAACAATTTCATTGTCTGAACAGCTTAGTGCAGGTATATATGAAGTAATGTTTTGTTCCGGCGGGCAGATGTTGAACATACTGAAACTTGTAAAATATTGATCACCGGAAAGGGGTTATATTTTTCGCGGAACGTAATTCCGGAGATGAAAAATCATGATTGCTGATCTGCATCAATGCTTGATTGGGTTTCTTGGATAATTTTAATCGAAAGAATTCCTTGCAGCTTGCTGCGGGGAGATTCATTCCTATGCGTTCGTGCTTCTGCTCGTTCAAGGCGCAACTGTTTGAAGTTCGTAGTTAGTTCGTACCTTCAACCCCATATCGTATTGCCGCTTCAAGTATTTCAATGTTTATATCTTTCAGCGTTTTGAACTTAATACAATATCCGCTTACACTCGCCTTACCGAGTTTTTTTTCATATGTCTGGGCTAAGTATTTCTTATCTTTAATATCAAGGATATAGACAGAGATTCCGGTTTTGTTTGCACTGACACCAATTTGATAAAACTCTCTGGTTTTTCCATCAGCATATTTTATGGTGTGAAATCCATATCCTATATTAGGATTAGAAACAGTTTTATTTTCACTGTTTTTCCCTTCCAAGAACCATAATTTACATGCTGGCATTACTTGCAGAATGATGCGGTGCAATGCTTGCATGTCGCTGCGTTTTGGTTCAGGTTGGATAGTAATATACTTTTTGATTTGTTCTTGTATGTTCATATAAAATTTAGTTTAACTTATAAACCCACCTTCTTTGAAGGTGGGTATGTGATGATAGCGTGAGAGGCGCACTCCGTCGGTTTCCGGCGGAGCCGCCTACTCGATTAGCGGCAGTGGTATGTTAGCTACGAAGCGTTTGGCTAAAAAATTATTCTGTCCAGTTTTCTAAAGCGATTCCCTTTATTCTTTTGAAATGGTTTGTATCGTTTGTAACCATTATCAAATTGTGATTTACCGCAGTTACTCCGATTAAAAGATCAAAATCGTCAATTGGAGTTCCTGCTTTTCTCAATCTCGCTTTTTCTTTCGCGTAGAGTTCAATCGAATGAAAAATCGGAATAACTTTTACTCCCGTTAAAAAAAATCCTAATGCTTTTTAGTTTTTATCTTTCTTGTCGCTGTTTTCTACGCCGAACATTAATTCCGCGAGCGTGATTTCAGAAATGAAACAATTATCAGGATCAACCTTCTCAAATTTTTTCTTGAGGTCAAATCTTCCTTTGATGTAATAGATACAAGTGTTGGTGTCTATAAGGTATTTTTTCAAAGCTCTTCAGTTTGGCGGTTAAAAGTTCGGCTGTTTCGAATATCACTGATGATTTCGTCAGCAGATTTTTTTGAATCCCATGCGCCATAAGCTTTATAAAAGGACTTTCTCTTGTCAGCAATATCTGTCTTAACCGAAAGAGTGAGTTTTGAAATAAGATCGAGTTTGCTATTCGGACTTAGATTATTTAAAAGTCGCAAATAGCATTCAATAAGTGTTGTATTTATGTCGATTGCTTTCATGTTGCCAAAGATAGGAAATTTTATGAATCTGTCTAAAGATGGCAGGCCATTCTATCATTGTTGCTAAGGTTATGGGATTAAAGAAATTTTTTGAAGGGTTGAAAGCACTATTGATTCAAAGGCCAGACGATTATTGTTTATTCTCTTTAAGAACTTTTTGATAAATTTCATTTAAGGATTTGTTAGTACCCTTTGGTAACTCCTCATTCGGTGAATTGTCGAGAAGTCTTGTTAATGTTCTCAATTTGTCGTCAATCATTTCAACTTTTGTTTGCACGGTTTCGCGGATTGCTTTGGTAACAGCCGCGACAATAATCAAATAACTTATGTAACAACCAATCGCGAAAGCAATTAAAGCAATTAAAGGAAACCAAGCAATCCATCCAGGAGTTGACGCTTGTGGGGTTGTGAAGTTATAATTCCCAATTTGCAGGATGATTAATAAGTTTGTCATAGTCTGTTTGATTTAGTAGTGTCGTTTGATCGGAGCGGTTACCATTGCGGCTAACGATGTCGGAATTAAAGAAGTAATTTTTTGAAGGGAATAGAAAGTAGAACTGTTCGCTAAAAAAATTGCAACAATCAAACTCTCTGACATTCCTTTTTCCTGTGTTGCAATTTTTTTGTTGAATGTTTATTACTTGCACAAACTTAACCAACGGAAACTGCCCTACAAAAAGTTTTTTCTTTTAATTTTATTGTGTGTGCCTTGAATGGTAAATACAGTTCTTTAATTTAAAAAGGAACCCCGGAGAGTGAAAGTCTCTTATGCACTGTGGTGAAACATGGAAGCATTAGCAAGTCGCAAGGTGGATTACTGTAAAGTATTGACTGAAGTAAGCGAGACTGCAAACGCTGGTACTGACAAACAGAAACCGGATACAGAGGCATTGTGAAGCGGATGAGGTATCACATCATACCGAAGTCCAACGCATAACAAATGTTCATGATGTAGATCCGGCAGAGATCAGCAGAAGTGACTCGTCCTGAAAAAAGTTTACAGTTTAGTTAGATAATCCTGCTATAAGTTTACAGTATTTTTTGTGGGCTGGCTATTTTCTTTTCTCAGTTGTATGAGATGAATAAACCGAAACCAAAAACGGAACACAATAATTGAGTGCCAATTTTCCGAAAGAAATATTTTGAAAGTCAAATGCAAAAAGTGGTTGGAACTGGTTGATTAGATTCAACACTGTTCCAACCACTAAAGAAACTTTAAATTCAGTAAGGAAATTTTTTCTATTCACTGAAATAGTTAAGCAAATGATTTTTCTGCAACAGGTTCTTTAATAAACTGAACTGCTACAATTCCGAATACAAGATGTCCGATAATGCTTCCAAGCACCATCAACATCACGCTTCCTTCCATCGGTGGCATTGGAAACATTGCTCCCATTATTGCAATCATGATTTGTCCGAAGATGAAAGCAAACATTCCGAAGATTACTCCTTTCAAAATGTTGTTGCTAATTTTTTTCAGCATATTGAGAAGGATAAAAGCATACATCATTGCGAAAATAATCCCTATCATAAAGTGCATCATCCAACCTACAATGATTGGAAAACCAATCATCATTGATAGCATTGCAGGTGGCGACATTTTCGGCATTCCCATCATGGGGGCAATTAGAGTTACCATTGTCATTGCGGCTGTGCCTATGATGCCGCCAATAATTGCTTTTTGAATTTTATTTGTCATGATATTTTTTATTTAAGAGTTTTAAAAAATCGGGGGTTGGCTTTCGCCAACCCCCGATTGATTACATTTTACTGTGCATTGGGCAACTATCGCCACATACATGTCCAGGTTGTCCATGAGGAATCATAGCTACCTTTCCGTCTTTACCAATCTCGTAACCATTCATCAGTTTCATGGTTGAGCCATCGGGTTTTGTAACGGTTCCGTCAGTTGAAACTTTACAACCGTCTGTGCAGGTGTAAGTTTGGGTAAGCGGAGTGCATTTGTTGTCCTTACACAACATCACTTTGTTGTCGGACATCATTACTCCGTCTTTCATTTTCATTTCCATTTTGGAAGTGTTTTTCTTTTCCTTCTTTGTAGAAGTTTGGGCATTAATTGTTGCAGTAATACCGATTAAGATTGCGATTGCAAGAATTACATTTTTCATTTTGTTTTTTTTTTAATTGTTTATAAAATTTGATTTACAAACAAACAGTCGCTGCAAGTTTTGAAACCTGACAACTAAACAAAAAAAAATATTTTTGAATAAGAAAATCTTATTGCATAGAAGGACACTTTACATTTCCATAACTGCAATACACACAACAGTCGCCTTGTTTTGGTCGCAATGTGGTTTTGCAGTTTTCACATTCGTA
Source organism: Bacteroidota bacterium (assembly GCA_043783155.1). Taxonomy (GTDB): domain Bacteria; phylum Bacteroidota; class Bacteroidia; order AKYH767-A; family 2013-40CM-41-45; genus JAPLDA01. The sequence goes on along the minus strand of JAYVZS010000103.1, from coordinate 4,852 downwards.
AAAAAACTGGCAGGCGTCAGTTGGCATTGTTTCGGTTTTCTTGTGTCCGCAATTCGGACAAGTGATAGTTGAATTTAACGCTACTGTTTTCCCTTCAACAACTGTGCATGTTGCACAGGCAATTTTGTGTTTGCGGTTGATGTAATAATTCAATGTGGTTGATGAAAAGAGTCCGAACATTCCTGTATAAATTGTTTTGTTGTCAAAGTTGAAGTTGTAAGCATAAATAATCATTCCACCGCTTATGATCGCAATCAGTAACGGAAAAATATTTTTGTGTTGCCGGTAGGAAATGAAAATTCCTGTCAAAGAAATAAAAACAAGTCCCTGGAAAATATATTCTGTTAAGCCACCGAAAAGTTCTGCTGAACCCAAACCAAAAGCGGCTAATAAAAAACCAAACAAAGGAAAACAACAAGGTGTTGCCAATGCTGCAAGGAACAAACCTATTGTCCCGACTTTTTCAAGATTAGCAGTAAGTTTCATAGTTTGGAAATAATCTGTTGTTGTAATTCCTTGTTTTCAATTACAGGAATATTTTCAGTGGTGTTATGAATGTGTTTGTGCAATAAGTCATCTAAAATTTTACTTTGCTTTAAATAAGCAGTGCATCCATCGCACATACTTGTATGCATCCGCAACATTATTTTTTCTTTCATGGAAAGTTTTCTCACGGATTTCATGTCAATCAATGCACTTGCTTTTTTGCAGGAGAGCATGAGTATGTTCATCAACTTTTTCATTATTCTATTTTTTGAACCAATTTAATTCTAAACATTTTCTCAATTGAAGTTTTGCCCTGTGAAGTATCTGCCAGAAATTAGTATCGGTAATTCCCAATTCCTGACAAATGTGTTCACCGTTTTTTTCTTCCATAAATTTTAAGTGGATTGCAGAAAACCAGTTGTCGGGTAATTTTTTCAAGCAGTGGTGCAAGGTTTGCTGAAACTCGTTATTGTCTAAAAGGTGTTCGGTGTCGTTTGCCCATTGTTGCGGTCTTTCTTCGGTCTTCCACTGGTCGTTACTGTCAAAGAGGGTTTCAAAAATGGCATCACCGTCAACCACTCGTTTGCGATAACTGCTGCGGTAATGGTCGTTTATTTTGTTGTTGAGAATGGCAAACAACCATGTCTTTGGGTTGCTGTCGCCCTTGAACTTGTCAAAGGACTGAACGACTGCCAAAAATGTTTCCTGCACTAAATCTTCGGCAGTTTCTTTTGAAGATGTTTTATGCAAAGCCCATGAATACATATTGTCTGAATACATCTCTACCAAACATTTTATTGTCGCAGTAGAGTTTGATGTGTCTATTACATTTTGCATTTGGCAAAGTTAAAAGTTTGAATGATGGTTTTAATTCTTTTGTATTTTGTTTTTTTTGGGATTCAAGGCGATGTCGTTGCAAGTTTGCACGCTGCTGTGTTTGCACTGCCGCGAGTGTGAGCTTGCATTTGCACTTGGGGCAATTCACTTGAATATGTTTTGGGTTTATCTGTTGATGATTATCTTTTTTGTGAAAATATTTTTTCCATCATTCACATTGATGAAATAAATTCCATTTGAAAAATTGGAACAGTCAACTTGTGTTTTGTTCTCCACTTTTTCCTGCATAAATATTTGTCTGCTGAATAAATCGGAAATTGCAATACTGGAATTATTACCTGTCAATTCAACGGTTAAAAAGTTTTGTGCAGGGTTAGGGAAAATGAAAATATCTGCCTCTGATTGGTTTTCTGCAATACCCATTGAACTCGAATATTCATACGCGCCTATGTCAATGGCTGCACCTATAATTGTTCGCGGCAATATAGCTGAAGTAAACGATTGATACATGTTTACGGGGGTTAAAGAAAAGGCAGTGTTCGTGTTTCCTGCATTCGTCCCATTATCAATCGCAAGTGTTGAAGCTGCGGTTAAAGAATAATCGTCAGCGGCAGAATTTGTAAAGCCAAGCATTAAATAATGTGCAGCGTTAATGTTATTCGAAGAATCTAATACTGCCGGTGTGTTGCCTGCAAACATCGTATTGCTTGCCCCTGAAACGGATGCAAAAATGTTATTGTAGATTTTGTAAGTGTTAATACCTGCAGATGGAACGGTATTAAAGTATTTTATGTTCCCCACATATTGATTAATGACCGTGTTGTTTATAAAGTAAAAATCTTCCAGCGCATTGGTGGCGGCATCGTATCCTATAATTCCGTGGTTGGCTCCAGCAGTGCCTTGAATTATTATGTTACCAATGATTACATTCAATCCACCTTGTGCAATATTTAATTCCCAGCTTCCGTAGCCAGTTGCTTCTTCATCTATCAGGTTGTATAAAATAAAACTGCGTTGCGCTCTTGTCTTTACTGAGTTTGCCTGCCCTCGCGGATGGTGGAAATAACAATTCATCACCTCGAGCGTATCGGCACTGTCGCTGATGTATATGTTGTGTTCGTAACCCGAATAGGTTGCATTATTCTGCTGCTGATAACCATTATTATAAAATTCAGAATTATGGATAATGACATTGCTCGTAGTGACACTTCCGTTACCTTCGAGAATTCCATTCTGGCAATTCATAAACTTACAATTATTCACCGTCAGGTTATTTGCTTGGTAGCGAATTCCTGCACCGTTCCCTCCATTCGAATTAGAAACCTGCGCTCCGTCAAACACAATGTTTTCCAGATAAGCATTGTCACAAGTGGCAGGTGTTTCAAACACAAATATTCCTTTGCCGTTGGGTATATCGCCCGTGTATTGCAAAACAGTACGATTGATTCCTGTTCCAAGTCCGATGAATTTCAAATTCTTTTTAGTCCATTTGGTCGCGTCATTCGCGTATACGCCACCGTCAATATATACTGTGTCACCATCCTGCACCAAAGGGTTTACCTGACTTGGCAGAGTGTATGTTTGCGTTGCGCCCACATTCCAAACAGTAGCGCTGCTATTGCCGGTAAGTATCCAGCACTCAATCAGTATTAAAAATATTTTTTTTAGATTGTTTTTTTTTGTCATTTGTTTAAAAATTGTCAGTGAGTTTAAAGTTAACAGGAAAACAACCATGTTTTTGGATTGCTGTCTCCTTTGAACTTGTCAAAGGACTGCACGGCTGCCAAAAATGTTTCCTGCACTAAATCTTCGGATGTTTCTTTTGAAGATGTTTTATGCAAAGCCCATGAAAACATATTGTCTGAATACATCTCTACCCAACATTTGATTGGGGCAGTCGGGTATTTGGTATCCATTGCATTTTCCATTCGGCAAAGGTAGATTTTTAGAAATCATTTTGCTACGAAGAATGGAGTTCGGTTGGGGGCAAAGATTGTAAAGTAAAGCGCGACCTTCTTTTCTTGATTTTTCATTGGGAAAGGAAGGGAATGCCAGAATAATTATTGTTTAATAAATCTTTGTGAGTAGAAATTATCTTCCTGTTTTACTTTTATAAAATAAATCCCGTTTGAGAATTGCGAAACATCAATCGTATGTTTATTTTGTGTGTTGAGAATTGATTCGCCAAGTGTGTTGATGATTTCAATTTCAAAATTATTGTTTGACGGAAGATTGATATTTATTTCGGTGTTGGCTGGGTTGGGATAAATAAAAATTGTGTTTGATAATTCATTTAGCTCTGAAATTGCTGTTATTCCATTGCATAGATTTCCTTTGAGTATGAGATTTGTGTTGGCGGTTGCAATGTTTGAAGCGAGTGAGGTATCATCAATATCACCACCATAAATTTCCATGTAACGCATACCTAATGTAATGCCATGCTGAACGGCTGAATCAAGAACAAATGATTTTGTATTGGGAATCATATTGCATTTATTCATTATTACCGGACCGTCCTGCACACTCATTATCATTTGTGCTCCTGTTCTGCATGGATTCTGATTCATGATATACCATTGTGAACCGCTCATGACTATCGGCTGTGGATTGCAACCCGATAAATCTTCGCGCCATAATCCAAACCTGTCGGGATAATTTGTAATTCCATAATTCGTATATAGTGAAGCCAGATAATTTATGGGATGCCCGGATGCATGGATTTCAAACCTTACATAGTCAACAGAACACCATAATGGAGTTGACGGAAATAAATTCATGTAGTAGTCAATCATTGTGTCCATTAAAACTGCAAGTGTGTCGGCATTATAATTAAAAGCAGTCCAGAAAGGTTGCTGAATTAAAAGTGTGGTGTCTGTGAGAATGGTGTCGGGCAAGTTGCGAGACATTTGTGACGCAATTAAATTGAAATAAGAAACGGTTGTATCGTTTGCATATTTCGCAGCAAGGTTTTGATAAAGAATTTTAAGCCTGCTAATGTAAATTGAATCCCAAGGAAGAACACCTGAAACAATTTGTCCGAAAGTAGGGTGAATAGGATTTTTGTCAATGTAATAGTAACCCTGTGCGTGCAAACTGTCGATAAGCCATGTGGGACGACCACCAACAGGTTGCAAACTGATTTTCTTGTTTGCGTTTTGGGCTTTGAGAATTTCCCCGTCAATAAATGTCCAATTGAAATTGTTAGGAGATGGTTCCAATGTTTCCCAACGGAAGCGGCACACTACACCCGAAATATCGGGGTTGGAATATTCGGAAGCCGCAATAGGAGTATCGCCAGAGCCAAGATAATACACGCCTGATTGACCGGAGAACTGCGCTGATGATTGTTTTATTGAAGATAAAAGTAAGAGAACAAGTAGGGTTTTTTTCATAAGTATTTATTTTAAATATTTATTTGGTGACGATTACTTTTTAATCAATGAGACTATCGTTTTAGAAACCGCCGCAGGCGGTGCACTGAAACGATTAAGTCGAATTGATCCCGGTAGCGAAGCGTATCGGGATCTGA
>JAYVZS010000102.1:0-26571 GCA_043783155.1 Bacteroidota bacterium | reverse complement strand
ACTTCAATACTTCAATACTTCAATACTTCAATACTTCAATACTTCAATACTTCAATACTTCAATACTTCAATACTTCAATACTTCAACACTTCATGAGCAAAGACAAACAAATTTTCGATCTCATAAAAAAAGAACAGGCACGCCAGGAACATGGTGTTGAACTGATCGCGTCAGAAAACTTTGTAAGCAAGCAGGTGATGGAGGCAATGGGTTCATGTCTCACCAATAAATACGCAGAAGGTTATCCAGGAAAGCGCTACTATGGCGGTTGCGAAGTGGTAGATGAAGTTGAACAACTTGCCATCGACCGAGCGAAAACATTGTTCAATGCCGACTGGGTGAATGTTCAGCCGCATTCAGGCGCGCAGACAAATGCGGCCGTGATGCTGGCGTTATTAAAACCGGGAGATAAAATTCTCGGTTTCGATCTGTCTCATGGCGGACATTTAACACACGGATCGCCTGTCAACTTTTCAGGGAAATTATATCAGCCGTCTTTTTACGGAGTGCATCCCGACACAGGTAGAGTGGATTATGACGCCATGGAAAAAACGGCGTTGAAGGAAAAACCAAAACTGATCATCGCCGGAGCCTCTTCTTATTCGCGCGACTGGGATTATCCGCGCATGAGAAAAATTGCTGATGAAGTTGGCGCATTGCTGATGGCTGATATCGCCCATCCCGCCGGATTAATTGCACGCGGGTTATTAAGTGATCCTCTTCCCCATTGCCACGTCGTAACAACCACTACTCACAAAACATTGCGTGGTCCGCGCGGCGGAATGATTATGATGGGAAAAGATTTTGAAAACCCGTGGGGATTAAAAACTCCGAAGGGAGAAATAAAGATGATGAGTGCTGTATTAGACGGAGCGGTATTTCCGGGAACACAAGGCGGTCCGCTCGAACATGTGATCGCTGCGAAAGCCGTTGCATTTGGTGAAGACCTCACAGAAGATTACATGAAGTATTGCATGCAGGTAATCAAGAATGCACGTGCGATGGCACAGGCGCTGATCGACAAAGGATATAAAATAATTTCAGGCGGGACGGATAATCATAGCATGTTGATTGACCTTCGTTCAAAAAACCTGACTGGAAAATTAGCCGACAGCACGCTTGTGAAAGCCGACATCACCGTGAATAAAAACATGGTTCCGTTCGATGATAAATCTCCGTTTGTGACGTCGGGTATTCGCGTAGGTACTCCTGCGATGACATCACGCGGACTGAAAGAAAAAGACATGATTAAAATCGTTGACTTCATCGACGAAGTGCTGATGAATCATGAAAATGAAAAAACGATTGCAGCGGTGAAGAAGAAAGTGAATACGATGATGGTGAAATTTCCGCTGTATAAGTAATAAGGAAGAATGAATAAGGAACAAATCTCATGTGAAATTAATCATTTTAATAAGGATAAAAAATCAGGCGCCAGAAAAAGGAATAAGGAAGAATGAATAAGGAAAAAATCCATGCGATTCAAAAATGAATTGCGGATTTAAGATTTCGAATTGCGTCGCGGCAATTTCGCAATTATGCTTACTCCTTCAAAAAATTTTTCACAACCGCACCTTTCCGAGTTACAAGCAAGCAAGAATAAACTCCCTGCGGCAATTAAAAAAGAAAGGGCTGCCCATGCGAGGCAGCCCTTCTTTTATTTTCTAATGTTATCTTATTTCACTACAACAAGTTTACGAACCATCTTGCTGTCGCCGTATTCAAGCGTGATGTAATACATTCCATCGGCGAGGTTCTTCACGTTCAACTCAGCGAGGTGTGACCCGCCACTTTGTGATTCATTCGCTAAAACAGAAACATCTCTGCCGAGTACGTCGGTCACGAACAGTTTCACTTTGCCATGCTCAGGAATTGAATACGTAATGTACGCAATGTCTGAAGCAGGATTCGGGAAGTTCTCGAGCGACATGTCGGTGCCTCCAATTTCATTGATACCAATTACACAAGCGCCCACGCGTTTGAAACAAACATCATCAATGGCCCATCCTTCCTGCTGATTGGTAAGATCGGAACCGAATCGGAACCGGAAAATAACATGACCTGAATGAGCGAACTTAATATTATGTGCTGCATGACTCCATCCGTTTGAAACACCACTCCATCCCGGAGTTGGCGGACCACCAACCAGCCCGGTAATGTATTGTGAGGTATACCAGTTCGCTTCAAATGCAAAACCAAGTATGCGCCATGAAGCACCGCTGTTAAATGAATATTCAACCACTCCACCATCCTGGTATGTTTCAGTCAGGTAATTATGCCAGAAACTTAACTCATAACATCCAATTGTATCTACTGCAAACACAGGACTGAATAAACCGGAAGTGTCCTTCGGATTATAATCACCTGAAAGTTTAGTCGCCCATGCATTAACACCGCTGTGCGCACTATTGATAATAGTTTTAGCAGGTGTACCTAACTGCCAGTCTGAATTAAACAGGGCATAGTTAAATGCATTCAACGGAATCCATAATGGATGACCATTTCCGGGTTCAAAGTCGTTGCAATAAGGGTTCGAATTGGTTACGGTTACCGAATCAAATACACCGGCATACGCGCAGGTGGTGTCATCAGAAGGATCGAGATCAGCAGATCCATTCGGAAGTGATGTGATTGCGCAAACGAAATGTCCACCCAATGTTGGAGTCCAGGGCACGGTGAATTGATGCAATGCCGAATCTCCTGTTGCCAAAGCAGGAGCGAAAGGAATATTGTGATCGGTTACGATTGTAACACCATCAACCTGGAGTGTTGCATCACAGGCAAATAAATCAAAAGATCCTTTGTTCTTGATGTATGTAGAAATGGTCTGCGGACCTGTGATCGCAAATGGATTATTGATTCCTGAAATACTAACAGGAGCAGCAGTAAGAGTAGTTGGATTATACACTTCAAAGTTATCAATTGCCCAGCCGTTGTTTACTCCAAAGCCGGTAGAACTGAAATTGAATCTGAACTGAACCAAACCGGTATTCCATCCATTCAGAAAATCAAGTTTGTACTTGGAGAGTTTATATCCATGTGAATTACCAGTCCATGCCGGTTTACCTGATACAAATATATTCGCATTCGTATACCAGTTGGTACCTGCCGGATCTCCCTGGAAACCTAATACCTGCCATGTGTTTCCACCATCTGTTGAATAATCAATACGACCTCCGTCGGAAGCGATGTCAGTAAGATACCAATGATAGAATTTCAACTCGGCTTTGTATGCATTTTGAAAATCAAAGAAAGGAGAATACAGGTAATCATTATCATTGAATGAGTAATTACCGGCGAGAATTGTTTTCCATGCATGAACCGGAGAATAAGCTGAATCTATTGAAGTAGAAGCGGGTGTTCCGAATTGCCAGTCGTTGCCATCGGAAAAGAAATTATTAGCGCCTTCAAAATCATCAAAATAAGAAATCGGCACTAACGGAATACCAAAAGAAGACTTGCAGGTTGTATCATTAGAAAGATCTCCGTCGCCGGTTAAAGAAGTAAATGCACAAATATCGAAGGTACCTGTTGGAACAACAAATGGTGACAATGCAATCGTATCATTTACGCCAGGTTGTAAGGTACCGGTGTAAATACCTGTACCGGCCAACACTCCATTAATTTTATATGATACACTGAAATTAGATATCGGATTCAATCCCTCATTCGAAATACGAACTTTCACAGAATCGGATGCACCGGCGGGAGATAATTGACCCGGTTGAACAATCCATATAGCGCTTGCATCCAATGCCGTCGGAGGAACTATTTTAAAATCGTCAATGGAAACTCCATCTGCTGTACCAAATCCATCAGAAGTAAATACAAACTTAAACATAACCTTGTTACCGGCATTGTTAAGCGAACTTAACTTGTAAGTTGATTTTATCCATCCGTTTGCTCCGGAAAGTGTATCAATCGATATATTATTCCATGCAGGCGCCTGCGTATTGAAAAGGTTGACATCCGTATACCAATAGGTAGCAAGAGGATCAAACGGGGTACCCAACACATTCCAGTTGATTCCCCCGTTGGTTGTATAATCGACTCTGAAACCATCGCCAAAATTTTGAATATTTCTGTTTTGCCAAAAGGTAAGTTTCGCATTGACGATACCGGTAAAATCGAATAAAGGTGATACTAAATTACTCAATGCATTTGTTCCATAAGCAGAATTGAGATTGATATCCCAGCTATTGGGAGCGGAATGAGCTCCTGTAGTTTGCTGGTAATTCGGCACGCCTAATTCCCATATAGTTGTGGGCGTTGCCGAACTATCAAACCAGACAACTGCACCTGTATCAAAACTATCAAAATAAGGAAGCGTGAATAAAGGGATGCCATGCTTTACACCACACAAGGTATCATTTGTAACATCTCCGTCGCCTGCAAGTAAAGTGTACGCACACAAATCAAAAACACCTACAGGAACTGTGAACGGGATTGTAAAGACCAAGGTATCAGTTGCACCCGGTTGAAGTATGGCAGGATGCAGCTGAGTTGCAATCTGAACTCCATTAACAGAATAACCGACATTAAAATTAGATGCTGCTAAACCTCCATAATTTGAGATCTTTACCTTCACCGTATCTATTGCTCCTACTGTTGTATAAACGCCGGGATCAAAAACAGATGAAACCCCTACATCCTGAGGAGGAGCGAGATTAATCGCAAAATCGTCCATGGTTGCACCGTCTTTAACAATTGATCCATCTGAAGTAAATACAAATTTGAATTGGATCGGTGTCGCATTATTATTTAACCCCGGAATTGATCCCAGCCGATAAGTAGATTTTTTCCATCCCCCTGATGTATCCTCCCAGGCAGGTAATTGTGATGAATTAAGTGCTAGATCGGTATACCAGTTGGTTGCATTAAGATCGTTTACAGTTCCGAGTACGCTCCATGAAGTTCCTTCATCAAGCGAGTATTCGAGTCGCGTGCCATCCCAACCATTTTCGGTTTTATAATTCAACCAAAAAGACAGTTTCGGATTATAAATTCCGCTGACATTAAAAAGCGGAGATGTTAAAACAGAGTAAGCATTGTCTAAATAAGATGTATCCAGGTTTACATCCCATGCATTCACAGGTGAATGGACTGAATTTGTAACTCCGTAATTGGGTATCCCCAACTGCCAGTTGGTTCCCGCAGCAGAACTATCATACCAAAGTGCAGGTGGAGTTTCAAAATTATCCGTGTATGGCAAATTGAGAAGTGGAATTCCCTGTGAACTTTTACACATTGTATCGTTGGAGTGATTTCCATCTGTTAATAAGGAAGTGAATGCACAAAGATTGAACGTTCCGGAAGGAACAGTGTAAGGTGTTGTGAAAATTACAGTGTCTACATCACATGGCATTATCGTCCCTGAAAATAGTTGAGAAACTGCTGCTCCACCATTTACGGAGTAATGAATATTGAAACCGGAAGCAGGATTACTTCCCAAATTTGCTATTACGATTTTCACCGTGTCATTTATTCCAGCCGGAGCTGAGAATCCAGGACGCAGAACTGCCGTTACACCGATATCATTTGGAGGCGCCAGTGTAACCGAAAAATCATCCATGGAGCATCCGTCAACTGCCAAACTTCCATCTGAAGTAAAAATAAATCGGAACTGCACGCCCGAAGGTGAAGTAGTGAATAAACAACCCAACCTGTAAGTAGATTGATGCCACCCATTCGAATTACCAGCCCATGCTGGTTTTAAACTTGAATTAAGAATGGCTCTGTTATACCAATTCGTTGCCCTCGGATCATTTACTGCTCCCAATACCTGCCAGGTAGTTCCTGCATCCAACGTATATTCCAGTCTGGTACCATCATAAGCCAATTCCGTATTATAATTGAGCCAAAATGATAAAACAGGATTATAGATTCCATTAAAATTTAGCACGGGAGAAAGTAATGTATCGTGAGACAAATTCTGATAACCGGAAGCTAAATCGATGTCCCACGAATTTGGTGGTGAGTGCGCTGTGTTGGTTGCACCAAAAGAAGGGGTGCCCAATTCCCAGTGACTTCCCGACCCGAATATCGGCGTCCATAAATTTGTTGTTACGTCAAAATTATCAAAATATGGAAATACAATTCCGGAGGAAGCATAAATACAATTCGTTCCGGCAGCAGGCAACACGGCAGTATTACCCCACGTGTCTGATGCCTGAACATAATAGCAAATAGTATCGCCATTGTTTACAGCGGGAATTATTCCCTGGTACACATTTCCTGATACCAATGTCATGGTAACAGGAACAAGTGCAGCTCCGTTTAAGGAATAGTACAACGTTGCAGGACCCAAGCCGGATGGATCAATGATGGTGTCTTTGATTGTATAGGGTCCGAGGTTATAAATATTTCCTTGCAAAGCTGCAGGTGCCCATGCAATATGCGGAGGAAATAATTCATGAGCAGATTCAACAACATTTACATCGTCAATCAGCCAGCCATAATTTCCGTCACTCCCACTGGTGTTACCATCCTGAAGTCTGAACCTGACTTTTACATTCGATGCATTTCCACCAAAGGTCGAGATATCAAATAGTTCATGCTTCCACCACGTGTTGGTTGGTATTGTGAAATCATTAAACGGATCCCATCCTGTTCCCGTTTGTCCGTACACAACTGATGAAAAAAGGTTGTTCGTTGAAAATCCTGAAACACTCAGGTATTCAGCCGAGGTGAGCCGATGCCAGGTAGTTCCGTTGTTGTTCGAAACTTCGACAATGCCAGCGTCCGTAAATGAAATCTTGCAGATGTGCCAGAAATCAAGCAACACATTAAAATTTCCAACCGTAGAGAATGCAATGGTGGTGAGGTATGAAGTATCATTTGCAGCAACAGTATCACGCATGCAGTGTGAACCACTTACCTGCAAACCTGCCTGTTGAAACCAGGTCGGGATTCCGCTTGAAGTCATACTATCGACTACCTCAAAGTTTTCATGGAAGATGTTTATCTGCGCGTGGGCAAATGAAAAAATAAACACTGATATTAAGCTTAGTACGATTCTTTTCATTGGACGTGTAATGGTTAGAGTTTATGAGTTATTTTAACTTTCCAAAAATGGTATTTTAATATTGATTCTGCAACTACTTTGTTTCTAAAAATTCAGTAGTTATCGCTGTCAATCTGTATTTTTTTTTATTCAATCCATGACTTATAATAATCGGACGACATGATGTTTACTCCGTCTTCTGTGATCCACAAAGGTCGGAACGTATCAATCATGACAGCTAACTCTTTTGTCTCTTTTTGACCGATGCCTTTTTCAACAGTTCCCGGGTGAGGTCCATGAGGAATGCCTCCAGGATGCAAGGTAATCATTCCCTTCGTTACTGATTTCCGGCTCATAAAATCACCATCAACATAATACAGAACTTCATCTGAATCAATGTTGCTGTGATTGTAAGGAACGGGAATCGACAGCGGGTGATAATCATACATCCTCGGAACAAAAGAGCAGATCACAAAATTATGTGCTTCAAATGTCTGGTGAGTAGGCGGAGGAAGATGAACTCTTCCGGTAATCGGCTCAAAATCATGAATAGAAAACGCCCATGCATAATGATTGCCATCCCACCCGATTGCATCAAAAGGATGCGTGGCATATACATACGGATAAATCATCCCTTCTTTCTTAATCATGATTTTGAAATCTCCTTTCTCATCATGTGTTTCAAGATTCTTCGGGCATCTTACATCGCGTTCACAGAAAGGCGAATGTTCTTCAAACTGACCATACTGATTCCTGTAACGTTTCGGTGTTTCAATGGCACTGAAAGATTCAATAATGAGAAGACGGTTACCTGGTGAATTAAGTTGCATTTGATAAATGGTGCCTCGTGGTATAACGAGATAATCACCATACCCGAATTCGATTGAACCATAAATGGTTTTCAACACTCCCTCACCTTCATGCACGAAGATTACTTCATCAGCATCCGCATTTTTATAAAAATAATCCGTCATTGATTTCCGGGGTGAAGCCAGTGAAATATGGAGATCATTATTGATGAGTACAGGCTTCCTGCTCTCAAGGAAATCATCAGCCGGCTGAATATGAAAGCCTTCAAAACTCTGATGTTTAAGAGAACGTTGGAAAGCGACTTTAGGAGCTACTGAATAACTCTGCCCGATTTCCTTCACCATCGTTGGTGGATAACAATGATAGATCAGCGAATAAACACTTGAAAATCCGTGGGTGGAAACCAATTCTTCAGCATACAATTCTTTGTCGGGCTTCCTGAATTGAGTATGACGCTTGTGAGGAATTTTACCCAGAGAAAAATAATGAGGCATAATGAGATGTATTAACGTCTCAAAATTATACATTTTATTCTTAAGCCTGCAAGGGTTGATTGAAATGTTGTATAATTCAATAACTTGTTTCACATGGGAGCGCTCAGGAGCAGAGAACGCTGAGATCAGTTTCAAATGCAATTTTCGGAAGCGGCTATTCCATAAAATACAGGCCGTCAGGTCTGCGACCTTTGCGCCTCCTCCGCGCCCTCAGCATGAAAACATTTTTATTCCATTTGTTAAGAGCCAAACGATTGCAGATTTTGTGTAATCAGATCATTTATTTCAAATGGTTTGATTTACCATTTCTTTCTTTCCATGAAAAACGAGCTAACGCTTGCATAAAAAAAAGGAAGAAAAAAAAATCGAACCGGATAATTTTAACCGGGATCAACGGTTTGCGACTCCCTGACCGTTCCTTTTTACTTCACATCAACCAAAACCTTACAACTTAGAATTCCGATGGAAATACCGTGAACTTTAAAGAACCATTTTCGATAAATTGATTTGAAATACACATGCGCTATTTCAAATCGAATATGTATTCAAAAAAAACCATTCAAATGAAAAAGTCAAAACTACAGGTCATGATAGAATTTGCTTCTATACTGAATCAAATTAAAGCATCGAAAAAGCCTGTCAGCAAAATCTTAAAAGGGATCCGGAAGCAGTCGAATTGCGCAGTTGCAATTTTTATTTTTTCGGCCATCATGATCAGTTCTGCAAGTGCAATAACTTACTATTCACGAACAAGCGGTGGTAACTGGAATGTGAATACAACCTGGTCTACCGTTGGGTACGGCAACGCAACTAATACAAGTACGTTTCCACAGGCTGGTGATATCGCGAATATCGGAAACGGTTACACGATCTATATTAATACAGCCGTTGCATGCGCAACCATCAATGTGGGTCAGGGAGTTTCAGGTATAGTTGAATATAAATCGACCGCCAACTTTGCCGTAACAGTAAGCGGAAATGTAACTGTAAACACAGGGGCAAAATTCTGGTACAACACCACAGTAGCACGAACTCATACTTTAAATATCGCCGGAAATTTTGCCAACTTTGGTATTGTTGATTTTTATGTAAACCTCGGCCAGGTGGTCAACCTCACCTTCAATGGCGCAACAAACAGTACTGTGAACGGATCCGGAGCATGGGATTTGAATACTGTTTCGCTCAGCAAAACGTTGCAAGTAACCACCGTTGACGTTCAAACCAATTCATTCGAAAATGCAATCAGAGGTTTTGTCGGAAATACAGGAACATATATTCATAACAACGCAGGATCATATAGCATTAATCCGACAGCAGCTACATTTACGATCGGACCAACGATGGCCTATCAGGTTCCCATGGGAACGATGTGGTTTGCATCCGCCGCCGATAATGTTTACCTGCAGGGATCATTGTATGTAAACGGTGGTACTGTTAAGATCGGTACAACAGCAGGTTTGCAGGGACTTCGTTCTGACCAGAGCGGAGCAACCGTTCCATCTCTTGATGTGTCGTCCGGCTCACTGATTGTGTACGGAGGAATCACATACGGAACAGTGTCAGCAGCGGAACCTTTCAGTTTTAATATGACAGGAGGAACAATTCTTCTGAACAACGGAGCGACTGGTACAAACAGGCAGGTATTTTTTGTAACGGATGTTGCAGGAAGCGTTTTTACAATGAGCGCGGGAACTATTACGTTCGAGAAACCGAATATTGCCGGTGTTACTACCATTGATGCCGCCATCTGCGGAACAGCCGGAAGTGTTACCGCAACAGGTGGTACGATGCAGTTCGGAGACGCCGCAACAGGTACACCAAAAACGTTTAACTTCAAACCATATCCGGCGGCAACCTATCCTAATTTTAAAGTGACCGGAACCAATGCAGCCGTTATTACACTTGCACCCTCTTCAAATTCAACAGTCGATTTCAAATTACTGAGTTTATACATCGACATCGGCAAAATATTCGATATACGTTCTGTAAGCGGAACACAGGGTGATTCAAAACAGATGACATTACTTTCAACCATGAATGGTTCAGACGCTATTTACAACAACGGAACCTACACACAACGAACCAGTACTGTTACATTCAACACAAGCGGCACACAGGCAATAGGCGGATCGAATGTGACCACCTTTTACAACCTCGCTATCAACAACTCAAGCAACATCACGTTAAATAAAGCAGCCAACGTAAGCAATTTCTTATCAATGGTAAACGGAAACCTGCTCACGAATTCAACCAATATTTTAACCTGCCAGAGTGCGGCAAATGCAAGTCTGGGTTCCAATACATCATTTGTTGATGGTCCAATGATTCATACCTGGGCAACAGCTGTTTCCACTACCAAAACATTTCCCATAGGAGGAGGTGTTGCGTACAGACCAGTCGTACTCACCGTTAAACACAGCAATGGAACATCGGTGACCTACCGCGCACAAATCTTTAATTCGACAGCTTCTGCACTTCCATTTACACTTCCTGCTGCAATTGCAAATATTTCGAATATTCGTTACGTTCAATTTGCCCGTCAGAATGTGGCTAACTTCAGCAACGGAACAATCCAGATGTATTATGATGTGGACGACGGAGTGGCGAACAAAAACACATTGCTTGTTGCCCATGATGACGGTGTTTCTCTCTGGCAGAATTTCGCCGGCGTAGCGACTGCTAACTGGACCGGAAATATTACGTCAGGCGTGTTCAATAATTTCCACACGTACTTCGTACTTGGAAATCCTCCTGGCGGTGGAAATCCTCTTCCTGTTGAACTATCATCATTCAATGCTAAATTAATAAGTAAAAATGTGAATATAGACTGGATCACTCAATCTGAAATCAACAATGATTTTTTTACTGTTGAGCGTTCGAAAGACAACAATCATTACGAAGCAATCGGAACTGTTGACGGATCAGGGAATACAACTGTTTCCCATACGTATTCATTCGTGGATCATAACCCATACTCAGGAACATCTTATTACCGGTTGAGGCAGACCGACTTTGACGGACATTCCACATCCTTCACGCCGATAAGTATTTCCAATAAAAACAAAAGTGTTTTCAGTGTTTATCCGAATCCATCGAATGGTGCAAATTTAAATCTGAATTATTCAGGGAATGATCTAAGGAACTACACGGTTACAGTTCAGGATATCAATGGAAAAACAATACCCGCTACGATTCACTCGTCCGAAAATTTCGGTGAATTAAAACTTGAAATTGACGAAAGCTATCGCAAGATCGGAAGTGTTTATATCATCGTTGCTACCAACGGACTGGAAACACTTAAACAAAAATTAATCATCGGAAAAGAATAAGCAGGAATAAGACGAACATGATAAACCAATTAAGAGCTGCGCGGAATCGCGGCTCTTTTTGTTTGTGCGCTGATTTTTTCACCACCCAGACACAAAGAAGAATTCGTATTTCTTTGTGTCTTCCTGGTTAATTTTATCCAACTAAAAATAAATAAGGCGGACTGATTTTCTATTTCTATTTTTGTGCAATACAGAAATCGTTATGAAACTCGTAAGCTATATTGAACAAGGTAATGAACACCTCGGAATTTATTTTAACTCCGCAATTTATAATCTCCAAAAAAATTCGGCATTACTTTCAACATCGGCTTTACCTGACTCCATGGCGGATTTTTTAAAGTTGGGTGATGAAGGAATGAGAATTGCAAAACAACTGAACGAAGAAATCCGCAACCCTCAATCCACAATTCGAAATAAAACAATACAGGTTTCTGCAACCGAAAATAATCTGTTGGCTCCTGTTCCCTATCCGACTTCCTGCCGCGACGGATATGCTTTTCGTCAGCACGTGGCATCCGCAAGAAGAAACAGGAAAGCAGACATGATTCCAGAGTTCGATCAATACCCGATTTTTTATTTTACGAATCACAATGCCATCCAGGGACCGGGAGAAATTTTCTGTATGCCCGATCATTTTCAGAAACTGGATTTCGAACTGGAAGCCGCTGTTGTGATCGGAAAGAAAGGAAGAAATATCAGAGCCGCAGAAGCAGACGATTACATTGCCGGCTACATGATCATGAACGACATGAGTGCACGCACCTTGCAGATGGAAGAAATGTTGCTAAACCTTGGCCCTGCAAAAGGAAAAGATTTCTCAACGGTAATCGGCCCGTGGCTCGTAACTCCTGATGAACTAGAATCATTCAAAGTTCCTGCAAAAAAAAATCATACAGGCAACCGATACAATCTAAAGATGAAATGCCTGGTGAATGGAAAACAGGTCAGCGCCGGAAATCTCGGTGACATGGACTGGACTTTTGCAGAGATCATTGAACGCTGCGCGTATGGTGTGGATATTTATCCGGGCGATGTGATTGGTTCCGGAACTGTGGGCACCGGATGTTTTCTGGAACTGAACGGAACAGGATTATTAAATGATCCGGCCTACAAACCACAATGGCTTCAACCGAATGATGTTGTGGAAATGGAAATTGACGGACTCGGAGTTTTGATTAATACCATCCGGAAAGTGGATACGGATTATTCGATACTGGCGTTGAAGAAAACCGATTCGAAGTAAGAAGGAATAATGAATAAGTAATAACGCAGGTCGTTGACAATTAAATGCGCGCTTAGAAATAAAAACTGAAAGTGAGAAAGTGGGGATGCCACATGATTCGCATATTCGTACATTCGTAATCTATTCGTCATTCGCTATAGGTAAAATAGATCGTCTTGATTCTTGATTCTACTATCTAAAATCTTTTTCCCTATATTAGTGAATTATAATAAGAGTAAATAAAGTGTCAGAGAATATCACACAAGTGTACAGTGCCGATGACGAGAAGGAAGCTATCCTGAAAAGTTATCGTGCATTGTTGCGTGCCTGCAAACCGAACATGGACAAGGGAGACAAGAAACAGATTCGTCTCGCCTTCGACATTGCTTTGGAAGCGCACAAAGACATGCGAAGAAAAACCGGTGAGCCCTACATCCTGCACCCTCTTTCTGTGGCACTGATTGCAGCTGAAGAAATCGGGCTTGGTACTACATCCATTGTATGCGCTTTGCTTCATGATGTAGTGGAAGATACGCATCTCACACTCGATGATATTGAAAAAACATTCGGTAAAAAAGTTGCTTCCATTATTGACGGTTTAACGAAAATCGCGGGAGTATTCGACCAGGGTTCATCGTTGCAGGCGGAAAATTTTCGTAAGATGCTGCTTACTCTTTCTGATGATGTGCGCGTTATTCTCATCAAACTTGCCGATCGTTTGCACAACATGCGGACATTGGATTCGATGCCGCGTGAAAAGCAACTGAAGATCGCGTCTGAAACAGCTTACCTCTACGCTCCGCTCGCCCATCGCCTTGGACTTTACTCCATCAAAATAGAATTGGAAGATTTGGCGATGAAGTATACCGAGCCGGAAATTTACACGGAGCTTTCCGAAAAACTTCAACAGACAAAACGAGAACGTACCCGTTTCATCAATGAATTTGTTGAACCGATTAAGGAAGAACTCGAAAGACAGGAATGTAAATTTGAAATTAAAGGACGTTCTAAATCCGTTCATTCCATCTGGATAAAAATGAAAAAACAGGGCGTATCGTTCGAAGAAATATACGACCTCTTTGCCATTCGTGTTATTCTCGATACCGAACCTGAAGAAGAAAAAGCGATTTGCTGGAAAGCTTATTCTATCATCACCGATTTTTATCATCCGAATCCTGATCGCCTGCGCGACTGGATTTCGACGCCGAAAGGAAATGGTTATGAATCGCTGCATACAACTGTGATGGGTCCCGGAGGCCGCTGGGTGGAAGTTCAGATTCGCACAAAACGCATGGATGAAATTGCAGAGAAAGGATATGCGGCACATTGGAAATACAAGGAGTCGTCGGGAGAAACAGCACTCGATGAATGGATCAACCGCATCCGTGAGATGCTGGAAAATCCGGAATCCAACGCATTGGATTTTGTTGACGAATTCAAACTAAATCTTTTCTCCGATGAAATTTTTGTCTTTACTCCTACCGGTGAATTGATCACTCTTCCGTTGAACGCGACGGCATTGGATTTTGCATTTGAAATTCACACCGACATCGGAAGCAAGTGCATCGGGGCGAAAACAAATCATCGGTTGGTACCACTCAGTCATAAGTTAAACAGCGGCGACCAGGTGGAGATTCTCACTTCAAACAAACAGACTCCGAAAGAAGACTGGTTGAATTATGTAGTGACCGCAAAAGCAAAATCAAAAATTAAATCAGCGCTCAAAGAAGAGAAGAAACGTGTGGCGGAAGACGGGAAAGAAATTCTTGAACGGAAATTCCGTCATCTCAAACTTCAGTTCAACAACGAAAATATAAATGAACTTCTGGCCTATTATAAAATCCCGACCAGTCTCGAACTTTTTTACAGGATTGCGAAAGGCGTACTCGACGTGCAGGATCTGAAAGAGTTTGTGGAAGACAAGGGAACCATCAAAGCGAAGGCTCCTCCGCGAAGTGAACCGCAATCGCTTGAGCAACTGGTAAAAAATGTACGTGGTTCAGCAGATATGCTCGTGATCGGTGAAAATCTTGAGAAGATTGATTACAAACTTTCGCCCTGCTGCAACCCGATTCCGGGTGACGACGTGTTTGGGTTCATTACGATCAACGAAGGAATAAAAATTCATCGTGTGAATTGTCCGAATGCGATCCAACTGATGAGTAACTATGCGTACCGCATTGTAAAAGCGCGCTGGACGAACCAACAGCAAATCGCTTTTCTTGCCGGCATCAAGATCACGGGCATCGATCAGGTTGGAGTAGTCAGCAAAATTTCAAAAGTTATTTCAAGTGAGTTGAAAGTAAACATGCGCGCTTTTAATATCGAAAGTATTGACGGCATCTTTGAAGGAACCATCATGCTTTTTGTGCACGATACGGATCATCTTACAAAACTGATTCATAAATTGAAAAGCGTGCAGGGAATTCTCACGGTAAGCAGGATTGATACGAGCCAGCGGAATAGTTAAGAGGTGAGATACGAGAGGTGAGATTTTCGTCGAAAATTCCTGTAGCGAATAACGAATAGATTACGAATGTACGAATACCCAAATCGCACCGTCCTTTTAGATCCTCCCTTTCTCCTATTCCCACGCTCCCACTTTCTCCGGTTCACAGATTCTCCCATTCTATCTTTCCCACTCTCCCATTTTCACACTATCCCCATTCTCCCTTTAACAATTCAGTTCAAAACAATACCCCCACCCACTTGCTTTTCTAAAAAGAATCTCCTACGTTTGGCATACCAAAACCCAAATCAATTTACTAAAAAAGTATCTCTATGAAAAAATTACTACTTGTATTATTTGTTTGCACACTTGCTACAACAAGCCGCGCAACGCATTTAATGGGCGGTCAGATGACGTCGCTTAACATTGGCGGTCTTACCTACGAAGTCACGATCACTGCGTACAGGGATACCTTGGGAATTAACATGGCTGCGATTGCTACATTTAATTATTCTGGCCCCGGTTCATGGACACAAACTGATTATGTTCATCTAAGTGCACCGACGGTTTTTGGAAATGGTGTAGAAGAGTACACATATATTGATACAATAACTTTTCCTGCTTCGGGAAGTTACAGTTTGTGGTACGAGGACTGCTGCCGTAACGGCGCGATCTTAAACATTTCAAATCCGTTGGGCGATTCGTTCCATTTGTATAACAACCTGTGGGCAGACTCAACGAACTCATCACCGGTTTTCTTAAATCCTCCAATTCCAATTGCACAGGTAGGCATTCCGCTTACATACAATCCTCTTCCTTATGATGCAGACGGCGACAGCATTGCATGGACACTCGACACTCCAGTTACAACAGCGGGTGTATACGTGGGAGGTTATACATTACCGCCATCTGATTCCACGATGCCTTTTACAATGGATCCTGTTACCGGAGTCATTTCTTTTCTACCGAATACAACAGGACATTTTGAAGTTTCAGTATTGGTGAATGAATACCGCAATGGTGTTCAGATCGGACAAATACGCAGAGACATGCAGATCATCGTTGTGAATAGTGGTAATCGCCCGTTGCTTGTTTCGAATTCAGTGAATGGTACTGCTACCTCATCCAATACGTTTAACCTAAACCCGGCAACACCGTTTACGCTAACTGTTACGGTTCTCGATCCTGATTTTCAAACGCTCACGATGGAGGCGAGAGGTGAACCATTCCTCCTTTCCACTAATCCTGCAACCAGTGCTGTCATTAACAGTGCAGGGGTTTCAACCGGTACTATTTCATGGACACCTGATGCGAGTCAGATGCGCTCTATGCCTTATATCTTTTCCTTTCGTATTAATGAGCCATTTTCTTTGCTGACTTTCGGCAACGACATTTCATTCAGATTAAATGTTTCTACACAGGCAGTAGCCGTGGTTCCAATTACGAAAGAAAGTGTGCGCAACATTTATCCAAACCCGAACAACGGTAACTTTACTGTTGACATCAGTACGGCAAACGGCGGCAAAGCTGATCTTATCATTACGAATATTGTCGGACAACAAATTCATGCAGTGAAAAACATTCAGCTGAATGAAGGCGTGAATGCAGTTGTTATAAGCGGTCTGGCATTGCCGAAGGGCAGCTACATGATCAGTGTTGTGAAAGATGGTAAGACCACCTCCGTTCGAAACTTCGAAGTAACGTATTAACAAAATAGCTAAACACATTAAGAGGCTTGCGTTTTCGTAAGCCTCTTTTTTTTGCTTTCACCCCAACTCTCGTTTTATCAAATTTATTACCTTGCCACTTCTGTTTCACTTGTGATTTATGAAATTTTATCCGGCCTTCCTGTTCGTTTTGTTGCTTGCAGTTCCCTGTTCGGCACAGAGTTCATTCAAAATTCCTGATGAAGATGATATCGTTAAAATTTTCGACGACTCCACAACAAAAATAATGGACAATGCATTCGCAAAGAATGACAGGAAAGCATTTGAGAAAATTGTCAAGGCGCATGATAAAAAATACAAATCGGCAGCACATGACGGAAACAGGAAACAACTTTCAGTGGAAGCAGCCAATCTTGGTTTGGTCAGTCTGAAAAAAAGTGATATCAGCAATACGCTTCAGTATTTTGAACAATCACTGGGGTCATTCAGGGCAACGGGTAATATAAAAGGAGAACTGCTTGTTCTTGCGCTCACCGGTTATTCCTACTTCGAACAAAAAAGCGACAAGCTTGCACTTGATTATTACCTGCCGGCGTTGGCAAAAGCGCAGTCGATCAATTCTTCGAAACGAATTGCGCTGCTCTCTTTTATGGCGGGTAAATCATGCGACAACTTGCATGATGATGCAAATGCCATTGTGCATTTTTCTGACGCACTCAACAATTTCAAAAAACAAAATGACAAACGATCTGCTGCCGCTGCCGGTCTCTCGCTTGGAGAATCGCTTATCAGGAATGATGAAGAAGACAGGGCCATCGCTCAATTGCAGGAATCACTGAATTTGTTTGAAGAACTGAAAGATGCGGATGGATCCGCAACAGCATTGAGAGATATCGGCATTGCAAATTTTAAAAATGATCAGTTTGAAAACGCGTTGGAATTTTTCAACCACTCGTACAGAAAATCATCCATGCTCAACGTAAAAAAATTAACGCTCGAATCGTATATCAAGCTTGCTTCTGTAAACGCCGCTTCAAAAAACAAAGCGCGCTCTCAGGCATACGACGATTTATACAAGAACCTGAAAGACTCCATCGACAGGGTTGAAAATTCAAGAACACTTTCCGGAAAAGAACGGCTGAAGGATCAGGATGAAAAAAACCGCATCAAAGACCTGATGAACAATGAAAAGAAAATCATGTCGCAGAAGCTGACCCAGAAAGATCTCGAGTACAATAAAAAAATTACGGAGGCGCAACTGGAACGGTTGAAAAAAGAACAAACCATTGTTCAACTGAACGATTCGTTGCGCGTGACCAAAGGCGACAAACAGGAACAGGAAATTGAGATTCAGAAACTGACAAATGAAAAAACCCAGCAGGAACTCGCCCTGTCACAGCAACAGGTTCAACTGAAAGAAAACGAATTGTCACTGAATACACAGCGAAACCTTAGAAACCTCGCCATCGTTGTTTCAATTTTTATTTCGGTTTTTCTTTTCCTGATTTATTTTCGCTACCGTGAAAAAAAATTACTGATCACGTCGCTCAACAAAGCTTTGGAAGATCTGAAATCAACACAGACACAGTTGGTGCAATCGGAAAAGATGGCTTCACTCGGACAACTTACAGCGGGCATCGCGCATGAGATTCAGAACCCGCTTAACTTCGTCAATAATTTTTCGGAGTTGTCTGTTGATTTATTAAAAGAACTGGAGGAGACAAAAAAGGAATCCGAAAGAAAAGACATTGTAGATGACCTCAAAATGAATCTTGAAAAAATAAACCATCACGGAAAACGCGCCGACAACATTGTGAAAAGCATGCTGCTTCACAGCAGAAGCGAGCATGGTGAAAAACAACTGACAGACCTGAACCGTCTTACGGAAGACGCCATCAAACTTGCGTGGCATGGCATGCGGTCGGCGCGATCTGATTTTCAATGTACGATTGAGAAAAATTTTGGCGCTTCGTTGCCGGAGATACTTGTTATTCCGCAGGACATCAACCGTGTGCTGCTGAATCTTTTCAACAATGCATTTTACGCGGTAAGTGAAAGAAGTAAATCACTTGCAGTGCTCAGTCCTGATTCTCTCTATCGGCCAACGGTAACCGTTACAACAACTTTTTCTAATTCATCGCAACCGAATCACGTCATCATTTCAGTAAAAGATAACGGCAGCGGAATTCCGGAAGATGTAAAGGAAAAAATTTTCAATCCGTTTTTCACCACCAAACCGACAGGACAGGGAACCGGTTTAGGATTGTCGCTCAGCTATGATATTATCAAAGCGCACCATGGAGAAATAAAAGTACAAAGCGAAGAAGGCGCCGAAACCGAGTTTGTTATTTTTCTACCTGTTTGATTTTATTGAAAGTTAGAAGGTGGGAGAGTGAGAGAGTGAGTGAGTGAAACGGAGACGCGGAGAATGGGAGAGATGGCGAAAGTGAGAAGCAGAGAAAAAATTACTAACGAACATTAATCGCTAATACCTTATTCTGTTGAACATAATTATAGAAATTATAAAAAATAAAATAAAACAGTTTTTATTGGTTTTAAAAGATTCGTCTCGATTCCAAACAGAAAAATTATCAGTATTAAATCAACATGATGGAACCGATCACCTTTATCAGAAGAATCTATTTTTAAAACGCAGGAAAATATTGTAAGAGAAAGTTGTGAAAGCGAAAAAACGAATTTCTTACTTATAGTCCGTCAATTAAAACATTTATTTTCTCCAATTCTCCGCCTCCCCCATTCTCATTTTCTCCCTTTCTCTCTCCCCCACTTTCCCACTCTCTCACTCCCCGGTTCGACGATTCACTTTTAATCCACATGCTCTTTCTTTTTCGAAAAACTGAAAGATTTCTGAAAGGTTTTCAGTATAAATTAAAAACAATCATCATCGATTACAGTAAGAAGAACTAAACCCGGCATAAAGCCGAAGTTGTAATGCTGCTATTCGAATGATAGATCAACCCATACGTATCTTAGTTGTTGAGGACGATGAACTCGACCGCATGATTATAAAGCGGGCGCTTAAATCGTCAGGAATAAATGTTGATGTAACATTTGCTGAAGATCATGAAAGCGGTAAAGAAGCTACGAAAGGAAAAAACTACGATTGTATTTTTCTCGATTATAATTTACCCGGTGGCACTGGCATTGAGTTATTAAAATCGATTCGTGAACAGGGCAACACGTCACCGATCATCATTGTTACTTCGCATGGTGATGAAAAAGTAGCCGTGGAAGCCATGAAAACAGGAGCTTCCGATTACATTCCGAAAAGTCTGCTTTCTCCTGAAGGTCTTGCTCAGAGTTTACGCTACGTTATTCGTTTCAAAGAAGCCGAACGCGAGAAAGAACGAATTGAACAAGCTCTGCGTGAATCTGAAAAAAGATTGCATACAGTCGTTTCAAATTCTCCCATCATCCTGTTTGCGCTGGATGAAAAAGGAGTGTTTACTTTGTTTGAAGGAAAAGGAATTGAAAGTCTTGGCGCGGATAAAACAAGAATTGTCGGGAAGTCGATACATGCATTTGCGATGATGTTCCCGCAGGTTATCGATATCTTCGAACGTACAATGAAAGGTGAAGAAGTAACTTCCATCCTTGAAATGAACAACCGGTTTTACCAGGCGTATTATACCCCGATCAAAGACAAAAACGATAAGATCACGGGTGTCATCGGTGTTTCATCAGACATTACGGATCACAAGCGTGCTGAAGAACAACTGAAGAAAGCAAAACAACTTGCGGAAGAAACTGCGACGATCAAAGAACAGTTCCTTGCAAACATGAGTCATGAGATTCGTACTCCAATGAACGGAATCATCGGCCTTACACACATCCTCTTAAATACTCCTTTGAACCCGGAACAAAATGGTTATATGAAATCGATCAAGACTTCTTCTGACAACCTTCTTGTGATCATCAATGATATTCTCGATTTCTCCAAGATAGAAGCCGGCAGAATGAACTTCGAAAAAATTCCGTTCAGCATGGAAGAAATCGCGGAGAATGCATTTGCACTTTTCAAAGCGAAAGCGGATGAAAAGAAGCTGAACCTGGTGGCGGAGATTGATCCGCAGATGCCTGCCACACTTTGTGGCGACCCGACTCGCTTGAGTCAGATACTGAATAACCTGATCGGGAACGCAATCAAATTTACAGAGCACGGTGAGGTGGTGATGAAAATTTCTCTTCGAAGTAAACGTGATCAACAGGTTACACTCGACATTGCAATAAAAGATACCGGTATTGGAATACCGAAAGAAAGTCTGGACACCATATTCGACAGTTTTACTCAGGCAGCCAGCGATACCACACGAAAGTTTGGTGGAACCGGTTTAGGATTGACCATTGTAAAACGACTCATCGAATTACAGGGAGGAACAATCGGAGTAAAGAGTAAAACCGGGGAAGGAACCACATTCTTTTTCCATCTCTCGTATGAAATTACATCAGAACAATCTGTTCTTCCGAAAAAAATTGATACTGAAAACAATGAGTCGTTAAGTAATGTTCGCATTCTGGTTGCGGAAGACAATGCAATTAACCAGATGATTGTAAAGAAAGTTTTAAAAGACTGGGACATACATGTTGAATGTGCGGGTAACGGGAGGATCGCCATAGAAAAATTGCAGGCCAATCATTTTGATCTTGTCCTGATGGATATCCAGATGCCGGAAATGGATGGTTACACGGCTACACAGAAGATCAGGACTGAACTGGAAGAACCATTCAGAAGTATTCCGATCATGGCCATGACAGCTCATGCTGTGCCTACAGAAAGACAAAAATGTTTTGACCTTGGAATGAACGAATACATTTCGAAGCCATTTAATCCGGAGGACTTAAAGAAAAAAATAATAGGACTCACTCAACAGATAGATCAATCTGATCTCAAAACTGAATCTGTTATAACCGTAGCAGAAACTATTGAAGAAAAAAATTCTCTTCTGAAAAAAGATCTTCCGATAGAAAATCCACGCATTGAAAACCGGATTGATTCGGAAGATAAAGAAGGCAAAATAAATCTTTATTACCTGAAGGAAATTGCTGAAGGTAACGACGAATTTATCATTGAAATGATTGAAATGTTTCTGGAGAAAACTCCGGAGGCGCTTGAAAGAATGAATGAATGTACTAAAAAGCAGAACTGGGAAGAGGTTAAACTCATCGCGCATCGAATCAAACCTTCGTTTGTTTACATGGGACTTTCGGACACTCAGAAGCTTCTGGCCGAAATAGAAATGTGTAATGAATCGAAAGCAGAACTGGGAAAAATACCGGGTTTGCTGGAAACCATTCAGAAGTCAACTCAATTAGCTTTTAGAGAACTGGGAAAAAAGCTGAAGGGAATGAAATAACATTGGTTCCGGGTAAACAAAGATTAAAAAAGTCAGGATTAAAAAGTGTAATAAATACAATCAAAAGAGGAATTCGGAATCAGATTTAACGAAACATTTTAACCGGATTTTCTTAAAAGTACTATGCTGGAAAAAGTATGCAACAACAAATTAATACTCTAACGTTATGATCAGAATATTTATCGTAGATGATGATCAGTTTCTCGGAAGCCTTATCAGGAAAGCAATTGAAAAACTTGATAATGTAGACGTCACTCATTTCCTTTCACCGGATGAGTGTCTGAACAATCTTCATTTGAATCCTGATATTGTTTCTATCGATTACCTGATGCCGGGAATGAACGGACTTGAATTAATGGAAAAGATCAAGAACTACAACGACAACATTCAATGTGTAATAGTATCCGGCCAGGAAAAGCTGGATGTGGTAGTGGAAACATACAAGAAGGGCGCTGAAGATTATATTATCAAGAATGAAAACGCGATTATCAATCTTGAAAACTCAATCAGGAATTTGTGCAAAAATGTTTACCTGAAACAGGAAAATGAAAAACTGAAAGATCAGATCATTGATCGAAACCGATACACAAATATATTAGGAAACAGTTCAGCCGTATTACGTGTTTTAAAACTCATTCAAAAAGTTGAGAAGAGTAATATCATGGTGCTGGTAACCGGACAAAGCGGTACTGGAAAAGAACTGGTGTCAAGAGCGATTCATTATAATTCGCCACGCGCACGTAAACCTTTCGTTACTGTGAACATGGGAGCAATTCCGGAAGACCTGATCGAAAGTGAATTGTTCGGACACGAAAAAGGCGCCTTTACAGACGCTCGCGACAGGAGAATCGGAAAATTCGAAGAAGCCAATGAAGGAACCATCTTCCTGGATGAAATAGGTGAAATGGATTCCATCCTCCAAACAAAGTTATTGCGTGTTCTCCAGGAAAAAGAAGTAACAAGAATCGGAAGCAACAAATCAATAAAACTCGACGTGAGAGTGATTGCCGCAACCAACAGAAACCTGGCGCATGAAGTGAAAGAAGGACGTTTCCGTGAAGATTTATTTTATCGTCTGCAGGGATTCCTGATCCACCTCCCTCCTCTTTTTGAACGAGGTGACGATGTTATCATGCTTTCAAAAAGTTTCCTCGGCGACTTTTGTAAAGAGAACAGGATACAACCTGTTTCCATTTCAAAAGAAGCAATGAAGACTATGATGCAATACAACTGGCCGGGTAATGTACGTGAGCTGAAAGCAGTGATAGAGCGAGCAGCCATACTTGCTGAGAACGGAACCATCTTACCGGAAGACCTTGTATTTGTGAACAGCTGATTCAGGTCATGTAATATTATTGAACTAAAACCTCCCCTTAAAAACCGGAGGTTTTTTTTATTTCTATACCACACAAAACTTACATTTTCGCAGGACCGCAAACTGATATAAAATAATAGTTTTTCCAAAAACCTGAATGGATGAATCTAAAAAGTTGCAACAACAGCAAATAATTAAAACAGAAATTCAGAAATCTTACAGTTGCAATCATTCGTCGCATATTCAACTCAAACTTGCTCTACTTAAATACTGAATGAGCGTACAAGTTATACTAACTAATCATTGAGATTTAATGGAACAGTTGCAAAAACCGGCAGTTCCGTATTTGACGTTAATGTGAATGACTTAAAAAAACGAACGACAGATTTTAAAATTGTCAGAACTTGAAAACAACTAATAAAAAACGAAAAGCACGAATGAACAACCGCATCAGAATCAGACCACGGGTTTCTATGAGAATGACTTTAAAACAAGTCGTTCCAATTTCCACTCTCCTCCTCATTTCGCTAACGGCCGGATTGTTTTTTTACTTCAATCTCTCCAACGTATATAAATCGTATGCGGCAACAACAGGTGATTACCGTTCTGCGCAAAGCGGAAACTGGAACAGTA
The DNA here is from genome assembly GCA_043783155.1 of Bacteroidota bacterium. Lineage (GTDB taxonomy): Bacteria > Bacteroidota > Bacteroidia > AKYH767-A > 2013-40CM-41-45 > JAPLDA01. Next base: position 2,273 of record JAYVZS010000102.1, on the reverse strand, counting down.
ATTCTACCTGGCAAATCTACAATGGTACTTCATGGATTGCGGCTTCCGTAACTCCGGATAATACAAATGGTGTCATTGAAATCCAAAACACGCATACTGTTACGGTAAGCGCAAGTGTTACAGCCGATCAGATTGTAGTAGATAACGGCGGGAGTTTGACAATCGCAGCCGCTAAAACACTTACCATCAACAATGGAACAGGAACCGATTTAGATGTGAGTGGAACGTTGACCGCAGCAGGAATTTTGAAAAACAATGGTAGCACCGCAATGACTGTTGCAGGTTTAGTGGTGATTCAAAGCGGAGGTTCAAATACATTCGCTGCCGGTTCCACTATTACAATCAATAATGGCGGCCGGTATCGCAACCAGGATGGACCCATCACCACTTCAGCCAGCATTTGGACCGTTAATTCAGGTGGCGTTTATCAGCACGACGTAGACGGAAATACGATTCCGCTTGCGAACTGGAACACAGGATCAACATGCGAAATCACGGGCGTCGTCGTGACACAACCAAGTAACCTGACTCAATCCTTTAATAATTTCACTTACAATTGCCCGAATCAAACTTCAACTGAAAACTGGCAAGGGAAAATAACCACAATAAATGGTGACTTTACTTACATTTCATCCGGAACGGGAATTAACAGATTCGGACAACCTGAAACCTATACTCTCAATGTAGGAGGAAATTTTAACATGCAGGGAGGGTCATTATTTGCCTGCACAAAATCAACCGGCTGCACGATCAGTATATCCGGAAACTATGTGCAGACAGGTGGAACATTCGGAGGAACGGATATTTCGCTTGCGGGTGAAAATGCACTTGGAGTGCCTACCATTAATGTGTCTGGAAATTTCAGTATTTCTTCCGGAACATTCGATATGACACAAAACACAGGTACCGCTGCAGGTAATGGAATCTGTACGCTGAATCTATATGGAAATTTTACGCAGACCGGAGGAACGATTACCGAAACCGCAACCACTACAACAACCTATGGTTCCGGTAAAATCTATTTCGCAAAATCAGGGACTCAAATTTTTTCCAAGACAGCTGGTACCATCAGCAATACAGTTCACTTCACTGTAAACAGCGGAGCCATTCTCAACATGGGTACAAGCTACCCAACAGGCAGCGGAAATTTTACACTGGCGAGCGGAGGCGGATTGAACCTTGGTTCAGCAAATGGTATCACGCAATCAAGTGCGTTGGGAAATGTACAGGTAACCGGAACACGTTCGTTCAGCACTTCCGGCAATTATACATACAATGGATTGACAGGGCAAAACTCCGGAGATGGTTTGCCTGCCACAGTCAATAACCTCACTTTAAATAACAGCTACCATCTTACACTGACAGACTCAGTTGGGGTGAGCGGAATTCTGACTCTGTTTAGCGGTCATATTATAACAGGTGCAAACGAAGTATGGGTTACCAATTCTGCGACTTCAAGCATCAATAGTTATTCTTCTGCAAATTATATTGTAGGTAACCTACGCAGAAATACAAACAGTTCGGGGTCGTATGATTTTCCAATCGGCACTTCAAGTAATTACGAGTTGATCTCCATTACATTGAACTCAACTGCCGGCTTCTCCAATTTAGCCGGAGCATTTGTTGCGGGGGATCCTACTCCGACCAATTTACCGGCAGGACTGAACTACAACGGAAAATATTTTAACAAAATGGTTAACAACGGTTATTGGACGCTTACTCCAAACACGAACATGACCTCCGGAACGTACGGTATCCAGCTTTTCGCGATGGGACAGACAAACACAACTTCCACAGACTCTTCAGACTATATACTCCTGAAACGACACGATAACAGTGCCAATTGGAGCATCAATAATCCTAATATCATTTCGCAACATGCACATGGAAATAGCGTCGAGACATCATCCACCGGTCTAACCACTTTCTCACATTTCGGTCAAGCCATGAGAGCCGGAACTGTTCTTCCAATTTCGCTGATTTATTTCAATGCGAAACTCAATGGTAACCAGGTTGATCTTTCATGGTCGACCGCTGCAGAAATTAACAATGATTATTTTACAATTGAACGTTCTTCAGATGCAAAAAACTTTGAAATGGTTCTAAGGAAACAGGGAGCCGGCAACAACACGGGAACATTGTACTATTCAGGCGTTGACGAAAATCCTCTTCATGGATATTCATATTACCGATTGAAACAGACAGATTACGACGGACATTACTCTTATTCCGAAATCAAAACAGTAAAATACAAATCGAATGAGGAGGAATCA
>JAYVZS010000101.1:0-10595 GCA_043783155.1 Bacteroidota bacterium | reverse complement strand
CGCTGATTCGTATAAATTTTTACAAATTTATAGATCTGTCATCTGTGTTTATCTGCGAAATTTTCGATAAGTATTGTTTTGAAACCATTTTTAGACAGCTTCTAAGAGATGAGGACTTCTTCACCTAATCACCTCGTCACTAATATTTTCCGGTAAAATCAATTAAAGGAATTCATTTTCAATAACCGGGACCACGCCTTCCTACTTATAAAAATGAGCGTAGAAGTCGTAATACTCATCCAGCTTTTTCTGCGAAATAAAAGTTGCGAAGTTGTTGGATGAAATGATAAATTGCTGATAGGCATTTGGGTTCAGATTCCCGTACACTTCATCGTTGTCATAAACACCGTTAAAATATTCAAGGGCATCCGCCTTATTTTCAAATTCTTTTACGATTACAATCTGCATTCTATGGTCGTATAACAAATTGCTGATGTTGTATCCTTTCAGGCCGTAATACTTATTGTTATAATTTGAAAGTCTGATCTTAAGCGTATCAGAATTGATCAATCCGCCGATGTTCTGAAAAGCAACAATCACATATTGTGTAATATCCGGATTATACACATAAAGCCGATGCGTGGTGTCCGCTGCAGGAGGCGCTTCTCCTTTTATATCAGCCCCTTTTCCATGAATGAAATCCAGGATATCCTGTGCCTGGTCTTTTACAGGATCAGCTGAATAGTTGCGAATGATATCCTGAAGTGCGACTTCAAAAGCCTTCACGTTTTGTGTTTTCCCGATCGACAACGTTTTCAGGTAATCGAATTTCGGAGTGAGTACACTTTGAGGATAGAGGATATCCGATTCTCCTTTGCGTTGAATGACAGACGCATATTCAGCATTCAGGAATTTGCGGTAAGTTTCCTCGTAATAAATTTCAAGGTTCGATTTTTTACCCGACATTTCCGCGGCATAATTCGGATTGCGAAGTATCTCAGCGTATTCGCTGTCGCCATGATCTTTCAGAATGATATTTTTATAATAATCCGCCTTTTGATGTTCGTTCTGGGCAGTATAAATTCTATATAGCTGATAGTAACACTGCAGTTCGTATTTGCACTTCGGATATTTTTCAAGTAACTCCTCGAACATGATAGCTGCTTCTTTCGGATCGTTCAGCTGATCTTTGTATAGCATTCCCGCATTGTAATAGGCATCAACAATTTTGTTGGTTGATTTGGCAAGTGCTTCAGGTGTAGCCGGAATGCTTTTCAGGAAAGTCTTTTTCTTTTCTTCAAGAGCATCTTTATCTGATTTTGCTGTTTTGTCATTCTTTACTACAGAAGAATCCGTCGTGGTGGAAACTTCATCAGGAGGTGCCTGTACAACCATTTCTTTATTGCTGCGTCTCCAGTTATCTTCGAGTTTACGATTGCCCCACTTCTTTGTAAAATCATTCAAACCAAAACCAATCGCCTGTGCATTGTAGAAATACCAGTTCGATCCGGTTGTTTTACTTACAGGATTTTGGTCTCCTGTATTCTGACCAAAAATCTGGTTCACCTGTTGTTCTTCTCTTTCCTTCTGTTTTTCCTCTTCTTCTTTTTGCAACTTGTTTGTGATGAGTTTTTCCTGGTCTCCTTTCGAAAGTTTTGAAAGTTGTTGCAAGCTATCTTCCAATGCGATGGTGCGCAGGTATTTAACTAACTTGGTTAGGTTGTTACGTTTACTGAGGATGTCTGAATAATTCGGATAGTCGTTCGTGAGGTAGGTAATGGTGCTGTCGTAATACGCTTGTGAGTTTTTATAATCAGGTTTAGCGAAAAATATTTTTCCAAGGTCAAGATAAGAGAGTGCTTTCTGATTGGTGTTGGTGGTGCTTGCTTTCACCGACTGGTTAAGGTAATCGATGGCTTCCTTTTCGTTGTTTTCCTTCTGTGAAATTCCTGCAAGCGCGTAATAAATCTGGTCGAAATATTCTTTGTTCTTCGGATCCTTTTTCATCTTCAGCAATTCCTTCTTCACCGACTCTCCTCCTTTACTGTCTGAATCATAGCAACGAGCACGGTTGATGCGTGCATTAAAGTCCATCTCGTACGGAGGATTTTTTTTGATGACTAACGTGTAATAGTTGAACGCCCTTTTGTAGTCATTTTGTTTCTGGTACAATTGAGCCAGGATAAACATATAACGGATTCTGTCGGTGCGCTTCTTCGCGTGTATGGATGCTTTCTTCAGATGCTCAATTCCTTTTGTGACATTTTTTGTCTGCAAATAAAAATCAGCGGCAACGGCTTCGTATTCACCTTTCAGACTTCTCGGCATATCTTTTTGATTGCGGAGGTAATCGAGACGGTCTTCCGCATCACGAAGCTGGGTAAGTTCGAGGTAACATTTTGCCAGCCACAAAGAAGCGGCGAAGCGTGTCGGTTCAGTTTTGTAAGTGGATTCGATGTACTTGAACGTTTCAATCGCGTCGAAATATTCATGCTTAAAGAAAAGCGCTTTGCCGTACACAAGCCAGTTGTCATCAATCCATTTTTCGGCCGAAGGAATTTCATTTCCATTTTTGCTGACGATCGTATGACGCTGTATAACAGTTGACGTGCGCTTAATGGCATCGTCCATCTGCGGAAAAATAGCTTTCGATTTTGCCTGGTCGGCATACTTAAAAACTGAAAGCGGGCGATCGTATTTGTCCTCGTGCAAGGCCGCCAACTTTTCCTGTCCGTCTTCTAATTTGAGGCAGGCATTATAGTAACCATTGTAATGAGCGGAGAGATTATGAAAAGTACGGTTGACGAACGTGTTCTTGGTTTTCGAACAAGCCATCAAAACAGATAATAATATTAAAAAGAGATACCTCGCGGTACTTGATTTAAGCATGAACCGGTACTTTTCCTTTTAGGGGATAAACAGAACGACAAAATTGCAAAAATATTTTGGAATGGTGAATGGGTTTTGAATGTTATCCGGTGCTTTGGTGGTGATGCGGATAAGTATAAGTTTGGGATGGTTGATGGAAGTTGGAAATTGGAAGCTGTCGGGTGGTTGATGGGAAAAGGACATTTTTTTTAACCTCCATTTTCTCCAGTTCTCCCATTCCCCGATTCCTCCCCATCACTTCATCAACATTTTATTCCCGATATTTGAACGCTTTAAGATTTACAGTGTTTCATTTTTCAAATAAGGAATGACAAAGGAGGATAAAAAGAAACGTTTTTTTCAACGGCTGAAAAATAAGTACCGGCTGGTGGTGATGAATGAACAGACATTCGAAGAGAATGCCTCGTTTAGTCTTCGCCCGTTGAATGTTTTTGTGGGAGTCGGAATCCTCATCATCCTCTTAATCACCCTTACAACGTTTATCATCGCCTTTACTCCGTTGCGCGAATACATTCCCGGTTACGCTGATGTAAACATGCAGCGCCGGGTCCGCGCCCTTGCCGTGAAAGCCGATTCGATGGAGAAAGCGGTAAATGCCAGGGATCTTTACATTCAAAACATCAACAATGTGATTAGTGGGAATTTTACTTCTGGTGCGGAGGAGAGTAAAAAATCGCAGGGGGCTAAATTCGATACCATTCATTCGCTGAAAAAATCTTTCCAGGATTCTATGTTGAGGAAGGAAATAGAATCACAGGATCAATACACGCTGGGTGTGAAAGACAACTCTTCTTTCTCGAATAACATGAGCGGTTTTTTATTCTTCCCACCGGTAAAAGGAACCGTGACGAATCGCTACGATCCTGTTTCCAAACATTACGGAATTGATATTGTCGCGAACGCCAACGAAGCGGTGAAAGCGACGCTCGACGGCACCGTGCTGATGGCGAACTTTACTTCTGAAACGGGATATGTGATCGGTATTCAACATTCGAATAACCTTCTTTCACTATACAAACACAATTCATCGCTTCTTAAGAAACCGGGCGATTATGTAAAAGCCGGTGAAGTGATCGCCATCATCGGTAACAGCGGTGAACTGAGTACCGGTCCGCATCTGCATTTTGAATTGTGGTATAATGGAACGTCACTGGATCCGCAGAAATACATTTCTTTTTAGAAGTTGGATGTTGTAAATTGGAAGGTAGAAATTGGATGTGGTAAGGATCCTATTGAAGAAGTTTTAATAAAGACCATTCAAGAAAATATTGGAATGATTTAAAAGTCAAACTAAAAAAGGAGGGTAGTGAACTGTCCGAAAAAATCGGACAGTTGAAAAAAAATCTTTTGATAGAAACGGATCATAATTCAGACAATTAAAAAAATAGTGTGATGCAAAAACAAGATGCAATAAAAATATTTGAAGATAAAAAAGTTCGTTCCTTATGGGATATCGAACAGGAGAAATGGTACATATCAATTGTTGATGTTGTAGCCATATTAACAGAAAGCATTGACCCTGCAGCGTACTGGAGAAAGTTGAAACAAAGGATTAAAGAAGAAGGAAATGAAACCGTGACGAACTGTCACGGTTTGAAAATGCAAGCTCTTGATGGTAAAATGCGAATTACAGATGTCGCCGATACCGAGCAACTTTTCAGATTGATTCAATCTATTCCATCGCCAAAGGCAGAGCCATTTAAACTTTGGCTTGCACAGATTGCAGCTGAAAGATTAGACGAAATGCAAGACCCCGAACTGACTATTGACAGGGCTTTAGAGCAATATTTGCAGTTGGGCTATTCAGAAAATTGGATTAACCAACGATTGAAAAGCATTGAGATATGAAAAGAGTTGACTGACGAATGGAAGAAGAGAGGATTAAAGGTGGGTGATCAGTTCGCAACGCTTACTGATATTATTACCAAGGCATGGGCTGCTAAAACAACTAAAGAATACAAAATTCTAAAAGGATTGAAAAAAGAAAACCTTAGAGATAACATGACTAACACCGAACTGATTTTGAACATGCTTGCAGAAGCATCTACCAAAGATATTTCAGCAGCGGTGAACCCTGAAACTTTTGAAGACAGTAAAAGAGTAGCAAAGCAAGGGGGTAATGTGGCCAAAGTTGCAAAGAAAGAACTAGAGGCAAGAACAGGTAAAAAAGTTGTTACGGCATTAAATGCTAAAGTTGTTTTACAAATAAAAAACAAAGAGGACGTGAAAACAAAATCAAAAAAATAACGCAGCATTAAAACATCTTAACTTTACAAATTCCGGAGTCACGGTATTGGTAATCCGCTTACTGCTATTGAAGGACGTGAGTTGTCCCAAAATCCGGGACAACTGAAAATGGAGTCTGGAAGACCGTAAAATGCGAAAAACAAATGCACGATTCCATTTAACGAATAACGTAAACCCGTTTCACTATTTTTGCAACATGTCACTCCTTTCTTTTCTCAGCAAACCTCTTGCAAAAATAATTGCATCCCGGACGCGCGCATGGAGCAGTCGCCCGGTGGAGACACAGCAAAAGGTTTTTTCTGAATTAATGAAAGGCGGTACGAACACCGCTTTTGGCCGGGATCATCATTTTTCAGAAATCAAAAACTACGCTGACTTTAAACAACGTATTCCTGTTTCTGATTACGAAGGATTAAAATCATACATCGAAAAAATAAAACAGGGAGACGCCAATGTGTTGTGGAAAGGCAAGCCGCTTTATCTTTCGAAAACATCGGGGACTACATCGGGAATAAAATACATTCCCATTACGAAAGAATCTCTGCCGAATCAGTTGAACTCCACGCGTAACGCATTGCTCAGTTACATTGCTGAAACCGGGAACTCAAAATTTCTGTCGGGCAAACTGATTTTTATTTCCGGGAGCCCGGCATTGGATCACATCAATGGAATTCCTGTCGGGCGACTTTCAGGAATCGCCAATCATCATGTGCCTGAGTACCTGAAGAGAAATCAACTGCCATCGTATACAACCAATTGCATCGAAGACTGGGAACAAAAAGTGGACGCGATTGTGGATGAAACGGTTTATCAAAACATGACCTTCATCAGCGGTATTCCGCCATGGGTGCAGATGTATTTCGATAAACTAACGGAACGCACCGGAAAAAAAATCAAAGATATCTTTCCTGATTTCTCTTTGTTCGTTTACGGCGGTGTGAACTACGAGCCATACCGGAAAAAATTTGAACAAAGCATCGGAAAAAAAATTGACTCGATCGAATTGTATCCATCCAGCGAAGGATTCATCGCTTACCAGGATTCACAAAAAGATACTTCATTGCTGTTGTTACTGAATTCGGGAATTTTTTATGAGTTTATTCCGGCATCAGAATTTTTCAATGAAAACCCGACACGCATTTCCATCGGTGATGTTGAGTTGGGTATCAACTACGCCGTCATTCTCAATACCAACGCCGGTTTGTGGGGATATAACCTCGGCGACACGATTAAGTTTGTCTCGAAAAACCCGTATCGGATCATGGTTACCGGAAGAATCAAACATTACATTTCAGCGTTTGGTGAACATGTTATTTCGGAAGAAGTTGAAAAGGCAATAATGAAAGCTGCGCATGAACAACATGCGGAAGTGGTTGAGTTCACGGTGGCACCGCAGGTAAATCCGGATGAAGGCGGCTTGCCGTATCATGAATGGTTTATTGAATTCGCATCGATGCCGGATGATCTTGAAAAATTCAGAATGACGATCGACAAAGATTTACAGGAACAGAATATTTATTACCGTGATCTCATTCATGGAAACATCCTCCAGCCGTTGAAATTACTGGCGTTGCGGAAGGATGCTTTTATTTCGTACATGAGATCGCAGGGGAAATTAGGCGGACAAAATAAAGTGCCTCGTTTAAGCAACGACAGAATGATTGCAAATGAATTGAAAAAATTTGCGGTAACTTCGCAAAAAATTTCCCAGTGAAGAAACACGTTGCCATACTCGGTTCAACCGGTTCCATCGGCACACAGGCGCTGGAAGTCATACAAGCTCATCCTGAAAGTTTTGAGGTTGAATTGCTGACGACCAACGGCAACGCTGATTTGCTGATTCAGCAGGCGATAAAATTTAAACCGAATACAATCGTTGTAGCAGATACATCGAAGCTGCAATATGTCCGCGATGCGTTGAAAGATTTTCCCGTGAAAGTTTTTGCAGGTCATGAGGCAATTGATCAGTCGGTTCAGATGGACACCATTGATGTGGTGCTCACCGCGCTGGTCGGCTATGCAGGGTTAAAACCCACACTCGAAGCGATTCGTGCCGGTAAACAAATAGCACTGGCAAACAAAGAGACGCTCGTGGTTGCAGGAGAATTGGTGACTGCTCTCGCTAAAGAAAAAGCGGTGAACATTTATCCTGTTGATTCGGAACATTCAGCGATTTTCCAATGCATGGCAGGGGAATGGCACAACAAGATTGAAAAAGTTTACCTCACTGCTTCAGGCGGACCGTTCAGAGGGAAAGACAAAAATTTTCTTGCTTCGATCAAAAAAGAGCAGGCATTGAAACATCCGAACTGGGACATGGGAGCAAAAATTACAATTGATTCGGCAACATTGATGAACAAAGGGCTTGAAATGATTGAAGCGAAATGGTTGTTCGGTTTAAGCGAAGAGCAAATCGACGTTATTGTTCATCCGCAAAGTATTGTGCACAGCATCGTACAGTTTGAAGACGGCAGTATGAAAGCCCAGATGGGTTTGCCCGACATGAAACTTCCGATCCAATACGCGCTTGGTTATCCGCAACGCTTGAAATCTGATTTTAAAAGATTTGATTTTGCAAATTACGCATCGCTTACATTTGAAAAACCTGATACCGAAACATTCCGCAACCTCGCACTGGCAACAATGGCGATGGGTCGCGGAGGCAACATGCCCTGCATCATCAATGCCGCCAATGAAATAGCGGTTGCCGCTTTCCTCCGCGACAAGATCGGTTTCCTGGAGATGAGTGATGTGATCGAAGACTGCATGCATAAAATTTCTTTCATTGCGCAACCATCTTATGAAGATTATGTAGAAACGGATAGCGAAACCCGCAAGTGTGCGCATGATCTCCTCCCTGCGTAAACTGTTTTAACAATTCATCCGCACATCCTGTTTAAATTTACAAATTATTAAGATAAATTTTAAACAGGATCTTTAACCAATTTTTATTTCGCAACTTTACATTCAATTCTCATAACACTAATCAACAAAAAATAAATGGCTGGATTAATCATGGCGGCGCAGTTAATTCTGGGTCTTGCAATTTTAGTAACGTTGCATGAACTCGGGCACTTTCTTGCTGCACGCGCTTTCGGCATTCGCGTCGAAAAATTTTATCTCTTCTTCGATGCCTGGGGCTTCAAATTTTTCAGTTTCAAAAAAGGTGACACCGAATATGGAATCGGCTGGCTTCCTTTGGGCGGCTATGTAAAAATCGCAGGGATGATTGACGAGAGTATGGATACTGACGCATTGAAACAACCGGCACAAAACTGGGAGTTTCGATCCAAACCGGCGTGGCAGCGGTTGATCGTCATGGTGGCAGGAGTAACCATGAACGTCATTCTCGGTATTGCGATTTATACTTTCACGTTGCTTCACTACGATCAGAAGTTTCTTGCGAACGAAGCCGTCACGGATGGTATCCATGCGTTTGAACTCGGAACGAAAATCGGTTTGCAAACAGGAGATAAACTTGTTGCGATCAATGGAAAACCATTAGTGCGTTTTGCGGACGCTCTTTCGGCAAGAGTTGTTTTCGGATGTAAACTTACCGTTGACCGCAAAGGCAAAACGGTTGACGTAATTGTTCCGGATGATTTTTACAGGCAGGTTACGCAGACCGGGAAAGGAAATTTTTTGACGACGTATCAATGGGACCTTGTCATCGACAGTGTAGTTCCGGGAAAACCTGCTGCCATGGCCGGTTTAAAGAGGGATGATAAAATAATCGCGATCAATAACCTGAAACATTTTACGCCACAGGAATTCAGTAACCAGATCAAGGAAAATAAAAACAAGACCATCAGCATCGGTGTTCTTCGCGGGAAAGATTCTTTAATGATTCAACCTGTAGTGAGCGATTCCGGTACGATTGGAATGTGGCATGCCCCTAACCCCGCAAATTATTATCCAATGACCAATTATACTTTTGGCAGCGCTCTTGGTTTCGGAACGTCAGATGCCTTCGATGCCATCGTCTCAAACCTGAAAGGATTGAAACGTATTTTTACCGGGCATGAAAAGGCAAGTGAATCTTTGCAGGGCCCTATTGGTATTGCAACGATTTATGGCGGAGTTTGGGATTGGAGACGATTCTGGACTATCACGGGTTTGTTGTCGATGATTCTTGCTTTTATGAATATCCTTCCGATACCGGCGCTTGACGGAGGTCACATGATTTTCCTGACGATCGAATCTCTCTCCCGAAAAAAATTCTCCGATAAATTTATGGAGCGTGCACAAATCGTGGGCATGGTGATCCTGCTTGCGTTGATGGCCTATACAATCGGGAACGATATCTGGAAACATGTGATTAATTAAATTCTGAAGTTGGATCTGCTCCTCTTAGTGAATACGAATCATGAATAAATTGCAGAATCGATTCATGTCGAAAAAAAAATTCTTCTTTTTTCTTTTTCTTTTTGTGGCATCTGTTGTCACTGCGCAAACCGTTTCTCCTGCTCAGAATACTTCGGCAGCGGATACGGTTTACAAAAAAATTCTTCTTGTTCCGTATAACCCGATTATGCATTTGTCGGATGCTGACATTGACATTATGGAGTACATGCAACAAACGGAGAATGTGATTCGCGCGGCTTTCAGGAAAGGTTTGTTGCAAGGCATCGCGGCAAAACTATCAGGTGTTTGCGAAACATTCCCGATGCGGGGAGATATTGCAAAAGAAACACAGAAGGATCTGGATATGATTTACGGATCCATTAATTACAACATGGATACCGTTTTTCCGGTTGCTCATCCTGTAAAAGATTCGCTGCAAAAAAAATCGCTGTTCTCAAAAAATCATGCGCCGAAGGTTAAAGAGATACATGATCTGAAATACATGAACATTACATTCAGCCATCCTGAGTTGCTGAAAATGCTTTCCGCAAAATATGAGAATGATCTTTTCGTTTTCCTGAACCAGTTTGAAATTAAAACCAACTACAGCGACTGCCTTGATCTTGCCTTGAAAATTTACAGGCGGCAGCTTAAAGTTCACTATTCTGTTTTTGATGCAACGGGAAAGCAGTTGTATGGTGATGTTGCGGTCGTTGATTTTCCGAGTAACACGAACGACATCTCGGAAATCATGCGTGGCACTTTTCCGAAAATTTCTGACTACATCGTGAAATCCATTCCGAAGAAATCACTTAAATGATAGTTATTCTTCATGCCTGAGCGACATGTCGCTCCTTGTACAATTAGAAACTGTTTAAGTTTTATTTCAAATACTTGCTATTGCTCATGCTTCCTATCCACTCAGTGCTTTGACGAAGGGTTACATCGTGCGTCGGCTATACCATTTTCTTGAATAGAAATTTAAACCGCCTCTTAGAAGCAGTCTAAAATTGGTTTAAAAAATTCCTCATGTGGATATTTCTTTGTGAACTTTGAGGTTTAATTTTGAGTTGTGTTAAAAATAAACATCTCCGCCGCAGAGCAGCGGAGTATTTGATGGGAATTCTTTCCGATCGCCCCAAGGGGCGGGGAATAATTCCCATCAGATCCCGATA
>JAYVZS010000100.1:0-26976 GCA_043783155.1 Bacteroidota bacterium | reverse complement strand
ACAGTTGCCAATCAGAATTGATTGCACATCGCTCCTAAAATTAACAACCGGCGAAACAGGTGAATCAGAAGTGTGACGACATGAAACACTTAAGATCGAAATAAAAAATAAAATACAGAGAGTGATTTTCATTTTCATATTATATCAGGAACGTTATCTACAAAATTATTCGGAAAGAAATTAATGCGGAACAGAAATTAATTTCCCTTCGTTAACCTGTTACGTGCACTATATTTCCGTTTCGTGAAACCGTGTATTGTTTCAATGAAGACGGCGCCGGTCCGCTCAACACGGCTCCGCTAATATTAAACGTAGCGCCGTGACAAGGACAATTAAACTGTTTTGACGAACTGTTAAAACTGACTGTGCATCCCTGGTGAGTACAAATGTCGGATAAAGCGACATACGTACCATTGTTATTCACTACAATCACCTTATTACTGTCGACAGAGCCGCCGGATATTTGCAAGGCTGAATTTGCCGACGAAGTCAAATCCAGCGTAAAGTCGACAGACGGAACGGAAGATGCAGTGTCAGTCTTTTTACAAGCATCCAGGAATGCAAATAAAGAACCGGTAGCTACACTTGCTCCAAGAAATTTAATAAACATTTTTCTTTCCATCTTTTTTCGATTAATTAATTCACCGTTTTTCCGATCAGATATAATTTTGAGTTGAATATTATTGTACCACCACCGTCTTTAGTGAAACTGAATGAGCGCTGAAATATCCGAATCCACCATTATTAATATTGGTAATAGGGTTTGAAGGCGGAGCGGATAAAAATGACCTGACTCCTCCTTCCACATTTGTCAAAGTCCGATAGAAATCATAGACGGGTTTATCAATACATTCAAGCATTGCCGTCACTGAGTCGCCCGGAACAAGACGCGTTCGATAGGTCAGAGATAATTCCTGTCCGTCAGCAAAACCGTCTGCTACAATCCGAATGCTCGTCGAATCAAATGCAGCAATATCATTGGAACTTATCTGAAGTTTATAAAAATTAGAAATACCCTGGGGATCGAGAAATTTGCAAATCAGGCGATAGCCATTACCTCTGTCATTCCGTTCGAGATTCAAAGAATCTATTGACACATGAAACGGCATTGTTGAAGTTGCATGATATTCATTTCCGCTTGAAAGTATCTTTACTGAATAAGCCCTGCCTTCAACACCTTGCAATAAATTTGTCCGGTAATTTCCAGGTGAAAATTCCGTAAGTGTTTCCGAATTTCCCGCATTATCATAGATGACAATAGAAGCGCCTGAAACAGTGGGAAAAACATTGGGATCATAATAATTCACTGTATGTGTCAATGACACGGTGTAATGTCCCGGCAGATTCGTGATATTTGCTTCCACGACTAATTTCGGATCGGTGGTATTCAAATCAATGTTGATCACCTTTTCACAGGAAGTGATCATAACCGCCATTGCAATGATCAATCTATTTACTGTTTTAATCATCTGTCAGAATTTAAAATTGTATGTGATAGCAGGAACAAACCTAAAAAGTGATAACTGTATTGCCTGCGTTTTAGTCGGATCGTTCGGATCCTTCTCAAAAGAAATAGAGAAAGCATTCTCGCGCGCATACACATTGTAAACAGAAAAATTCCAACTCGCTTCTCTCTTTGCAGTTTTCTTGGTTGTTAAAGTTACTCCAACATCAAGACGATGGTAAGGAGGCATTCGATACCCGTTGCGTTGCGTGATCAGGCTATACACCCGCCCGTCAATTGTATATTTCCCACTGGGAAATGTAACAGCGCTGCCTGTATAATATACCCATGCAGCAGAGAATGTCCATTTCTTATTATAGTCATATATACCGACAACAGAAACATCATGTATAACATCCTGACGAGCCGGAAAAGAACTCCCGTTGTCAATTCCGTCAAACTCACGCAAGGTTCGTGAATACGTATAACCCAGCCAACCATTCAGCTTTCCATATTTTTTCTTCAGGAAAAACTCGACACCATAAGCCCAGCCCTTTCCAAACAGTAATTGTGATTCAACAGTTTTGTTGAACCTAAGATCGGCACCCGGTTTATAATCAATCTGGTTTTGCATATTCTTATAATAAATTTCAACAGATGATTCATACATGTTCTGTTTAAAGTTTCTAAAATATCCGATCGCTTCCTGGTCACCTATTTGAGGTTTAACAAGAGGACTTGAAGGAATCCAAAGATCAACGGGTGTTTCGGCTGTTGCGTTCGAGAGAAGATGCATGTACTGGTTGATGTGATTATAAGATGCCTTCACCGAACTTTTTTCGTTGATGACATAAGCAAACGTTACCCGTGGCTCAATACCGGAATACGTTTTAATGGATTGGTTGGTTGAATAGATTGTTGAGTCCGACACATTCCCTTCCGCATCATACGAATAAACCGTACCGGCACCGAGATCTGTAAACAAAGAATACCTCACACCTGCGGTGATATTTATCTTAGGGCTTACAGCAACTTCATCAGAAAAGTAGAAACCATTTTCAAGGGCATGTTTACGTTCAATCGTACGATTTAAAAGGGAAGGACGAATTGAAGCGGAAGATGAATTGATGGTGACCTCACCCGGTCTGTATGTGTGGAACGTAACTTCAGCACCAAACTTTAACATATTTTTGGGGTTCATGAAATATTCAAAACCTTCTTTGAGAGAAAAATCCCGGATGCCCGTCGTTACCTGGAACTGCGCATCTCCCGAGCCAAGTGTAATATTGTTGCTGTAGTTGCTATAGATAAAAGAGCTGTTTAAAAACAATTTGCTGTTGAACAAATGATTCTCACGTAAAGTAACGGTAGTATTCCCCCAGTCTATTCCGAAGTTCCTGTTTGAGTTCGTATTATTAACGAAAGTGAAATTGTCGCGACCGAGATATGATGAAAGAAAAATCCGGTCTTTCGCTCCGAGTTCATAATTTCCTTTTGCATTCAGATCATAAAAATAAAGTTGAGAATTTTTTACTTCAGCCGGACCTACTATTTTCAGAAATAAATCAGCATACGTTCTTCTTGCCGAAACCATGAAAGAACCCTTATTCTTTACAATCGGACCTTCAAAAGTGAGGCGTGAAGCAATCAAACCAATACCGCCTGTTGTTTTGAATTTTTTGTTGTCACCATCGTTCATTTTTATGTCAAGTACAGACGAGATACGTCCGCCATACTCGGCCGGAATTCCTCCTTTGTAAATCGTTACGTCTTTAATGGCGTCTGAATTAAAGATGGAAAAAAAACCGAGCAGGTGGGCGGGATTGTAAACATTGGCTTCGTCAAGCAGGATAAGATTTTGGTCTAATCCACCGCCCCTCACATAGAAACCGGAATTGCCTTCCGTTATTCCTTTTATTCCTGGAAGCAGCTGAATGGTTTTAAGAATATCCCGCTCTCCGAGAAAAACCGGAATGGAACTGATTTCTTTTACATTAAGCTTCTGAACACTCATCTGAGGTGACGTAACATTTTTATTGGCAGCTTCAGATGAAATCTCCACTTCATGCAGTGAGATTAATTTCTCTTCAAGATCGATATTGAGAACTACATTTTTCCGCAAATCAATAACAGTATCCTTTTGTTCATACCCGGTGTAACGATAGGTGAATGCATATTTTCCTTCGGCAAGAGACAACGAATAAAAACCATACCCGTTGGTAATGACACCGGTTCCTGGAAGTTCCTTCACTCCGATTACAGCACCAATCATTGATTCGCCGGTTTTGCTGTCGCGCATGGTACCGCTGATGGTAAATTTATTCTGGGCAAAAGAAGAACAGGCAAACAGAAAAAAAATAATGGTGGTGATGAAACGCATTACGTAGTCATGAAATATAATTGATCAATGAATAAACGGCAACATAGTTAGTATATTTTCATGAAGATAACCTGATAACTTTGGCTCATTTAAGAAACAGAATTCATTCCAATAGAAAGTTCCCCCTGTGACAGAAAAAAATCACCTCATCTGAACCGGTCGCATCAATGATCTGAAATAAAAAAGAATCGTAAAAAAAACAATCATGAGATTGCTGATACCAAGAACACCGGCTTCATTCATCCGTTCCGAAAAATGTTTTCCAACCATGTCGGATGAATTTCCTCCATACATAAAAATAAGTATACTAAAACTAGCGAGTAGAAAATATTTTTTTGAAGTCGCTGCATACACAAGGAGAATCATGACCAATGGAAGCGATAAAAGAAAATGCTGCGTGTCGGTCTTAAACAGAGAAGGCATGATGGCAATCAGGACAAACCATTCGATAATAAAATTTTTGGTTATCCGTTCTTTGTCACCGGGAAACTTTCTTTCTTTCGAACGATTAACAAAAAAGAAAATAACATATCCCACACAAGCAGCAATCATCACATAAAACTGAAATGAAGAAGGGAGATTAGGACTGACGTATAACTTCACAAGACTCTCAATCGTGTTGTTACTTGGGAAAGACGAATTGTGTTCAAGCAATGTATGAAGCCATTCTTTATGAAGTTCAATGTTTTCCCGGAACCCGATGAACAAAGCAGGGCTCAACACAAAGACAAAAATGGAAACTCCGAATGATTCAATCGTCCTATAATTTTTACGCAACAGCAATGGCAAGATCAACAAAATAAAAAATGGCTTGGTAATGATGACGACAGCCAGGAGGATTCCGGACAGAATGTACTTCGATTTTAGATTAAAAAAAAGTGAAAGACAAAGCAACAACAACAGAACAACATTGATATTTCCGAGATGCAGTTCACGCACAAGATGATTGATGACACAAACAAAAGCAATACCCAACAGCCAGTTTCGTTTTTTGATACTATCACCAAACAAATATTTGTTGATGATGTACCCGGAGACAAGAAACAAACATAGAATTGAAAAAGACAAAATAAAATACTGAATAACGGATGCGATGTTGTATGGTAAAAGACAAACCGGAAGAACCAACAGGATCGTGAAGGGGGAATACTTGTAATAGCCAGATCCGAGAGAGTACAATGTTCCGTAAACCGGTGTGCCATCGAGAAAAGCGTGAACAGCTCCGTAGTATACTTTAAAATCATTTAGCCAAAAACGATGGTTGATATTTTCAACTGTAAAAATCGCGGCAAGAAGCAGTACCGAGAAAATCATAAACTTAAAAGGAAGCCGTTGTTTCAGAAGATTCATTCTAACAAATGTAATGATGAGTTTAAGAAACTGATTAAAATTTATCTTACAATCTGTTTATGTGTCTTTTTGGCTGCGACCTCCTCAGGGTTTCTTGCCGTAGTTGCTCCACTATGGCTTCGAAACCCTTCGTTGTCTCGCTCAAAAATACCTTATAAACATTTTCATAATATAAATTTAAACAGTTTCTAAGAGCAACTGAAATCCGATTGATTTATTTTTTAACATCGATACGCTCGAGTCCAGCTTCCGCTTTCTGATCGATGCTGTTCTGGTATTCGTGGTTTCGGATAGACAAACATTTTTTGTAATAGTTTTCCGCTTTTTCAAAATCATTTTTCTCTTCGTATATATTTCCGAGCAGGAGTGCTGAGTTGGCCGCGAAATACCAGAAAGATGAAGTACCGTTCTTCAATGTCTGCCCGAAATAGCCAATCGCCTTATCCGTTTGATTCAACTTGTGAAAAATCCTCGCCAAACGATATGTTACTTCCAGCTGATCCTTAAACCTCGAAAAATTTTCGATCGGCTTCCCTGCTATCTCTGCAAGCGCTTGTTGGTAATAGCCACCATCAAAAAGCAACCTCGCGCGAAGCAGAATTAAATTTGGAACCTCATCGTCCTTCGCTTCTTTGGTTGCGTCTTTGTCTTCATCAACAAAATCGCTTCCGTGCATTTTACATACAGCAATGGTTTCAGAATATTTTTCCCGTTCACCTTTCAACAAATAAATCCAGGCCAGCTTCTGATAAGCGGAACGAACGAAGTTGACGCC
Source organism: Bacteroidota bacterium (assembly GCA_043783155.1). Classification (GTDB taxonomy): domain Bacteria; phylum Bacteroidota; class Bacteroidia; order AKYH767-A; family 2013-40CM-41-45; genus JAPLDA01. The sequence continues at coordinate 21,027 of JAYVZS010000100.1, read as the reverse complement.
TTTGAAATGACTGATGAAATATCTGAAATCTGTCTCAGCAGTGAAATCCAGTTTTCGGAGTTTCGAGAGTCCCGTTTTATAACTCAAAAAATAAAACGGATATGATCCTTCCGCAGATGCAGTGTCAGTAAGCGTTTGCAGCGCCTCAATATTTCTTCCTGATTTCATCATCATGCTTGAATAACAGTAACGCATGAGAAGATTTTGTGGACACAACGGTTTGATGATTTCCATCAGTGTCGCAGAACTGTTTTCCCCCTGAGCAAATGAAAGGCTTATGTTAGCGAGGTAAAAAAGAATTTCTTCTTTGTATACATAAAAAGAAGTTGTTGCGGACTCCTTCAGCAAGCTATTGAGTTCATCGGTTCCCTGCGGAATTGTTCCTTTCATTCCGGCGAGATCAATCAGCCACCGATAATCTTTGGGAACAGCACCGATAAGCACATGGAGAAAGCCGGTAATTTTTTTGTTAAGTGGAAATGCCGGGTACGCAATTGTATTCTTTTGTATAATCTTATATGCTTTTCGAATTTCCCAGGCAGCAGGAACAAACTCACGGAATTTAATCCGCAGCATGGCATGCTGCAACATCAACTCGGCATTTGCATACAAAAAAAAAGGAGAACCTTCGCCCTTAAACTCCTGTTGCCGTTCATCCATATTCGTTCTGAAGGTTTCAAAATCTTTTTTCTCTTCCGAAATAAACGCCTTCAGGAAATCGATGTAACTGTAATATAAAAGCGGCAATGAATTAGAGGGATTTAACCGCTGCTCTTCATCCAGCAAACGTTTTCCTTCCTCGAATTTCAACCTGACAATCTGCAGATAGGCCTGCTGAACACGTTCATTGAATTCATACGATGAACCTTGCGCGACAGAAGCGCTGAAAAGCAGAAACAGAATGATGCTATAGATATCTTTTCGTTTCATAAAAATGAACACTATTGTCCGGTACTATTTTTTGTCACCGTGAATGCAGAGTTGTCATTGGTTTCTTACTTATTGACCTCACCCCAACCGATCTCCCACAGGAGAGGGGCTAGTTCCTGCTATCTATAAATGTTTCCAGAGATGAATATCTTTTTTATCAGCCGGTAGTGAAAAAATAAAAAGGGATTTCATATTCTGAAATCCCTCTTATATAAAGTATGATGTGAATTAATTATTCTTCAATCTTCGAATCAACAAGGATGCGGCCGCAATGTTCGCACACGATAATTTTTTTGTGCTGACGGATATCCAATTGGCGCTGAGGCGGAATTTTATTGAAACACCCTCCGCAGGCATCACGCTGAATCGCAACAACACCCAAACCGTTTCTCGCATTCGTCCTCACTCGCTGGTAAGCACCAAGCAAACGTTCGTCAACAATGGTTCTGGCTTTGTCAGAAATTTTTTTCAGATGCTCTTCTTCTTTTCTTGTCTCTTCAACAATGCTGTCGAGTTCTTTTCTCTTCAATGCGAGCAAACCTTTCTTCTCTTCCAACACTTCCAATGCGGATTCTAACATCGCATTTTTTGTAACTGCATCGCCGCCGTATTCTTTCACACGTTTATCGGCCAGCTGAATCTCAAGGTTCTGAAATTCAATTTCCTTGTTCAATGAATCGTATTCCCGGTTGTTCTTTACTTTCGCTTGCTGCGACTCATATTTTTTTATTTGCTCCTTTGCATCTTTCGCTGCCTGCTTTTTCTTAGCAACCATGTCATGTGTTTGAGCGATTTCGTCGTTGATGTGCTGGATGCGTGTTTCAAGACCCGCCACCTCATCTTCAAGATCGGTTACTTCCATCGGAAGTTCACCACGGATGGTTCTGATTTTGTCGATGTTCGAATCGATTTCCTGGAGCACATAAAGCGCTTTTAATTTTTCTTCGATCGAAAACTCCGTGTGATCAAGTTTCATGATTTCCTGCAGCTTGCTTTCAAGCTTGGTAATATCAATGATCTTCTCAATTTTTCTCGGAGTGAATTCTCTTGCTTTTGGTTTGATTGTAGCTTTACCTAATTTTGAAAGACCCACAGTTGTATGTTTAGTTTTAGAGTTAACAATTTTTTCTTTGGCAGCCGTCGCCTTGACCGGTTTAGCAGGATTTTTTTTCGCAGCAACTTTCGGCTTCGCAGGTTTCGCCTTACTCGGCTTCGCTTTCGCGGGCTTTGCATGCGCAACTTTCGCCTTGCTGGTTTTACTTTTTGATGCTGCTGGTTTCTTCACAGACTTCGCAGCTTTGGAGGTTTTCTTAGCCATGATTTCAAAAATAATTTACCGGATTTGTACCAACCTCTGACAAACGGACGGCAAATGTAGAAAAATTTTTGACAAGTAAATCATGGAATAAATCTTTTGTGAACTGTTCACTTTCATAGTGGCCGATATCGGCAATAACAATTTTCCCATCGGCATCAAAAAACTGGTGGTATTTGAAATCGGAAGTCACGAAAACCTGCGCCCCTTGCCGGATTGCGTCATTCAGCAAAAAACTTCCTGAACCTCCGCAAACAGCCACTCTTGTAATTTTTTTACCCGTTAGTTTGGTATAGCGAACACATCCCGTTTTCATGGTTGATTTCAGGAGTGCCAGGAAAGCGATTTCTTCCATGGGAGCTTCCAGTTCCCCGATCATGCCCGAACCGGTTTCCCGGTAAGAATTATCAAGGGAATAAATATCGTAAGCGACTTCTTCATAAGGATGAGTTTCAAGCAGAGCCCTTATGATTTTTGTCTCAAGGTAAGATTCAAAGATGGTTTCGATTCGAATCTCTTTTTCATGATGTTGTTTTCCCTTCTCTCCAACAAACGGGCTCGTTCCTTCTCCTGCCCTGAAAGTTCCCGTTCCTTCCGCATTGAAACTACATTCATCGTAGTTACCGATTTGTCCGGAGCCGGCATCGAACAAAGCTGTACGAACCTTTTCAGCATGATCAACAGGACAAAATGTAACTAACTTTTTCAACAGGTTTTTCATAGGTGAAAGGATGGTACAATTCTTCAATCCGAGACGTTCGCAAATCTTTGCATTCACTCCTTCTAAAACATTGTCGAGATTGGTATGAGCTGCATAAATGGCAACATTATTTTTGATGGCTTTGATGACAGTCCGTTCCACATAATTTTTTCCGTTTAGTTTTTTCAGTCCACTAAAAACAATCGGATGATGAGCGATGATCAGATTACAGCCGTGTTTCAACGCCTCCTCGATCACGTCTTCTGTACTATCAAGGCAGATAAGAACGCCTTTCACTTCTATATTTTCATCTCCTATGATGAGTCCTGCGTTGTCATAAGACTCCTGTAACGCAAGCGGAGCAATGGTTTCGAGGAAGGTGGTAATTTGTTTAACGGTTGTCATTGCTTAAACTGCATTAAGAAACTTCAGGTGTGAATATAGATCGCAACGAATTTACAAATGAATTCCATATTCTTACTCATTTGATATTCGTTGATGTTTCGTAATTTGCCCCGATGCAATTTCTGCGCTTTCTTCTTCTTCCTATTTCTGTACTTTACGGAGCCCTGATGGGTATTCGTAATTTCCTGTACGATCGTAAAATTCTGAAAGCGACAAGTTTCAAAATTCCGGTGATCGGAGTCGGAAACCTGAATACAGGTGGCACGGGCAAGACACCTCACATCGAATATTTAATTCGTCTTCTCAAAAATGAATTTAAAGTGGCATCACTCAGTCGCGGCTACGGAAGAAAAACAAGTGGCTTCATGCTGGTTTCTGATTTATCGACAGCGGCCATGGTCGGTGACGAACCGATGCAATACCGTTCCAAGTTCAAAGACATCACTGTTGCTGTTGGCGAAAACCGTGTGGCAGCTATTGACAATCTGCTTCACCTGGAATCTAAACCTGAAGTTGTGTTGCTTGATGACGCGTATCAGCATCGCGCTGTGAAAGCCGGCGTTAACATTTTGCTGATGGAATACGACAAAGTGATGGATGTGGATTACCCGTTGCCTGCAGGAAATCTCCGCGAATGGAAATCGGGAATGAAAAGGGCTGATGCCATCATCATCACAAAAACACCCAACATACTTGTTCCCATTGAAAGAAAGCGGATCATCGATCACATCGAACCGCTCCCGCATCAACATATTTATTTTACGTATTATAAGTATGGGGATTTTACCAAGATCGCCGGCAAGCAGAACATGATGTCGATGAGTTCTTCGTATTACTTAGAGAAACGTTTCACCATACTATTGGTAACAGGCATTGCAAGTCCGGCCGGCATGATTGAATATCTGCGGCGACATACTGACAAAATTGAAATGCTTACATTTTCAGACCACCACGAATATTCGTTGCGTGATATTAAAAAAATTCAGGAAACTTTTGATAACATTGCAAACGCAAATAAAATCATCTTAACAACTGAGAAAGATGCGATGCGGTTGAAAGATCCTTCGCTCGAAGAAGCCATTAAAAATCTCCCTCTTTTTTATCTGCCCATTGAAGTACAGTTTCATCCTGGCGCGACGCGGGATCAACTAAATTTTGATCAATACATTATAGAACATGTTAGAAAAAATCAACCACACCGCCTCGTACATCAGGCAACAAACTAATTTCCAACCCGACTTCGGCATTGTGCTTGGCTCCGGCTTGGGAGGATTGGTAAAAGAAATTACCGTGCAGCATGCGCTTGATTATACTTCGATACCGAACTTTCCTGTATCGACGGTAAAAGGACATTCTGGCAAACTGATCTTCGGAACGCTCGGAGGTAAAAACGTAATTGCGTTGCAGGGACGTTTTCACTTTTACGAAGGATACACGATGCAGGAAGTAACGTTTCCGATTCGTGTGATGAAAGCGCTTGGTGTGAAACGTCTGATCCTGTCGAATGCGAGCGGCGGTATGAATTCAGATTATCAAATCGGCGACATCGTCATCATCAACGATCACATCAATCTGATGCCTAGTAATCCACTCATCGGAAAAAATTACGATGAGTTAGGTCCCCGATTTCCTGAGATGAGTGAACCTTATGACAAAGAGATGATCACACTCGCTAAAAAAATTGCCGATAAAAAAGGGTATCGTTCGCACATCGGTGTGTATGCAGGTGTGCCCGGACCGTGTTTTGAAACGCCGGCCGAATACCGTTACCTCCGCATCATGGGCGCTGATATTGTTGGTATGTCAACCGTTCCCGAAGTAATTGTTGCGCGACACGGCGACATGCCATGCTTTGCTGTTTCCATTGTAACCGATCTCGGAGGTTTTGAAGAAGCGCAAAAAGTGAGTCATGAAGAAGTGTTGAAAGTAGCTACCGGCGCGGAGAGTAAGATGACGGCGATTATTAAGGAGCTGATTGCGGAGTTGAAGATTTAGGATTTTCGGATTTGGGATTTTCGGATTTGTAAATGCGTAAATCTGCAAATGCGTAAATTCGGCGGGGAGCTAATGGTGTCTCTTTTTTTTGATTTTGTGATGCGGTAATTGATGAAGAAATGCCTCCTCTCATTTGCACATTTAGTAATTTGCACATTTACACATTTTCTCCTCCTCACATTTGCATATTTTCTCATTTTCACATTTGCAAATTGTTTTCCTATCTTTGATAGACTAACCCCTTCTCTCATGAAAAAAAATCCTGCTTCAAAATTTCTATTTCGTTTTCTTATTAGTGTGATGCTTTTAGTGAATTGTTCAATTAATAAAATAGATGCACAGTTCGTTAACATTCCTGATGCAAATTTTAGAACATGGTTAATGAATAATGGATATGCTGCTTGTATGTCAGGGAATTCTCTGGATACAACTTGCTCCATTGTTATGAATGCTACTTTAGTTAATTGCTCTTCAGCATTTATTTCTGACTTAACAGGGATTCAATATTTTAAAAATCTAAATGCACTTTACTGTTTCAGTAATCAGCTTACAACGTTAACTGCGTTGCCGTCCAGATTGGTTAACCTGATTTGTAAGAGCAATCAAATCACAAGTCTTCCTTCTTTGCCAGATTCACTTCAAACTCTTGACTGTCATGAAAATCCCATTTCAAACCTTCCTTTATTACCAAATACACTCAGATACCTTGATTGTTCAGTAACTTCTTTAACAGCAATTCCAAATTTGCCTGCTTCATTATATTATTTTGATTGTGGGTTTAATTTTTTTATAGATTCTCTTCCAACTCTTCCGCCTAGCCTCTCATACTTTAGTTGTTATACTAACCAGCTAACCTCACTGCCAAACTTACCTTCAACAATTCGAATCATAAATTGCAGTTTTAATCCACTTCACATTTTGCCGTCTCTTCCCTCGTCTTTAAGAGAACTCAATTGCACTAATGATAGTTTAACCACATTACCTGCTTTTCCTGATTCCCTAACAAGACTTGACTGTGATTATAATCAACTTTCTTCACTTCCTAATATACCTGCTACTCTACAAATTCTTAATTGTTCTAAAAACAGTTTAACTTCCATTCCGAGTTTATTATCTGATACTTCTCTTTGGTGGCTTGCTTGTACTAATAATCTGTTAACTTACCTGCCTAATTTTGCTTCTTCACTTCCAACAAATCAATTTTTCGAACTTAAATGCTCCTCAAATATGCTAACCTCATTACCCAACTTGCCACCTATGCTTTTTGATTTAGATTGCAAAGACAATCAAATAAGTTCATTACCAAATTTGCCAAACCGGGTTCACACAATAGATTGTCGTAATAATCAATTAACTTCATTACCGACTCTTCCCTCTTTAATGGAGGAATTGCATTGTTCTTTCAACCAAATAACTACTCTCCCAAATATACCCCCTACTTTTTCCTATCAACTTGAATGCGATCATAATCAATTGACTTCATTACCTGAGTTCCCTGATTCAATTTCTTATTTGAACATTAGCAACAATCCAATTTCATGCTTACCCCAAATAAAAAAAATAGGTAGTTTTTTCTGGAACAATACTAATATAAATTGCCTGCCTAATTATGGGACGATAAACAATGCAACTCCATCGATTTCCAGTTTACCATTATGTGATTTATTAAATCCGAATGGATGCAATACTTTTTCGAACATTGCCGGAAAAAATTATTTCGATTATAATGCTAATTGCCTGCTGGATTCAACCGATGTACGTCAAGGAAACATGCACATCATGTTATATGAAAATGGAACCCTGATTCAGCAAACTTTTACAGGTGGTGAAGGATATTATTCTTTTAATGTAAATGATTCAGCTGGAAATTATGAAGTTCTTTTGGATACGAGTAATATTCCGTTTAATGTTCTTTGTCCGGTCAGTAATGCATATAACGATACCATTACTGCGACGGATTCATTATTTTATAATAATGATTTTGCGTTGACATGCAAATCCGGCTTTGACTTAGGCGTGTGGAGTATTGAAGGTTACCCTTTCAGACCCGGACACACAACTGATCTGAATATTAGCGCGGGAGACATTGCAAATTTTTACGGAGTTCATTGTGCGAATGGAATAAGCGGAACTGTAACATGCGTTATAAATGGTCCGGTTAGTTATGTGAGTCCAGCTGCGGGAGCGCTTACACCATCAATGATTTCCGGAGACACCATCACCTATAACATTTCAGATTTCGGAACAGTGAATTTGTTTACAGCTTTTAACATGATCGTTCGAACAGATACAACTGCAATTTCCGGCTCACAGGTTTGCGTTACTGTTTCGGTTACTCCAACTATTGGTGATAACAATCCAACAAACAATACACTTACACATTGTTTTACTGTTCATGCGAGTTATGATCCGAATGAAAAAGAAGTTGATCCGATCAGTGATATTGATATTGCAGGAAACAAATGGCTTACTTACACGATCCATTTTCAAAATACGGGAACTGCAACGGCAGAACATATTTATGTTATAGACACACTCGATCATAATCTTGATCTTTCCACTTTTCAGTTGCTTGCTTATAGTCACCAACCATTGGTACAAATATTAGATGGAGGAATCGCCCGGTTTAATTTTCCGAATATCAATTTAGCAGATAGTAATAGCAACGAACCGGCAAGTCACGGCTATGTTCAGTATAAAATAAAAATGAAAAATACATTGAACGGCGGAATGCAGATTCATAACACGGGGCATATTTATTTTGATTTCAACAGCCCGGTTGCAACGAATACCGTTGTTTCGAATGTGACGAATGTTTTGGGATTGAATCCTGTTTTTAAGACTGAGAATACAATCAAAATTTTTCCGAACCCAACCACAGGCGAATTCAATCTATCTTTCACAAATCACATCGGAGAAAAAGCTTCGCTGAAAATTTACAACTTACTTGGAGAAACTATTTTCGAAAAACAATTTACGGTTTCATCTTCACTAAAAATTAATCGCTCCGAAATCACCATGCAGAAAGGCATGTACGTGGTAGAAATTGTTTTTGGAAATTATTCGGAGAAGAAGAAGTTGATAGTAGAATAATTTTAGATTTAGGATTTTCGGATTTAGGATTTGAAGATGCGATGAGCTGATTTGGTAATTTGATGATTTGATAATCCGGGGACGACGCGATTTGCAAATTTGAAAATTCGCAGATGCGAAAATTATCAAATCATCAAATTAACTCATTATCAAATCAGAAATAGTTTCCTGCTGAATGACGCCCATGCATTTGCACATCTGCACATTTCCGAATTTGCACATTGATTTTCCTATCTTTGATCGACCTACTTTAACAGTCATGAAAAAAAATATTACCATGAAAAAATTTCTAAAAGTTTTTGTTTGCATCATTCTTTTCCTGAACGGATGGAATGGAACTGTGCACGCGCAAATGGTTTATGTCGCTGACTCTATGTTCAGGGTAAAACTCACCAACCTTGGTTTTGGAACCTGCATGGTTGGTGATTCGATTGATTCTTCCTGCCCGGCGGTTCAGAGTACAACATCATTGACTATTAGTTCCGGGAACATAAGCAGCATTGTTGGAATAGAAGCATTTGTCAATCTGCAATCACTTGATTGTTCTGTTAACCTGCTAACGACTCTTCCTCCGTTAGTTGATTCATTGATGTCAGTCTACTTTCTCGATTGCTCCTCCAATCAATTGACAAGCCTGCCTGATTTACCTCCGCAATTAGGTACCCTCGTATGTAACAGCAATCAACTGACGAGCCTTCCCTATTATCCTCCAAACCTATATTCTCTTTTCTGTTCCAACAATCACCTGGCAAACCTTTCGCCATTTATACATCCCATGCTTTACCTGGACTGCGGGGGCAATCTTCTTACCAGTCTTCCACCGTTGCCTGATATAATTTCTCTTTCCTGCGGACTTAACCAATTGGATAGTCTTCCTCCATTACCGAATTCGATGGATCATCTTTTTTGTTATGAGAACCTTCTTACTTCGCTTCCTGCTTTACCGGCCTCACTCACCACGCTGGATTGTTCTTCCAATCACATCATAGACCTGCCGGCATTGCCAAGTGCATTGACTTTTCTTTCCTGTCATGATAATCAACTGGCAACCCTTCCTTCATTACCGGATTCGCTTGCGCAGATTCAGTGTGAAAATAATCACCTGACAAACCTCCCGACATTGCCGGATTCATTGACAACTCTTGATTGCGGCAATAATCAATTGACAAGTTTACCCGCCTTACCGACCGGACTGAATTTTCTTACCTGCACCCAGAATAGCCTGGATAGTCTGCCAGGTTTGCCGGGTACGTTAACTAATTTACAGTGCGGAAGTAACCATCTTACGAACCTCCCAGCCCTTCCGCCTATCATGACAAATCTTGACTGCAACAATAATCAACTTACAATTCTCCCGGCATTACCCGCTTCGTTGAATTTATTGATTTGTACTGGAAATCAGTTAACAAGTTTGCCATCACTTCCTGACTCCCTGATTTTTTTAAACTGCGCTGTGAATCAACTTACAGAAGTGCCGGCTCTTCCTGATAGTTTATACAATTTCTTTTGCGGACATAATACAAACCTGAATTGCATGCCGCAATTAAAACGCGTTGTCAACTTAGATTTTACCAATACAGGAATCACCTGCCTGCCAAATTATGGAACGGTAACAACAAGTAATCCTGCTCTTGCAACTGTTCCTCTTTGTGGTTTGTTCAATGTGAACGGATGCAGTTCCTTTTCAAATATCAACGGTACGAGCTATTTCGATTCCAATACTGACTGCATACAGGATTCAATTGATATTCCTCAGCAGAACATGCACATTATGCTGTATCAAAACGGTAACTTAGTGCAGCAGACATTTACCGGTGGCGAAGGAAAATATTCATTTAACGTCAATGGCAACTTTGGAAACTACGATGTGGTGTTAGACACTACAGGTCTTCCTTTTTCTGTTTTGTGTCCGGCGAACGATGTATATACAGATACTATTTCAGCAACCGACTCACTTTTATTTGAAAATAATTTTTCCCTGATCTGTAAAAATGGTTTCGACGCTGGCGTTCATAGCATCGTTGCTGATCACTTCCGACCAGCTCATCAAACAACTATTCATATTGGAGCGGGAGATGTATCAAACTTTTTCGGAGTTCATTGCGCGAGTACCATAAGCGGCGATGTTACAGTTGTGTTAGACGGACCTATAACATTCGTCAGCGCTGATACAAACGCGCTTGTTCCAACAACTATTTCAGGTGATACGCTCACCTATTCTATTGCTGATTTAGGTACTGTCGATTTCTTTCATGCCTTCAATATTGTTGTTGTGACCGACACCTTTGCTGTTTCCGGTTCACCCGTTTGTGTTACGGTTTCGCTTTCACCAACAACGGGCGATAACGACACAACGAACAACGTACTTACACATTGTTTTGCTGTGCAGGCGAGCTTTGATCCGAATGATAAAGAAGTTGATCCGATCAGTGACATCGACATTCATGGCAACAAGTGGCTGACGTATACCATCCATTTTCAAAATACAGGAACGGCATCTGCAGAAAATATTTATCTCCTCGATACATTAGATGCTAATCTTGATCTTTCCACTTTTCAATTGCTTGCATATAGTCATCAGCCAACGGTTCAGATTTTGGATGGCGGCATTGCTCGTTTTAATTTTCCGAACATCAATTTAGCCGACAGTAACAGTAATGAACCAGCAAGTCATGGATACGTTCAGTATAAAATCAAATTGAAGAACTCCGTGATTGCGGGAATGCATCTCCGCAACACTGCTTATATCTATTTTGATTTTAACAGCCCGGTCGCGACGAATACAGTTGTTTCGAATGTGATGGATTTATCAGGAATAAATTCTCTCTACAAAAGTGAGGATGCAATCAACATCTATCCAAATCCGACGACCGGAGAATTCAATTTATCATTCGCGAATCACATTGGAGAAAAAGCTGCTTTGAAAATCTACAATTTACTTGGCGAAAATATTTTCGAAAAGCAATTTATTGTTTCATCTTCACTGAAAATTAATCACGCAGAAATTAATTTTCACAAAGGAATATATGTCGTTGAAGTCGCTATGGGGAATTACAGCGAGAAGAAAAAACTCATCGTGGAATAATTTATTTAGGATTTTAGCGGGAACGTCAAATCTCCAAATCCGAAAATCTCAAATTAAATTAAGCGTGTGCTTTTACTGCCTGCGCTTTCATCCAGTCTGACGTAACGGAACCCGGACGCTCAATTGAATGACCCAGCGCGCGATCCCACAACAAGGAAGCAAGAACTCCTAACGAGCGTGATACTCCGAAAAGAACAGTATAGAAATCATATTCAACCATTCCGTAGTGAATCAACAAAGCACCGGAGTGTGCATCCACATTCGGCCACGGATTTTTGATTTTCTTGATCGTCGATAAATATTCAGGAACTACTTCGTACAGCATGTGAACGATTCTGCAGTTCTCATCATCAGGCATATACTTATTCGCGAAATCCATCTGTGCTAAAAAGCGCGGATCGGTTTTCCGAAGCACAGCATGACCATAACCCGGAACAACTTTTCCTTCTTCCATCGTTCTCACGACGTATTCTTTGATCTGTTCTTTCGTCGGCATGGCACCTTTGTAATGCGCACGCAAATCCAAGATCCAGCGCACCACTTCCTGGTTAGCCAAACCATGCAGCGGACCTGCAAGTCCGTTCATCCCTGATGCAAAAGAAAGATATGCATCACTCAATGCTGAACCAACGAGGTGTGTAGCATGTGCAGAAACATTTCCTCCTTCGTGATCAGCATGAATGGTAAGATACAAACGCATCAAACGTTTCATGTCATAATCATCATAACCGAGCATGTGAGCAAAGTTCGCCGCCCAATCTAATTTCGGATCCGGTTCAATGTGAACGCGGTTCTTGTAAGTTCTTCTGTAGATGTAAGCAGCAACACGGGGAAGACGCGCGATAAGATTCATTACATCTTCGTACATCGGATCCCAATAATCCTTTTTGTTCAATCCTTTTCTGTAAGCAGCAGCAAACACTGATTCAGTCTGCAATGCCATGATAGCCGCGCTGAACTGAGTCATCGGATGTGTTGTGACAGGCAGTTCATCCAGCATATCAAACACATGTTTCGGAACGTTGCTTCTGCGCGCCCATGTGTTGCTGACGTTCACGACATCATCTTCCGTAGGAAGTTCACCGATGAGCATGAGGTAAAAAATTCCTTCAGGTAAGGGCTCTGATCCTCCGGGAGCTTTCGGAAGTTTTACAGTAAGTTCGGGAATCGAATACCCGCGGAAACGAATTCCTTCTTCGGGATCCAGCTTGGATGTTTCGGTAACCATACCGATCATGCCTTTCATCCCGCCATATACATTCTCAATCGTGTATTGACCGATTACCTGGTTGCCATTTTCTTTGACGAACTCTTTTATTTCGGCTGCCATAGGCAAAGCAACCTTCGCGAATTGTTCTTTTAGTTTATCTGTTTTCACTTCCGTTAATGATTGAAAAGTTATGGATTGAGGTCGAAGTTACAAATCACTTCACGAACCTACAAATGATCTGTATCATTTTGTTTTTGCTTTGTTCGGATTTTTATCTGACATGAGGCCGAGTTCCGGAACAACAACAACAAGACTATAGATAAAAGCTCCAATGATTAGAATCCACATGAAATACTCGAGGTATCTTTTCATCTTCGATTTAGACATGACTGTCTTCTTCTTTTTCCGGATGCGTTTTCTTAACCTTCCCGAAATAGGAGAAATTGAATACTCGTCGGACGTATGTTTTATTTTTTTCTCTATCATTTTAAATGCGAGAACAAAGGTTCACCCTTTTATGACTTTACAAATTTAAAATCTTTTTTTCCAAATTGAGCTGTTTCTCCTAATCCTTCTTCAATTCTGAGCAACTGGTTGTATTTGGCAATCCTGTCGGAGCGTGATGCCGAGCCGGTTTTGATCTGCCCTGTATTCAACGCAACAGCGAGATCGGCAATGGTGCTGTCTTCCGTTTCACCACTGCGGTGGCTCATCACGCATGAATAGGAGTTTGATTTTGCCAGCGTAACAGCTTCTATCGTTTCTGTTAACGTTCCGATCTGGTTTACTTTGATCAGGATTGAATTCGCGACACCCAGTTGGATGCCCTGCTGCAGGCGCTTTACATTGGTCACAAACAGGTCGTCGCCCACGAGCTGAATTTTATTTCCAACCAGTTCCGTTAGTTTTTTCCATCCATCCCAATCATCTTCAGCCATGCCGTCTTCTATAGAAATGATCGGATATTTGTTTACCCAGTCTGCCCAGAAAGCTGCCATCTCATCCGGGGACAACTGATCTCCTGTCGATTTTTTGAACACATATTTGTTCAGGTTTACATCGAAATATTCTGAACTGGCAGGATCGAGCGCGATGTAAATATCCTTTCCCGGAATGTAGCCGGCATCTACAATGGCATCGAGTACAACCTGAATCGCTTCTTCATTTGATTTCAAATTCGGCGCAAAGCCGCCTTCGTCACCTACATTGGTTGAAAGTCCTTTCTTCTTTAACACCGCTTTCAGGTGATGAAAAACTTCTGTTCCCATTCTCAGTGATTCAGAAAAAGTGGGAGCACCCAACGGCATGATCATGAATTCCTGGAAGTCGATACTGTTATCGGCGTGTGCGCCACCGTTCAAAATATTCATCATTGGAACGGGCAATGTATTCGCATTTACACCGCCGATGTATCGGTACAAGGTCTGGCCGGTTTCAATGGCAGCCGCCTTCGCGACTGCAAGTGAAACACCAAGGATGGCGTTGGCGCCGAGGTTCGATTTATTTTCCGTTCCGTCTAGTTTGATCATTGTATTATCAATCAGACTTTGTTCAGTAACGGGATATCCCTTCAGTTCGTCATTGATAGATTTGTTGACGTTGTGAACCGCTTTCAGAACGCCTCTTCCGAGATAACGTTTTTTATCGCCGTCGCGTAATTCGACCGCTTCATGCACTCCTGTGGAAGCTCCTGAAGGAACGGCAGCACGACCGATAAAACCGGTGTCGGTGATAACATCGACTTCTATTGTAGGGTTGCCGCGTGAATCCAGAATTTGTCGTGCCCTGATATCTGCTATGGTGCTCATAATTATTTAACGATTTAGAGGATGCAAAAGTATAAACTTACTGATAAGATTAAAATAGGATGAAAGTATGGTTAGTGAATCCGTCTGATGTTTGCGTATTTACGTTATGCCCGTAGCGAATTTCGAATTAATACGAATGTACGAATACGCGAATTGATATTCTCTGTGTGAAGTGTTTTGCCGCTCAAATTGAGCCACTGCCAAAGTATGAGATATGTGGGTTATTTCTTTGTTAGATTTTTTCATCCGGAGAACTAAATATTAAACAGTTTCTATCTTCGCATCGGTATTTCCACTGAGTCTGATGAAACCATTTGAATTAAAGAAAGTTCCTGTTGCCTTGCAATACCTGCGGTATAAGCTCGTATCCTCCACCGCGCATGATCTTCATTCTCCCTTTGTCTTTGACTTTTACAACAATGTGATCAGGGATGAAACTCCTTTTTATTCGTACCGCGCCATTGAATCGGTTCGGGCGAAGATGCTTTTGTCAAACGCGAAAATCAATGTACTTGATTTAGGAACAGGTGGAATTAAAAAACGAAACAGGGAATTGCCGGTTAGTTTTATAGCGAAACAATATGTAAAGCAAGCGAAAGACGGACAGCTATTATTTCGGCTCGTCAACCGGTTTCGCCCGGCGAATATTCTCGAGATCGGAACATCGCTGGGTATTACGACCATGTACCTGGCTTCGCCCGACAGCAATGCGAATGTGATCACCTTAGAAGGTTGTCCGGAGACAGCATCTGCCGCCGGGAAAAATTTTATAACAGCCGGAGTAAAAAATATTCAGCAGATCACAGGTGAATTCAGTATCACACTTCCCGATGCGTTAAAAAAAATGCCGCATTCAGATTTTGTTTTTTTCGATGGCAATCACAGGAAAGACGCGACATTGAATTACTTTCATCAATGTCTGCTGAAACATGATGAACAATCTGTTTTTGTATTTGATGATATTCACTGGAGCCGCGACATGCGTGAAGCGTGGAAAACAATTCAGCAACATGAAGCGGTAATGCTTACGATCGATTTATTCAACATAGGCATTGTGTTCTTCCGAAAAGGATTACTCAAGCAACATTTTATGCTGAAGTATTAAATCATATCTCAAAATTAGCTTACCAATAAAACCGATGCCACGATAACACAAAGAAACTAAATAGAATAGCAGGCAGGATTCTTTGTGTCTTCGTGCCTCCTTTGTGGTAATAAATATTTTTGAGATGACCGAAGGGCTTCTTTACTAATTACCGAAGTAACATTTTCATAACAATAATTCTTCTATTTTTGTTCCATCCCAAACCGGACTTTACGTTATGGCACTCCTTGATCTAAAAAATATTTCAAAAAAATATACCATTGGTGCGGAAACCATTCATGCGCTTCGTTCCGTTACTATTTCTATAAATAAAGGAGAATATGTTGCGCTGATGGGGCCCTCCGGTTCGGGAAAATCTACGTTGATGAATATTGTCGGCTGCCTCGATACCCCCAGCGGAGGTACCTATTCGTTGAACGGAAAAGAAGTGAGTAAGATGCATGACGACGAACTTGCAGAGATCCGCAACAAAGAAATCGGTTTTGTGTTTCAGACATTCAATCTTATTCCGAGAAGTTCGGCGCTCGATAATGTCGCGTTGCCGCTCGTGTATGCGGGAATCAGAAAACAGGAACGCATCGAAAAAGCAACTGCTGTGCTTACGGATGTTGGATTAGGCGATCGTATTACACATAAGCCCAATGAACTTTCGGGCGGACAACGACAACGTGTTGCATTGGCAAGAGCGCTCGTGAATAATCCGTCCCTCATTCTTGCTGATGAACCAACGGGAAACCTGGATTCAAAAACTTCAGAAGAAATAATGGCGTTATTCGAAGAGATTCACCGGAAAGGAAATACCATTATTGTGGTGACACATGAAGAAGACATTGCTCAACATGCGCATCGCATTGTGCGGTTAAAAGATGGATTGGTTGAATCGGACCAGGTGAATGCGAATATCAGGAAAGCAATAACTGTTTAATTGTTTATAGTGTGTTGTTTACTGCATTGGCTCCGATTTGAATAGCTGCATTATTATAAGACATTACTTCATCTTAAACTGGTTTGAAAATCGGTGATATTATATTGAATGAAAATATATACGAAGCAAGGAGACGGCGGTACCACGCAACTGATCGGCGGAACGAGAGTTGCGAAAGATCATATCCGCATTGAAGCATACGGAACCGTTGATGAACTCAATTCATTTGTTGGTTTGATACGCGACCAGGAAATAAACGCTCATCATAAAAAAATACTGCTTGAAATTCAGGATCGTTTGTTTACCATCGGTTCATCACTTGCATCTGATCCTGAAAAATCGAGAATGAAACTTCCTGATCTGAAAGAAGAAGATATTCTACTCCTCGAAACAGAAATGGATCAGATGAATGAACAACTTCCCGAAATGAAATCATTTATTCTCCCCGGCGGACATACTACTGTTTCATATACACACCTTGCTCGTTGTGTATGCAGGCGGGCAGAAAGACTGTCTGTGCATCTTTCGGAATCTGCCAAGGGAAGCGTTGATCCGCTTGTGATCAAATACCTCAACCGGCTCTCCGATTACTTTTTTGTTCTTGCCCGGAAACTCGGGAATGAACTTGGAGCGAACGAAATCCCGTGGAAGCCAAGGGTGGGTTGATTGCTACAGTTCGCAGTAGGCAATGGGAGCAGGCAGTAAAAATAGCAGCGACAATTTCCATCTTCCATCTTCCAACATTCATCCTACAATTTCCAGTTTCCATCATCTTCCTTCACCCATAAAGAAATTTTTTAGCAAAGGTTTTTTTGAAGAGAATTTTTATACTTTTGCCACCCTTAAAAGAAAATCGAATAATATTTCATTTCACCCTTTACCAGACAACAAGGCGCTATGTATTGGACACTTGAATTAGCACAACATCTTGAAGATGCACCGTGGCCTGCTACGAAAGATGAATTGATTGATTACGCGATTCGTTCGGGCGCACCACTGGAAGTCATTGAAAATCTTCAGGAACTTGAAGATGAAGGAGAAGCCTATGAAAGTATTGAGGAAATCTGGCCTGATTATCCAACCAAAGATGATTTCTTCTTCAACGAAGACGAATATTAAATAACCCTGCTCTGACTGACCTCATTCGTTCATAATTAAGATCGTATCGGAGTTTCCAATCGGAAACTCTTTTTATTTTTACACACTCAGAATCTGTTTAAATTTAAACAGTTTCTTAGTATGAAATAAACCCATTCACGAACTACCTATCAAAATCAACCCATGAAAAAACTACTATCAGCCGGGATCTTATTCCTGCTATGTACTTCTTTAAAAGCAGATGTAACCACTTTTCAGATTGTTTACGGTGACACCGCGCATAGCGAAGTAAGAGCTATTGTTCAGACCACTGACAATCATTATGCATACATTGGTTCATCTACACTTTCCGGTGACAGCACTACTGATTTGCTCTTAACAATCATTGACAGCGTCGGAAATCCTGTCTCAGTCCGATTTTCAACTTTAAGGGATGATTACGGATTCGATTTAAAACAGACGTCTGACAAAGGGTACATCATCTGCGGATCTACTTTCGGATCTCCTCTTGATCCTGACTTTCAGGACATCATGTTAATAAAAACCGATCAGTTCGGAAGCATTCAATGGGCGAATGCATTTGGCAATTTCGGAACCGATCGTGCATTCAGTGTTTCTGTAACACAAGACGGATATTTCATGACCGGTGTTACCAACTCAGGGGATTCAGGATATACACAAGCGCTTGTTTTCAAAGTAAATTTTTCAGGAACGCCATTGTGGTGGTTTGTAAGCAGTGCTTTTAATCACTCGATTTTCAACGACGGATGTTTTGCTTCTGACAGCAGCACAATCGCTGTCGGATGTACGATTGATTCCACCGGTTCAAAAGATTTGTTAGCTGTTAAATACGACAGCACAGGTACGGTCGTTTGGAGCAAACGATACGCGGCAGCCGGCGACCAGGATGGAAATTCCATTTTAGCAATTGCCGGTGGCGGTTGCATCATTGCGGGCTACAGCAACAGCGATAGTACCGTGAATGGTACAGATATGCTGGTTACAAAACTTGATTCTGCCGGAAACATTGAATGGACGAAAACATATAATTATTTGTATGAAGATGTTGCAACAAAAATAATTCAGTTGAGAAATGGAAATTATGCAGTCACCGGCTTCAGCAATACCGATACAACAGCTTCCGGAACTAAAAAAGTTGTCGACTTTCTTGAACTTAACACTGCAGGGGATACTGTGCTGACTGAAATGTACGGAGATTTATCTGCCGACAATATTTCTTACTCCATTGCTGAAACACAGGATACCGGCTTTGTGATCGGTGGTGTTACAAAGGGTTTCTCAAAACCAAACGGTCTGGCATACATTATTAAAACTGACTCATTAGCAAAAACCATTTTATGTGAAAACGCTTTGTCAATAACGATAGGTTCATTGTTTCTCGCAGACAGTTCAGGAATTGAAACCGATACTATTGCGTTATTTTATTCGATCTTTAATTTACACCAGGCACCGGACACTGAATCTTTCAGTGCATATTGCTTCAGCTTAACCACCGGCGAACACCAGTCGGTAAGAGCCATCAACATGTATCCAAACCCGGTTCAGCAAACTTTAACGGTTGATCTGAACAACTCTGATCATCAGTTCAAAACACTTATCATCTCTGATGTTTTCGGAAGAATCGTTGCTGAGAAAAAAATTGACGCTGATCAATCCCTCATTCAACTCAATACAGCAATGTTGAAACCCGGAATTTATGAGGTAGAATTAAGAGGACAGAAAAATGTCGCTGCGCGGAAGTTTGTGAAAGTGGATTAACCATTCCAACTCCCCCTTCAGACAGAAAACAGAATTACATCGTTCATTGCGAAAAAACAATTCAAGATGAACGTGTTAAAACCCATTGTCCTTGTACTTATTTTGCTGACGGGATTTTCGTGCAGCAAAGAAAAAGAATCACTTACTTCCTCGTCAACAAATGGTTTGGAAAGTAAAAACGGAATGCGGATTACAGCTGCCGCTGCTGCTGTTTTTCTCGAGGATTTTGAAACAGGAACCAAAGGCAGTTATGCTACCGGTGATGTGACATTTGCAACCGGGGTATGGACACTCAACGATGCGTTACTGGGAACTTCAGCGGGTGACGCGAAAATCGGATTGCAATCTGTTCGTACACGCAACATCGGAAGTATAACAATGAAGTTTGATCATGCAACAGGCGCTTCAACTGTTTCTGTTAAACATGCTAAGTACGGAAGTGATGCAAACGGAACATGGCAACTTTGGTATTCAACCAACAGCGGAACAAGCTACACGCAAGCCGGAACAACAATAAGTACAACTACGACTGCTTTACAAACAGCGACCTTTTCAATCAATGTAGCCGGCAACATTCGTTTTGAAATCCGGAAGACTGATGCGGGAACTAATCGCATTAACTTTGATGATGTTTCCATCAATGATTTTGCAGGTAGTAACCCGGGCCCTTCACTTACTGCTCTTTCTCCAACATCAGTAATAGCCGGCGGCGCTCCATTCGTACTTTCTCTCACCGGAAGTAATTTCATCAATGGCTCCGTTGTCAACTGGAATGGAAACGGGCTCTCAACAACTTTCACGAGCAGCACACAACTTTCTGCAAGTGTACCCGCAGCGAACATTGCAACAACAGGTACGGCAACTGTTACGGTGTTTAATCCTGCACCGGGCGGAGGAACTTCTTCATCACAAATAATCACGATCACTACTCCGGTAACCGGTACAAAGAATTTTTTGTTCGATGCAACGAAAGCGGAAACTGCCGGTAATGCAGATTGGGTGATTGACCAGGATGCAGGCGCTCAGCGTTTTCCGACTCCGGCCCAATCAACTGTTACGTCGTCCACTTCTGAAACATATTGGAAAGGCGCAATCTCGAGTTGGGGAATCGCTCTTGTGAAATCAGGGAATTCGGTGGAGACATTGCCTTCGGGAACTGCGATTACCTTTGGCAATCCTTCCAACACGCAGGACCTTTCGCACTACGATGTATTTGTGGTGGATGAACCCAACATTCGTTTTACAGCGGCAGAAAAAACCGCCATCCTGAATTTTGTAAATGCCGGTGGCGGATTGTTCATGATTTCTGATCATACTATTTCTGACAGAAACAATGACGGCTGGGACTCCCCTGCTATCTGGAACGACCTGATGACGAACAACACGGTGCAAAATAATCCATTCGGTTTCAGTATTGATCTCACCAATATTTCACAAGTGAGCAGCAACGTACTCACAGGTAACAGCACCAATCCGATTTTACACGGCTCACAGGGAAATGTAACTCAGATGCAATTTAACAACGGAGCCACTATCACGACAAACCCTTCAGCGAATTCGAATGTACAGGGATTGATCT
>JAYVZS010000099.1:0-10620 GCA_043783155.1 Bacteroidota bacterium | reverse complement strand
ATTCGTATAAATTTTTACAAATTTATAGATCTGTCATCTGTGTTTATCTGCGAAATTTTCGATAAGTATTGCTTTGAAACCATTTTTAGACAGCTTCTAAGAACTAACAACTAACTCTTATCGAACAATAAGCACCGGAATCTGAACCTTATGTCTTACCGAATCAACAGTTGTTCCGAGTATGAAATCTTTTAATCCACGATGGCCGTGAGCGCCCATTACCAATAGATCCGCTTTAAATTCATTTACAATTTCCGGAATGGCTTTCTTTGGATTTCCATAACCGATTTTAAGTTCGCATGCAAATCCTTTCGCTTTCAATTCATTCATATACACTTCAAGATTTTTTTTGTCGGTACTTGTTTCAAAATCTGAAATGTCGCTTCCCATCATCAATGCACCGGCTGATTCTACAATGTGTATCAACACATAGGTTGCATGTTTTCCTCCCTGCGAAATGGCATTGCCGATGGTTTCTTTATCCATAGCGGAGAAATCAATAGTAACTGCAATGCGCTTGTAAGGTTTTATTTCCAATCCTTCGAGTTGATGAGCGTTGGCATGAGGCAAACGGGCGTGTAAATTTTTTCCTGTTCCAAGCAATGGTTTAAAGATAATATAAAGAAGCAGAAGTGCTGCCGCTACTGCAACCGGAATAACAGTGAGCCAGATGATCGTTGGATTAGAAGAAGTATTCAGCCAGTCAACGATTTGCTGGTATACCAACTGTGCATTGAGTGAAACAATGATGGCCGCGCAAATCCATGCAAGTATTTTTACATACGCTGGGATTACAAATTCATGCATCTTTTTTTTGTCACTTACAAAATGGATAAGTGGTATAATAGCAAAACCCAATTGAAGACTTAAGATGACCTGCGATAAAATGAGCAAGCGTCCCGTAGCACTCTCACCGAAATAAGAAATGACGAGAAGGGCAGGAACAATCGCAATCACCCGGGTAATCAATCTTCTTAACCATGGTGAGATGCGCAGATTCAGATATCCTTCCATAACAATTTGTCCGGCTAATGTTCCGGTAAGTGTTGAACTTTGACCTGCGGCGATCAATGCCACCGCAAAAAGTATCGGTGCCCAGCGTGTTCCAAGCAATGGCTGAAGAAATTTATGTGCGTCCTGAATCTCTGCAACGTTGAACATTCCGTTCTGAAAAAATGCAGATGCGGCAAGAATAAGAATAGCCGAGTTTACAAAGAAGGCAAGGTTGAGAGCGATGGCTGAATCAAGGATGTTGAAGCGGATCGCCCGTCGAATTTCCTTGCTGCTTCTTTCGAACTTCCTTGTTTGTACGAGTGATGAATGTAGATAAAGATTGTGCGGCATCACAGTTGCCCCGATAATTCCGATCGCGATGTAAAGCGCTGCACCATTCGGAAGAGAAGGAATAAATCCTGTCATCACATCAGGAAGATGCGGCTTCGCGAAAATCATTTCTGCCAGGAATGCCATACCGATAATGGCAATCAGGCCGAGAATGAACGCCTCCATTTTTCGAATGCCGAAGTTGATGAGAAAGAGAAGGAGAAATGTGTCGAGAACGGTAATGCAAACTCCCCACAATAAAGGAATGTGAAAAAGCAACTGCATACCGATTGCCATGCCGAGTACTTCCGCAAGATCACAGGCAGCAATGGCGATTTCGGCAAGTATATAAAGTGAAATATTGACCGGCCGCGAATAGGTTTCCCTTGATGCCTGTGCAAGATCACGTCCTCGTACAATTCCAAGCCGCGCGCTTAAACTTTGTAACAACAGAGCGATCAGGTTTGACATCAGCAATACCCAAATCAGTTTATAACCGAACTGGCTTCCGCCGGCAATGTCCGTTGCCCAGTTTCCGGGATCCATATATCCGACACTGATCAGGTAAGCGGGACCCATGAAAGCGAGAAATTTTTTCCATCCTTTTCCGGATGTATCAACAGTTGCATTTACTTCACTCAGGGATGCTGTAATCGATTTGGTATCTTTCAGGATGCTCATGTATTTATTTTTTTAGTGTCACTAAAATATTTTTTGCAACGTCATGACTGATGTGCGAAACGGATTTCAGCGGCGTAATAAAAATATGAAGAGATTGATCGTATATGAATTTTTCCTGTACTCTTATTTCTTTTCCAAGCGACAACCCGGTTCTGTCGATGTGCCGGAGAAATAACGGGGTGTGATCAATCACACCTGTGATGATTGCTTTGTCGTTTGTATTCAGTTCTGAAAGCGGTTGAGATTTTTGAATATGCATGTTTCCTTTGCCATCAGGAATCGGGTCACCGTGCGGATCGAATTTCGGGTTGTCGAGGAATTGGTCAAGACGTTCAATCAGCATGTCCGATTTTATATGTTCGAGTTGTTCGGCTAAATCGTGAACTTCATCCCATTTGAAATGAAGTTTCTCCACCAGAAATAATTCCCATAACCTGTGTTTGCGTATGATGTTAATCGCTGTTTTTTTTCCTGCGGATGTAAGCGATACACCCTGGTATTTTTCGTAATGAATTAATTTTTTAACGGCCAGCTTTTTCAGCATATCTGTAACGGACGCAGGAGCGGTATCCACCATGCCGGAGATACCGTTTGTTGTAACCTTCCTGTTTCCTTTTTCCAAAAGTTTGTAAATGGCTTTCAGGTAATTTTCTTCGGTGAATGAATTCATTTTAATAAACTTTAATATTTTACTAATCGAAATAAATATTTAGGCAAATCTAAAAAAAATAATTTTGATAATGAAAATTCATTTTTTGGCCCTGGATATTATTGCTAAGAATCGAATGACTATTTTTGCAGGCATGAAAATTCTTCTTGTTGAAGATGAGCCGAAGGTGGCCGCTTTTATCCGCAAAGGTCTGGAGGAACAGAACCATGAGATTGAACATGCCTACGACGGTTTCTTTGGGCATAAACTCGCGCTTGAAAAGGATTTCGACCTTGTTATTCTCGATGTGATTCTTCCGAAAATAAGCGGAGTAGAGGTATGCCGCGAAATCCGGCTGCATAAAAAAGATGTTCCTATACTGATGCTCACTGCTCTCGGAACCACTGATGATAAAGTGCTGGGTTTTGAAAGCGGTGCCGATGACTATTTGGTAAAACCTTTTCAGTTTCGTGAACTTCTTGCGCGTATCAACGCACTCTACAGGAGGCGCGAGAGGAAAAAAGAGGAAACTGTTTTTCATGTTGCTGATCTTGAAGTGAACCTGGATACGAAAACTGTTAAACGCGGTGATATGGTAGTGAAGCTGACCGCGCGCGAATTTGCACTGCTCGAACTTTTTCTCAGGAACAAAGGAAGAGTGTTAAGCCGCATTGACATCGCCGAAACCCTCTGGGACCAGGAGTTCGAATCGGGGAGCAATGTGATTGATGTGTACGTGAATTACCTGCGCAATAAAATTGATAAAAATTTTTCTCCGAAACTGATTCACACCATGATCGGTATGGGCTATGTTTTAAAAGAAGAGAAGTCATGACCATCCGCAATCGCCTTACGCTCCAATTTACAACGCTTGTTGGAATTATCCTGTTGTTGGTATTGCTGTCAATTTATATAGTGACGCAAGTGATCGCGAGGAATCAGTTTTATGACCGGCTGAAGGAACGTGCTGATATTGCCGCTCAGATATTTTTAGAGCAGGATGAGTTAAGTAAAAACAGTTATGAACTGGTGCAGCAAAAATTTTTCAAGAAACTTTCGGGAGAAATTATCCAGATTTTTAATGCCGATAACAACAAGCAGTTTATCGCGGACAACCCAAAAGCTTTTTTCTCCGCTGAACTACTGAATAAAGTACGAAATAACAAGGTCGTGTATTACTCAGAAGAACGGAACCAGGTAGTGGGTACCTACTACGAGGATAACCAGGGAGATTTTGTGATTTTTGTCGCTGCTGCTGATACCGCCGGGCAGGCAAGGTTGCGCGACTTGCTTGTCCTGATGATCATTTCATACATTATCGCATTGATTATTATTTATTTTTCGGGAAGATATTTTTCAAGGAAAGCATTGGAGCCAATTCCGATCGTGGTTCAGCAGGTGAACCGGATTACCGCGTCTAATCTGCATCTTCGGGTGGATGAAGGAAAAAATAAGGATGAGATCGCTGAACTTGCTTCCACTTTCAACGACATGCTCAACCGGCTCGAAGCATCTTTCGAAATGCAGAAAACATTTGTTAGCAATGCTTCGCATGAATTGAGAACACCGCTGACTTCCATCATCGGTGAGCTGGAAGTTTTTTTATCGAGGGCAAGAACCAACGATGAGTATAAAGAAGCGTTGGTATCAGTATTAAGTGATGCGCAACAAATGAATGAACTGACTTCCGGTTTGCTGAGTATTGCACAGATCGATTTCAACCAATCGGAAATTCAGATGGAAGACATTCGTCTTGATGAGTTGATTGTTGAAACAGAAAAGGAAGTGACTTCCAAATTTCAGGAATCAAAAATTATTTTAAAGTTTACTGACCTCCCCGAAGATTCTTCTCTGTTGATTGTAGAAGGGAACAGGCAATTGCTTTCAATTGCATTGACCAATCTTTTCCAGAATGCGATCAAGTTCTCAAATAACCAGCCGGTAACGTGTCTTTTCTGCTATATAAATGAGCGCGTTGAAATCAGGATCACTGACCGGGGTATAGGCATTGCGGAAGATGAAATCGGTAAAGTTTTTCAACCGTTTTACCGTTCCCGTGAAGCAAGAAGATTTTCGGGTCATGGCTTGGGACTTGCTTTGGTCGAGAAAATATTGACACTTCACAAGGTTCGAATTGCGCTCGAATCAAAAGCCGGAGAAGGAACAACGGTGGTTCTTTCTTTTTGATTTTTAATCCCGTTTTAATCTCCTTCTAATTTCACTTTAATCGCAGGGCTATACGTTTGTCCCCTACTTATTAAAGTAGTAGAGGAATTATGAACTTTAAAAGGGCTGTGCTTTTTTCATCTTTTATTTTTTTAAGTTGTCAGTATATATCTGCGCAAAGTAATTTATCTGCGGATACTGTTTCGCTGAATCTTGATGATGCTGAAAAATTATTTCTTCAAAAAAGTTTTTTACTGTTGGCGGAAAGGTGCAATGTAAATGCCGCGGATGCAGCGATTATCCAGGCGAAGTTATACCCGAATCCAAATTTATCAATTGACCAGGGCGCCTATAACAAGACTACGAAAAAATGGTTTGATATCAGTAAAACCGGTCAGACCTCTGTCTCGCTTCAACAGGTGATTATACTTGCCGGAAAACGAAATAAGCAAATCAGCATCGCAAAAATAAATTCGCAGATTTCTGTTTACAGGTTTTATGATCTGATCAGGACCCTCCGGTATGAATTGAGAACTTCCTTTTACGGTCTTTACTTCTTACGTCAATCGATCATCGTTTACAACCGGGAAATAGAATCACTCAAATCATTGATTGATGTGTACGCTGATCAATACAAAAAAGGCAACATCGCTTTCAAAGAACTTGCACGCCTTCAGGCATTGCAGTTTAGTCTCGAAAATGAACGCATTGATTTGATAAAAGATGCAGATGAAAAACAAAGTAACCTCGTTCTTCTTACCGGTGATACATTGTCGAGGCCTGTTCAACCTGTTGTTGAAGCATCGTCGATGGATCGTATCGATGCTCACAACCTGAACTATATTCAACTCGTTGATTCCGGTTTAACCAACCGGTATGATTTGCTTGCTTCTATTGCCCAGGTGCAGCTGAACGAGGCGAATTTTTCTTTGCAAAAATCATTGCGAACACCTGATCTCACGCTTGGCGCGAACTGGGATAGACAGGGCAGTTATATACCTAATTACAATTCACTTTCTGTCGCCATCGATCTCCCTTTCTGGAATCGAAATCAAGGCAATATCAAAGTTGCTCAGTACGGAGTTGAAGGCAGCCGGCAGCAACAGTCGCAGGCGGAATTGCAGATCAGGAGCGACATCGGTAAAGCATTTGGGCAATTGCTCGAAACCGATAAACTATATAAAGCGGCCTCTTCTCAATTCAATTCCGATTATGAAAAATTGCTGGATGGGATTACGAAAGGGTATCGGAATCACACCATCAGCATGCTGGAGTTTATAGACTACTATGAAACGTACAAAAATTCTAAAATTGAATTTAATAAATTACAAAATAGCCGCCTCGAAGCACTGGAAAATTTAAACCTCGCCACGGGCAGCACGATTCTTAAATAATTCTTCGACATGATCATCAAAAAAAGTAAATACTTTATTGCCCTGTTAACCGGCGTGATTTTGTTTTCATCCTGCGAAAAACAACATTCGGAAGATGCTGACACCGTTCAGGATTTTTGCATTCCTGATTCGCTGATGAGAAATATCACGCTTGATACGTTGAAATCGGAATTTGTTTCCAGTGATTTAAAGCTTACCGGGAAAATAACATTCAATGAAAATGATGTGGTGAAAATATTCCCTCTTGTAAGCGGCCATGTGGCTGACGTAAAAGTTTCTGTCGGAGATCATGTGGAGAAGGGACAGGTGCTCGCAGTGTTGAGAAGTTCAGACATGGCAAATTATTCCAACGATTATAAATCAGCACAATCTGAATTGACTGTTGCAAAGAAAAACCTGGATGTAGTTTCCGAAATGAAAAGCAGCGGTGTAAGTTCGGAAAAAGATTACCTGACAGCGCTGGGAGGATACCAGAAGGCACTTGCACAATATAATAAGATGAATGAGGTACTTAAGATTTACGGAAGCACCAATCAGTCGACAGATTCTGCCGGCTCTGGTTACCTGATAAAATCTCCTATCAGCGGATTTGTAGTGGAGAAAAATGTGAACACCGGAATGGAACTGCGTGCGGATGACAGCAACAATATGTTCACGATTTCAGATTTGAAAGAAGTGTGGGCAATCGCGAATGTATATGAAACGGATATTTCAAAAATCACTGCAGGAGCTGAGGTGGAAATTGGAGCGCTCAGTTATCCTGATCGGAAATTTACCGGAAAGGTGGAGCGAATTTCTAATATCCTGAACCAGGAAACCAGTGTAATGACTGTGAAGATCCGTTTGAGCAATACAGATTATGCATTGAAGCCGGGTATGTTTGTCAACGTGTCTGTTCTTTTTCCTGAGAATAAAAAAATGCTTGTTATTCCTTCGGATGCGGTGCTCTTCGACGACAACAAAAATTATGTCGTACTGTTTCGAAAACGCTGCGACGTGGATATGGAACGTGTTAATATTTACAAAACCTTTAACGATAAGACATACATCGAGAATGACTCTTTGAATGAAGGTGACCTGGTAGTGGAACGGAATGCATTGTTTGTATTTACCGCCTTAAAAAATCGATAGCATTTTGTATCTGCAGTATATTCTGAATCAACTTCTCAATGGATAATCTTGTAAAAAATATTATTTCGTTTTCACTCAGGCACAAGCTGTTCATTTTTTTTATGACAGGCTTGCTTGCCGTCGTCGGTATCTATTGTTTTATTAAAACGCCGATTGTTGCTTTTCCTGATTTTACAAATACACAGATTCGCATCATTACACGATGGCCGGGAAGAAGTGCACAGGAGATTGAACGGTTTGTAACGGTCCCGGTTGAAATTACTATGAACAGCGTTCAGCGTAAAATAAATCTGCGTTCTCAATCGATGTTCGGTCTTTCGGTTGTTACTCTCGTGTTTGAAGACGATGTGGATGATGCGTATGCGCGTCAGCAAATCACAGCGCTGTTGCCTGGTTTACAGCTTCCAGAAGGTGCGGAAGCGGAACTCACACCACCCACCGGTCCTACTGATGAAATCTATCGTTACACGCTTCACTCCAAACTGCATACTCCGGCAGAGCTGCGAACAATTCAGGACTGGGTGATTGACAGAAATCTTCGCACTGTTCCGGGAATAGCGGATGTTGTTGCATTCGGCGGCTCTTTAAAAACATTTGAAGTGAGTGTGAATCCCAACCTGCTTTCGCAATATGATCTCACCGCATTGGATGTTTTTGATGCGATCAGTAAAAGTAATGTGAATGTGGGCGGTGATGTGATAGAAAAATCATCACAGGCATTTGTGGTTAGAGGCATCGGGTTGCTGAGTAACATGGATGACATCAGGAGTGTCATCATCAAAGACGTGAAAGGCATACCTGTGCTTGTTAAGAATGTTGCAGAAGTTTCAGAGTCGAATCAGCCACGGCTTGGAATAGTTGCGAGAGGCCATGAGCCGGATGTAGTGGAAGGTATAGTACTGATGCGGAAAGGTGTTGATCCGGGACCGGTTTTGAAAGCACTCGAAGAAAAAGTAAAAGAATTGGACGAAAAAATTCTTCCATCGGGCGTTCAGATGCGGACGGTTTATGACAGACAAAACCTGATCGATTTTTGTCTTCATACTGTTTTCCATAATGTGTTGGAGGGTATTTTTCTGGTTACACTGATCGTGTTTTTATTCATGCGCGACTGGCGGGCAACATTGATTGTTTCATTAATCATTCCGCTCTCGTTGCTTTTTGCATTCATTATGCTTTACATCAAAGGGATGTATGCCAACCTGATTTCAATCGGTGCCATTGATTTCGGGATTTTAATTGATGGCGCTGTGGTGATGGTGGAAGGTGTTTTCGTAGCACTCGGCTATTATGCGATTGAAATAGGAATGGAGAAATTCAATAAGATAGCTAAGCTTGGAATTATCAAGCGCACCGGGGTGGATATGGGAAAAGCTATTTTCTTTTCCAAGTTGATTATTATTACAGCGCTCATTCCGATTTTCTCATTCGAAAAAGTGGAAGGAAAATTATTTTCTCCGCTTGCTTACACACTTGGTTTCGCATTGCTCGGCGCCTTGCTTTTTACACTCACATTTGTCCCGGCGCTTTCCAGTCGTTTGCTTCATAAAAATGTCAGGGAAAAGCACAATCCGCTGGTGGCGGGCATGATCAGATATTACGGGAATATTTTTGACACGGTGATGAGAAATAAGAAACTGAGTTTAGGAATCGCGTTGCTCGTGATCGTTCTCGCCTTCGGTTCTGCAAAATTCCTTGGCTCAGAATTTATTCCTCACCTTGACGAAGGCGCGCTTTGGGTGGAAGGGGATTTACCGATGAGTATTTCTCTTTCTGAAGCCAAGACTCTTGCAGACAGCATGCGGTATGATTTGTTGAAATTTTCGGAAGTGAAGGAAGTGGTGTCGCAAGTGGGAAGGCCGGATGATGGTTCTGATCCAAAAGGTTTTTTCAGTGTGGAAAATCTTGTCGACTTATACCCGAAAGAGCAATGGAAAGAAAAAATGACAAAGGACGAGTTGATAAACAAAATGCAAAAAAAACTCGGGCAAAAATACGTCGGCACCATCTGGGCTTTTTCTCAACCTATCATTGACAATGTGAATGAAGCAGTGGCAGGAATTAATGTGAACCAGGCAGTTAAGATTTTTGGTGAAAACCTGGATAGTATTCTAAAGGTATCCCTACAAGTTGATCAGTTGCTAAAAACAGTTCCGGGTATGGAAGATGTCGGCATTGTAAAAAATCTTGGTCAACCGGAATTGAGAATTAATTTAGACCGGCAAAGAATGGCCCTGTATGGTATCACTGCCGGGGAAGCAAATGCCGTGATCGAGCTGGCCATCGGCGGGAAAGCTGCGTCGCAGTTGTATGAAGGAGAAAAAAAATTCGACATCCGTGTCCGGTATCAGTATTCGTTCAGAAAATCTGAAACTGAAATTGGCAACCTGATGATTCCAACTTCATCCGGAGCAAAAATTCCTCTCAAAGAAATCGCTGACATTCAGATTAGGAGCGGACCTGCGTTTATTTATCGTGACAACAACAGGCGCTTCTCTGCCGTTCAGTTTGCGGTGAGAGGACGCGATTTGGGAAGTACTGTGGCGGAAGCACAAAAAAGAATGGATATGGAAATTCAATTACCGAAAGGATATACACTTCAATTCAGCGGTGAGTATGAAAGTGAAGTCAGGGCGATGACAAGATTATCGATCGTGGTTCCCATCAGTCTCGTGATCATTTTTATCATCCTTCTTATTTTATTCAGGAAGGTCAGCGATGTGTTGCTTGTGCTACTGAATGTACCGTTTGCACTTGCCGGCGGAATCATTGCGCTCATCATTACAGGAACAAATTTTAATATTTCAGGAGGTATCGGATTCATTGCCTTGTTCGGTATCTGTATTCAAAACGGTGTCATCATTATTTCAGTGATCAAACAAAATCTCGACAAGCACATGCAGCTTGATGAAGCGATTAAATCGGGAGCGATCAGTCGTGTTCGGCCTGTTGTGATGACCGCTTTGATGGCCATCTTCGGCCTGCTGCCTGCCGCCATTTCTACAGGTATTGGTTCTGAAACGCAAAAGCCACTTGCCATTGTAATTGTAGGGGGATTGATCAGCGCGACTCTTCTTACGCTCATTATTTTTCCGGTGATTGTGGAACGTGTCTATCGGAGAAAAAATGTTTTAAGTAAGTAACATAAAGATGTTTTGGGTTGGGCCGGAAGCAAGAGTACCTGCTTCCGGTCTTTTTTTGGGAGAATCTTTTTGTTTTACGCAGAGGCCGCTGAAGAGCAGAGAACGCTGAGCCAGATTTTAAAGAATATTTTTC
>JAYVZS010000098.1:0-10719 GCA_043783155.1 Bacteroidota bacterium | reverse complement strand
CTGTGGCAAGAAAAAAAATCCCGTTAATGATCAAAAGATTTTTAACGACTTCAGGCAGCAACTTAAATCCTGACGGGCGATATTGTTCGATGGGCATATTGTGGTTGTTCGGAGTTTTAGTTATTAGTTGTTAGTTTAGTTTTTGGTTCGGAGTTGCAACAAAACAACTAAGAACTAAACCGGGAAACTATTTTGAAAACAATTTCTTTACTTCATCCATGTTCATCATCACAACGGTGGATTTACCATCGACACTGAGATATGGTTTTTCACATGCGAACAGTTCATCAATTAAAGTTTTCATTTCCTTCTGCGACAATGTTCTTCCCGATTTGATGCTCATGTTTTTCGCCATCGAACGGGCCAGGTTTTCATGATGGTCAATCGTATTGAGAGTTTTGTTATTTTTAAATTGTTCAAGCAATGACTCAAGTGTTTGTTTTTCCAGTCCTGATTCGAGATCAGGAGGTGAACCATGCAGCACAAATGTATTGACTCCGAATTCGCGCAGGTCGAAACCAATTGAACGCAGATCTTCCTGTAATTCTTTCATCAGCATAAAATCGCCGGAAGAAAATTCAATGGCCTGGGGAAATAGATCCTGTTGCGCGGGCCCTGCACGTCTATTAATCTGCTGAAGGTATTTTTCATACAACACCCGTTCATGCGCTGATTGCTGATCCACCAGCATCAATCCCGATTTTATCTGCGTCACAATATATCTCTGATGTAACTGGAAAACAAAATGGTCTGTTTCTGATTTCAGTTCTTCACTCCATGCCGGTTCAATTAACGTCTGACCTTTTCCTATGATGACCCTTTCGGTTCCCGCAGGTTCATTCTTCATTCCGTCATATAATTTTTCCCAACCGGAAGCAGCTATTTTTTTTGTGTCAGAACGGAATGGATTGTATTGTGGATTGATAGAAACAGAAGGTTGCTGAACAGGCGCGTTGCGCATGGCATGCGGAAGATCGAAACTCCGTTCCTGCTCAAAGTTAAGCGAAGGCGCGACACTGTATTGTCCTAGCGAACGCTTTACTGCCGAACGAACAATTGAGTAGATGGACCGCTCGTCTTCAAATTTTATTTCTGTTTTAGTCGGATGAATGTTGATGTCAATCTTAGCCGGGTTGATGTCCATGTACAGCCAATACGAGGCATAATTCTCACGCGGAAGTAATTCTTCAAACGCATTTTGAACGGCGTGATGCAGGTAGGCGTCTTTGATAAATCTTTTGTTCACAAAAAAGAACTGCTCGCCACGCGACTTTCTTGCAAATTCGGGTTTGCCGACAAAGCCAGCTATATTTAGCAATGTTGTTTCCTCATTTACAGGAACCAGGCGTTCGTTGTAATTGCTTCCGAAAAGATTGACGATGCGCTGTCGGAGGTTCGATATGGGAAGCTTAAAAACTTCGAGACCGTTTTGATGAAGCGACATCGCAATTTCCGGATGAGCCAACGCAACACGTTCGAATTCTTCAATGACATGACGCGCTTCAACTGTATTCGACTTCAGGAAATTTCTTCGAGCCGGAACATTAAAGAATAAATTTTTAATGGAGAAGGAAGTTCCGGGCGGACAACTAACCGCTTGTTGCAGTTTTACTTCAGCTCCTTCAATTTCGAGACGGGTTCCGATGTCGTCATCGTGCCGGCGCGATTTCATTTCTACCTGCGCGATGGCAGCAATGGAAGCAAGTGCTTCGCCGCGAAACCCCATCGTCCGGATGTTAAAGAGATCGTCAGCTGTTCGGATTTTCGAAGTAGCATGACGCTCAAAACTCATGCGTGCATCTGTTTCACTCATGCCACAGCCGTTGTCAAGAATCTGAATCAGCGTTTTTCCGGAATCTTTAATGATGAGCTGGATGTTTGTGCTGCCTGCGTCTACCGCATTTTCCAACAGTTCTTTCACAGCTGAAGCAGGCCGTTGAATGACCTCGCCGGCCGCAATCTGGTTAGCAACAGTATCCGGTAAAAGATGAATGATATCCGACATAGATCAGGTTGAATCGTTACGTGGTAAAGATATTTATTTTTAAGGAAGAAACGGAAGATTCCCTTCCATATTATGAATAAGAAATGAACAAAGTCTGGGTAGGAAACAGTTCAAATGGCTCAACGTTAAGCCAGAAGCGGAGACTAAGTTATTTAATAGTTTCTGATGAAACATGTTTTGGATTCAAAAAAAGTTTTCTACTTTTCAAACTGAATTAAAATCACTCATAATGGAAGAACGGAAACTTACAAAGGCAGAAGCAGGATACCAGATGTTGCAGATACTTTCCGCAGTCGACGGAATGTTTAGCGCGGAAGAAGACATCGTGATCAAACAATTTCTCGTTGATTATGCACTTACTGATTACCAGATGGAAGAAGAAACAGAAGTAGTGAGCACGATTGCGCCGGATGATTACATCCTGTATTTTCACAAAGCAATGGATGATTTCTATGAAGACTCTACACATGATGACCGAATTAAATTTCTCGACTTCGCGGTGAAACTGGTAAAAGCGGATAACCGGATTACAAAGGATGAAAATATTTTTCTCAACGAATTATTCGATGCGTGGGAGCATGAGGAGTAAAAAATTCTGACTTGTTTGTACGGAACCCACGAGTCGCTTAAAGGATGATCAAAATCTTTTGTATCAAAAAGGTCTTTTGGTTTTTGGGCAATAGAGAAATCAGGGAAGAAGAATTCTTGATGGAAAGCTTGTATTTTATATCTTTGTTCGCATTCAATAGTCAGACACGGAAATAGTTAAAATTCTTTGATTTTTTCGTGCTGAATCTTTTTAAGTAAAAACATGAATCAACAAGTTACCCCAATAAAGTATTCCGTTATCGTTGGCAGCGGCAGTTACATTCCGACTCGTAAAATCAAGAACGAAGATTTTATGAATCGTACTTTTTATGATGCCGAAGGGAAAAAACTTACCAAGTCGAACGAAGAAGTCATCCGTAAGTTCAGCGACATTACCGGTATTTTTGAACGACGATATGTTACAGATGATCTTGTTGCTTCCGACATCGCTTACTTTGCAGCGAAGGAAGCACTTGATTCTGCAAACATTGATGGAGAGACACTTGATTACATTATTGTCGCCCACAACTTCGGTGACATCAAAGCCGATAACCGGAGAAGTGAATTTGTTCCTGCATTAGCATCACGCGTAAAGCAGCGCCTTGGAATTAAGAATTCAAATGCTGTCGGGTACGATCTTCCTTTTGGCTGCGCCGGCTGGTTGCAAGCCATGATACAAGCCGACTTTTATATTCGTTCAGGTGCCGCGACACGGATATTGGTGATCGGAGCGGAGACACTTTCCCGCATCGCTGATCCACACGACCGCGATGGAATGATTTACGCCGATGGTGCAGGTGCTGTGATTGTTGAAGCACGTGAAAGCAAAACTCCTGTTGGTATTCTTTCGCATTGTGCCCATACATACGCGACTGAACATGCGTATGTACTTCGAATGGGAGCATCCAATAATCCTGATTATCCGGAGAACCATCTTTTTTTAAAAATGCAGGGACGTTTGTTGTATGAACATGCATTGAAAGAGGTTCCGCAGGTTGTGAAAGAAAGTATTGAAAGAGCCGGAGCATCGATCGGTGACATCGACAAAATCCTGATTCACCAGGCGAATACAAAAATGGTAGATTCTATTCTAAAACGCCTGCTCGAAGAATACGGAATTAAAAAGTTGCCTGAAAATATTATGCCGCTTACAATTTCCTGGCTCGGCAATAGTTCTGTAGCTACACTTCCTACATTGTACGATTTGTTAATCAAAGGCAAACTCGAAAATTACGTATTGAAAAAAGGAAGTACGATTGTGCTTGTATCTGTAGGCGCGGGTGTCAACATCAATTCTATGGTGTACAAAATTCCGGAGTAAAAGAGTAGTACTACAAAAGCACAAAGGAATCTTCATGTCTTCGTGTTGAAAAATATCTTAGTTTTTCTTTTTCAGTTTATCCTTAAACACTTTTGTGAACTTTTCCACTTTCGGCTGCACCACAAAACGGCAATAAGGAGCATCACCGTTTTCATTAAAATAATTCTGGTGATAATCTTCCGCTTTATAAAAAACAGTAAAAGGAGAAATTTCAGTCACCACTGGTTTGTCATAAGAACCGGAAGCATTTAGTTTCTTCTTTAGTTCATCTGCGAGTTTGTGCTGCTCTTCGTTGTGATAAAAAATAGCGGAGCGATACTGTGTTCCCATGTCATTGCCTTGTTGATTCAACTGTGTCGGATCGTGCGACATCCAGAATGCCTGGAGCATATCCGCATAAGAAAGTTTCGTTGTATCGTAAACGATCTGGCATACTTCGGCATGACCGGTTGAGCCCGTGCATACTTCTTTATAGCTTGGATTTTTTACAGTGCCTCCCGAAAAACCAGAACTCACAGAAATCACTCCATCCAATAACTGAAACTGCGCTTCTACACACCAAAAACATCCTGCGCCGAATGTTGCCGTATCAAGGTTTGCTGCTGACATATATTTTTGTAATGGTTTGTTTGTATTTTCTTTTTTTTGTTGAGCGCATGAACTAAAGGAAACAGAAATGAGCAGGCAACAGGCAAAAGCAAGAGAACGGTTTTTCATTTCATTTTTTTCAAAGATACGCTGAACGAATGTGAATGGATTTCCAAGCCATCTAAATTAACAGACTTTAACAAGTCCATTTACCATCTCGCCTCGTCCTAAAGGATGAATGGCCGGGGAGGCGGTCAATGAGGTTGTCAAATCATCTGCGTCTGAACGAGTGCTCTGATCTCTTCAATCTGTTTGCAATGACGTTGGCAATGATGAATCATAAAATGCAGCCAGTCTTTTTTTGTCATCTCACCCAGCACCGGATGCATAATAATTTTACTGTCGAATACAATTGTATTCTCTTTTAAACCGTTGATGATTCGCTCCCTGTTGCCGGTAAATTTTTGTGTAAGATCATCGAGACTGCTGAATCTGCCGATTGGTTTCACATCGTCAGGCGCTTCCGCTTTTCTCGAACGGTCAAGAAGAATTTTTTCCATCCGCTCCCGCCCGATTTTTTCTGTTACAGATGAAGTGGCATCAGCCGAAGACGTTTGCATTAAAATTCTATACACTGCAATCTCAGTAATCACAATGTGTTCATAACATTCATGAATGCTCCAGACATTCGGGTTAACTTTATATTTCAACTGGGCTTCTGAAAGTGCGTTAACACGTTGAAGTAATTCGTTCGATGTCGACTTCAGTTCGTTTAAAAATTCTTCATGCATGATAGATCACTGTTAATAATGGAACGTAAAGATAATGGTTTCGTCTGAGAAATTACTTTTTACGTGATTGAATTCAGGTGTTCCTTAAGCTTAGAAAACCAAGCATCAATAATGAATCGGGCACAACGAGCATTGAAATTTTTGAATCAATAATAAATGCAGGATTCAGAAACACAACAAGTCAAATGGCGTCTTCGCGATAAAATGATCACATTAATTCTGCCAGTCAGCAATAAATAAATTGGTGTCGTGGGTGCCGCCGTTATTCCGGTTCGAAGACCAGATTAATTTTTTTCCGTCCCTCGAAAAAACAGGAAAAGCATCGAACACATTGTCGTATGTAATTTGCTCGGCACCTGTTCCGTCAAGATTACACATCCACAAATTAAAATGGTAACCCTTGCTGACGTGATTACTGGAGAAAATAACTTTCTTTCCGTCGGGAGAATAATAAGGAGCCCAGTTGGCTCCTCCGAGATGCGTGATTTGTTTCATGTCAGAACCATCGACATTACAGGTAAAAAGTTCCATGTCGGTTGGCATCACCAAACCCTGCTTCAGTAAATCTTTGTATGTTCTAATTTCTTCTTCTGTCTTCGGACGAGATGCACGGAAGAGAAGTTTTTTTCCATCTGCTGAAAAAAATGCCCCTCCATCGTAGCCAAGTTCATGCGTCACCTGCTTTACATCGCTGCCGTCGATGTTCATCGTATAAAGATCAATGTCACCATTGCGAACAGATGTAAAAACAATTTTATCTCCCATTGGACTTACGGTCGCTTCCGCATCATAACCAGGAGAATTGGTCAGTTGTTTAATGATGTGACCTCTCATGTCAGCAACAAAAATGTCGAAGCTTTTATAGATTGGCCATATATATTTATGATCGGCTCGTGGAGCAGGTTTCATCGGACATTCAATAGACCCAAGATGCGTGGAGGCATACAGGATTGTAGTATCTCCCGGTAAAAAAAAGGAGCACGTTGATCGGCCATTGCCGGTACTTAAAATGATTGGATTAAAAACATCAACATTTGAATAATAAATCTGATCACACTCTGTATTCCATTTTTTATTTGTTGCCTGAAAAACAAACCGTGTATCGTCGAAACTGAAATACGCTTCTGCATTATCGCCGCCAAAGGAGACCTGGCGAACATTCTTCAAATGCTTTTCCTGCGGATAATGAATGGCAGAATCTTCTGCAAGCGGTTTAACAGCAGAATGCTGAACTTTTTGCATGGAACCTGCAACTACAATTACAATCAAAGCAGGAAATAATAACAGGTATTTTTTTTTCACAAAGGAATCTGTAAATGGAGTTTTGTAATCTGACAAATAAAAGAAAATATTCCGTTGACTTTATCAGTATTCTGTCATTTTACGAACTCAATAAGCTAACAAATTTTACTCTGAAATTCAAAATCTCAATCGCGCAAGCGGAGTAACACTCTGGTCAGCAAAATCTTTTTTCTGATACTTGAAAAAACCGGTGATGGCAATCATGGCTGCATTGTCGGTGCAATACTCAAATTTCGGAATGAAAACTTTCCATCCATATTGTGATGCTGCGTTTTCAAGTGCTTTCCGTAATCCCGAATTGGCGCTTACTCCGCCGGCGATAGCAATTTCAGTGATTCCCGTATCCTCCGAAACTCTGATTAATTTCCGGATCAGGATTTCCACGATCGTAAATTGAATAGACGCACAAATGTCTGCAAGATTTTTTTCAATAAACTGCGGATCATCTTTTACATGATCCCGTATGAAATAAAGAAAAGCTGTCTTTAGTCCGCTGAAACTGAAATTATATTTTTCAATCTGAGGATGAGGGAATTTATATGCGGAATGATTTCCCCGTTTTGCGTATTCGTCAACCAAGGGTCCGCCCGGATAATCGAGACCAAGAATTTTTGCCGCTTTATCAAATGCTTCACCGGCCGCATCATCCAGCGTTTCACCGATGATTTCCATCTCGAGATGATTTTTTACGAGGAGAATTTGTGTATGGCCCCCAGACACTGTGAGACAAATAAATGGAAAGCGAGGGGTTTGAATGGATGGATCAGGGAGAGGGTGAATCGGAGATCCGGAATCTTGGTTCTTGACTCTTGTACCATGACTCTCTATGATAAAATGTGCCAGCACATGTCCCTGCATGTGATTCACTTCAATCAATGGAACATCCAATGCAAGTGCAAATGCTTTTGCAAATGAAACTCCGACAAGCAATGCACCCATCAACCCGGGACCGCGTGTAAATGCGATAGCATCAAGGTCATTTTTGGTTACCTTCGCAGTGCGAAGAGCTTCCTCGACAACGGGAATTATTTTCTGCTGATGCGCGCGTGAAGCAAGTTCCGGAACAACGCCGCCATAGTAGCGATGAATCAGCGTCTGCGAAGCAATGATGTTGGATAAAACATGAGTATCGCACGACACCGCCGCTGATGTTTCATCACACGATGATTCAATGCCCAGAATGTAAATCGGTTGGTCGCTCACGGTATGATACTTGTTAACAATTGCCTGTAAATTTTCGTTTCAAAAGTAGTAAATGGTAATCATTCGGTAACTATTTTTCGGATTCATTGAACGAGAGAATACAAAAACTAAATAAACTTAATTTTAGGATGTTGTGGTAAGGAAGGTTGCTCGTATTTTTCTTTGGGTGTTAGCAATTTTATTATTGCTGATCGGCACTACGTTTATTCTTCTCCAGGCAGAATCGGTTCAGACGTGGCTTGCACAACGTGCCGCGTCCTATTTATCTGATCAGCTGAAAACGAAAGTCACCATTGGCAGAGTCAGCATTCAGTTTGTCGAACGCGTTTCGTTAAGGGATCTGTATATCGAAGACAAACATCACAACACCCTGTTTTATGCTGATGAATTGCTGATCAACATCAAAGATCTCAGCACTTCCAGGCACAAACTGGAGTTAAGCCAAGTTAAATTGAAAGGCGCTAAGTTTTACCTCATGCGTTATCATGGAGAAGAACATGATAACATTAAATTTCTGACAGATTATTTCGCATCGGCTGATACCAGCAAATCTTCGTCGCCTTGGAAAATAAAATTGAATGACATACGACTCGAAGATGTTACGTTCCGACATTTCAAGGAAGATAAAATAGTGAATCCAGATGGTGTCGATTTCGGACACCTCGATGTTAGCGGCATTTATGGTGATCTGAAAGACATTTCATTTGTCAACGATTCAATTTTTGTTAACATCAGCAAACTTCGGTTCAAAGACAGAAGTGGTTTTCAGCTGGATGAACTTTCTTCCGATGCTAAAATTGCTCCCCATGAGATGCGGCTGAAACAATTAATCATCCGCACGCCGCAAACGGATCTGCATACTGACCTTACATTTCGGTACGACAGCATGTCGGCATTTGATGATTTTGAAAATGCTGTTAACTTTAATTCTGATTTTAAGAATTCTTCTGTATCGTTTGGCGACATCGCTTTTTTTGTGACCGATCTGAAAGGAATGGATAACACAGTGAAACTCGATGGTCTCTTCAAAGGAACGGTAAGCAGGTTCAAAGGAAAAAATGTAACGATAGAGTTTGGTGAAAAATCTTTTTTCAAAGGAAACATTGCCATGACCGGACTTCCCGTCATTGAAGAAACATACATGGATATACTGGCCACCGATGTGCAGGCGAATAAGAAAGATGTTGAAAGTATTCCGTTGCCGCCGTTTAGCGAACACGCGCATGTTGAGATTCCTGAGAATCTTTTTGCACTTGGCAAGGTTGATTTCAAAGGGAAGTTCACCGGCTTCTTAAGCGACTTCGTTGCGTTTGGAAATGTGACGACTGATATCGGCTTTCTGTCTTCCGATATGAATGTGAAAGTAGATCGTCAGAAAAAGACAACTGTTTACAGCGGCCATCTGTCAACGAATCATTTTAATCTTGGAAAAGTAATTTCCGCAGAGGATGTCGGACTGCTTACCATGAGTGCCGATGTGAATGGCAGTGGTTTGAAGCTGGATAACATTGATGCAAAGCTGATCGGAACCATTGAAGCGCTTGAATTCAGGAACTACACCTACCGGGGAATGAAGATGAACGGAGAGGTATCGAAAAAACTTTTCAGCGGCTCTCTCAATATTCACGAACCGAACATCGACCTTGATTTTGCCGGTATGGTAAATTTCAGCGGCGCTGTTCCTGATTTTAATTTTACTGCCGACATCGGTAAAGCGCATCTCGATACATTAAATCTTTTCAAGTATCGCGGAGAAGAAGAATTGAAAACAAAAATTGTCTCACACTTCAGC
This sequence comes from Bacteroidota bacterium, assembly GCA_043783155.1. Taxonomy (GTDB): domain Bacteria; phylum Bacteroidota; class Bacteroidia; order AKYH767-A; family 2013-40CM-41-45; genus JAPLDA01. The sequence goes on along the minus strand of JAYVZS010000098.1, from coordinate 1,129 downwards.
GGAAATAAATTTGATAACCTCGAAGGAAGCATTGAGATTGACAGTACGGATTTCCGCTTTGATAAAGTAATGTATCATATCAATCATCTCGGAATTGATTCCCGGAAAGAAAATTCCAACCGTGCGGTGACCATCGTTTCTGATAACGTGGATGCATCTTTTTCCGGACGATTTGAATTGGCTACATTGGGAGATGCCTTTAAACAGGTACTCCCGCGTTACCTTCCTGCCGTGGTTCTCCCAATGAAATCAACTGTCAGTAACCAGGATTTTACTTTTAACATCCGGCTTAAAAACATGTCGGTGCTCACGGAAAACTTTTTTCCTTCCTGGTGGGTGGAACCAAATACAATCATCAGGGGAAAATTCAACAGCATCACTGATAATATTTCATTGAATGTTGAGTCTCCTTTAATCAGGTATAAGAATTTCAGATTTGTAAATACTTCACTGACGAACACAGCCGATCATGAAAAAATGAAATTAAAGCTAAGCACGGATCAGTTGTACTATTCCGATTCATCCTTTATATCACATTCCCAATTGACGGCGGAGGCAAATAATAACCATGTTTTGTTTCAGCTTCAGATGGCCGATTCCACCATATCATCAGACAGGGCGAACCTGAAAGGTGAACTGAGTTTCGCTTCGGCAAAGAAATTCGACTTGCGCTTTGATGAATCGACCGTCTATCTTCAACACGATAAATGGATGTTGGCTTCGGGTAACAAAGTAGTATTTGATTCAAGTGCCATCAACGTAACGGGTTTTAATTTCGTCAAAGGAGACGAACAGATTAACGTCGGGGGAACGGTATCTAAAAATGAGAAGGATTTACTTTTTGTAGACTTCAGCAATTTTAATCTTCAGCATTTGAATTCATTGTTGAAATCATCTGATGTTACAGTGGGTGGAATGCTCAATGGAAAAGCCACAGTTTCTGATGTGTACCAAAAGATCAAACTCGTTTCCAATCTGAACGTTGATAAACTTCAATTCAACGGTGATACCCTCGGCAATGCCTTATTCATTACGTCTTTCGATGATGATAAAAAAATAATTTCCGTTAATGCAACCATTCAAAACGGAGCCGTGAAGGTGATTGCTGTAACAGGCGACTACCATATGA
>JAYVZS010000097.1:0-61378 GCA_043783155.1 Bacteroidota bacterium | reverse complement strand
CCACGCACCCTTCGACTTCGCTCAGGGTGACATCGTGCGCGGGGTCATGCTGAGCGAAGTCGAAGCATGTGCAATAGAAAATATTTGAAATGAATTTTAAACACTTTCTAAATCTTTCGCACAATAATGAACACAATAAGATTCAATGGATGATCCCTCGGAGTGATAATGAAAATCAGTGGCCCGATGACTTTAAAAAATACATCAGGATTCCTGAAATGACTGCCACTTGTCCGATCCAGAAATAGAACATACGCATTGTGAGACGTGCTTCCGATTGGGCAAAGGTTGCTTCGAGGGAACCCTTCAGGCTTCCGATGTCTTCCCTCGTAGCAAGAATGTCTTTTCGTCTGTCAAACTCTTTTTCCACAATGGTTGCAATTCCAGATTCTAATTTCTCAATTTTCTCTGACAATTGTTTTGGCTTCCTTTTCTCCAAAACGTGTTTTCAATGCTTCGAATAATTCAATAGTTGATCATGATAGAAAAATTTTATACAAATATAAAAGGAGTTCTGGAGTATTCAAATAATGATCCGATTAATTTTTCTGAAAATAATTCTATTGTCATTCCGGAGGAATGGAAGAGTAGTGAAAATGTTTTGTGAGCAATCAAAATAAATTAATGAAGTTGGAAGAGCTGGCAAATTAGTTAATGAATTTCCACTACAATCCAGGTATATCAATGAGTTTGGTAACGGTGGAATATTTGATAGTGGTTGGTTGCGAACCGTTAATGTGTCAAGGTTAGCGAATACTTGAATGCCTTGAAGGTCGTTAATAGTTGGATTGTTTTGGTAATCTCGATTTAAGATAAGACGATGAGTACTAATAACCGACGGACAGGATGAATTGATGGAATCGCCGGTAATGCAAGAGCCACATCCCCAATAACTCAAATACAATCTTAGTCCTGCATCCGGCATATACACCATCTGCCCCTCCACACTCTTCAAGTTAACACCGGAGAAAATAAAAAACAAAACAAAAAACTGAAGCCGGATTTTGTGAGTAAGATTTTTTTTCATGACTTGAAATTTTTACGTTGACCAAAATTAAAAAATTATCTGATGCATGCAAGTGGTTATTTGGCGAAGGTTTTTCATTTAAGTGCAGAGCGCTTTCGAAATAACTCGCTAAAAGAAAATTTCACGCAAAGAAATCGCAGAGAAGCGGAGAACGCAGAGGGTAATTTGAAAGAGAACATGCTACGTTGTTTTTTCTCTGCAATCTCTGCTCCCCGGCGACCTCTGCGAGAAACAAAAAATCTTTGAATTTCCAAGATGACTAATAGTTAAACCAATAAAAACTCCTTACCACTGCCGCCAACACCCAACTAATTTTCTACATTCGCCTCACCAATAATTAAAGGCGGGTGATACTTATTTAGTTGACATTTTTTTTCGAACTATGATCAGAAAATATGTTGGTTCATTGATTGAAGAAATCAAAGGGAGCAAATCTTTTAAAATTACGTCGCAAACTTTTTTCATCCGCCTCTTCGGACTGGGATTGATATTTATTAACCAGGCCTTGCTGGCCCGTTTGATGGGCGCCAAAGGATACGGGAACTACACCGTAATTTTTACATGGCTGAATTTCCTCGTCGTCTTCAGCATGATTGGTTTCGATACATCGGTACTTCGGTTTTATCCTTCGCTTGCCGCCAAACAGGAATGGGGAATGTTGAAAGGATTTCTCCGGTTTACCAAACGGATCATTTTAGTGTTGTCTGTTATTTCTTCCATCAGCATCCTGTTGTTCCTGTTGTACAATGCCAGCGCCGCCAGGTTCAGCATCAATTTTTCAGAAGCTTTTTTTTGGGCCGTGTTCCTGTTGCCGCTACTTGCCTTTATTAATTACTACAGTTCCGTGCTTCGGGCGTTACACAAAATCAAAGCATCGTTACTTCCTTTCTATGTGTTGCTGCCTGTGCTCGTCAGCGTTGCCTGCTTCATCTATTATCAATTGCACGATGAGCAATTAAAGGTGGATGCAGCGGTCTTTATTTATTTGTGCTGCGCTGTCGGTGTCTGTATTTTAATTGCCGTGAGATTGCGAAGTGAAACACGAAGACAGACACATGCAGTTCAACCGGAGTATAACAGGAAACTCTGGCTTTCCGTTTCGTTTACTATTTTTATCATCAGCGTGATTACACTTGTACTGAAACGCATAGATGTATTGTTCATCAGTTATTATTATGGTAATACACATGCCGGTATTTATGCAGTTGCTGCTATGATTTCAGCGTTCGTTCCGTTCGGCCTAACAGTGGTTGATTACGTATTCGCTCCGCGAATCAGTGAATTGTATGAAAGCCGCCAGTTTGAAAAATTGGAGGCGATGGTCAGCAAGACATCACGAATAATTTTCATCATCACGTTGCCGATCGCGTTGGTCATAATTGTCTTCGGAAGATTTATTTTGCAAATCTTCGGAACAGCGTTCGTTGCTTCTTATCTTCCGCTTATTATTCTTACAGCCGGACAATTAGTGAATGCGTGGACCGGAATGGTAGCTGCTGTGATGACAATGACAGGCAATCAGAAAATATTTTTGCTCGTGTATGTTTTCGCCGGCCTTCTGGATGTGGCGCTCAATTTTATGCTGGTACCTTCATTGGGAATGAATGGTGCTGCCATCGCTTCCGCTATTTCGCTCGCTGCCCTCAACCTCGTCATGTATTCCATCGTGAAGAAGAAACTAAAGATCAAAGCATCGGCGTTCATTCTATGATCTCTTAAAATTGATTTCATCCATCTGCTATCGTGTCTGATTAAGGCTTTGCTTCACACTTCGACTTCGCTCAGTATGACCTTGCGCGCGATGTCAAACTGAGCGAAGTCGAAGTGTGCGTTAGGCCGGTATTTTATTTGACGATTCTTTTTCATGATTTCAAGTATCTTTTCAATTGAAAATCAGGAGTTCACGCATAAATCTTTGTGACAATCAAACGTGAATTTTTCTTTTGAAAAAGTAAGGATTAATTGGTAAACTTGCAGCCCGATAATTCCCAATCATTTCATTCGTGTTCGTACAAAAATCAGTCGCCATCGAAAAGCAATTTTCACTTGCCGCGAAAATTCAGGATTACCAGCAGCTAACCAAGATGCGCTTGTCAGGCCTCGTTGTGTTTTCCGCTGCCATGGGATTTGTAATCGCAACACGGGGCAATTTTGAATGGTCGAAATTAATTCTGCTTGTCATCGGTGGTTTTCTCGTTACAGGATCTTCCAATGCATTCAACCAGATCATCGAAAAAGATCTCGATAAGCTGATGAAACGAACGGCAACTCGTCCGTTGCCAGAAGGAAGAATGAGCGTGATGGAAGCTTCAATCGCCGCTTCCCTGATGGGATTGATTGGTGTATCGATGCTTTGGTTACTCATGAATCCATTGTGCGGAATGTTAAGTTTACTCTCGTTATTGCTTTATACTCTTGCCTACACACCATCAAAAAGATACACTTCTTTCTCGGTATTAATTGGAGCCATACCCGGAGCATTTCCTCCAATGCTTGGCTGGATCGCGGCAAAAAATGAAATCGGTTTTGAAGCGGTGATGTTGTATGTAATCCAATTCATCTGGCAGTTTCCTCACTTCTGGGCAATTGCCTGGAACCTCGATGACGATTACAAAAAAGCAGGATTCAAAATGCTCCCCACAAAAGGAGGAAGAACGAAAAGTACCGCTTTCCTCACGATGGTTTATACATCGTTCCTCGTTCCGATGGCGTTGCTTTTATTTCAATTCAAACTGGTAGGTATTGTGAGTATGTTCCTCATTGCCGCCTGTGGTTTAGTTTTTACGTATCAGTCATACCGGCTCTTTCAAAGTTGCAGCATTAAAACCGCCCAACGCCTCATGTTCGGATCCTTTTTTTATTTGCCCGTTGTTCAGATTGTAATTATGTTAGATAAAATCTTTTAAAATGGAAGCTCAACTGCTGGAAACTCCGGAACAATTAATAAAAATAAAAGCATCTAAGGGATTGATGTGGCTTGGCATTGTGAGCATCTGCATGCTCTTCGCGGGACTCACAAGCGCCTACATCGTGCGACAAGGCGAAGGAAAATGGGTTCAGTTTGCGATGCCCGATCTTTTTAAAGTGAGCACCATTTTTATTTTATTAAGCAGTGTTACCATGCAATGGTCCGTTAACTCAATCAAAAAAGATAATAAGAAAAATCTGAAGATTGCACTGACACTCACAACGATTCTAGGAATCGGATTTGTTGTGTTCCAGTACCTGGCATGGTCTCAATTAACGTCACAGGGAATTGTTTTCACCGGGCAGATCAAGGACATCAAAGGTGCTTACCAGTATATCCCTGCAGCAAGGGAAACCGCCACCGACATTGCGTTGATGGGCAACGTGGCGGGCTCGTTTTTATATGTGATAACAGGACTACACGTGGCTCACCTGATCGGAGGAATGATTGCATTATTTGTTGTACTTTCGCGCGCGTTCATTGGAAAATATTCAGCATCAAATTATAACGGAGTAAGAATATGTGCGATCTACTGGCATTTCCTGGATGGATTGTGGGTGTACCTGTTTTTCTTTTTGCTTTATATCAGGTGAATAAAAGTAAAACGTATACGCGGAAAGTATTCTGAAATTATTTATTATTGCCGAATATTATCAACCCATTTAATACATCAACTGAAATATGGCAACTGAAGCAGCAGTAGCAACAGCAAAAAAATCCGTTTGGGACGGAGGTAAATCACCATTCAACGTCCGGTGGGGAAAACTGTACATGTGGATTTTCCTGGTTTCGGATGCATTCACATTTTCCAGTTTGCTGGTTGCTTATGGTACATTGCGTCACCGTTTTACCGATATTTGGCCGAAGCCGGGTGATGTGTTCACACACTTTCCGTTTATTCATGGAAATGTTCCGCTGGCTTATGTCGGGTTGATGACATTCATCCTCATCATGAGCTCTGTAACCATGGTATTAGCAGTAGATGCAGGTCATAGCATGAAAAAGAAAAGTGTTCAGTTGTGGCTGGGCTTGACGATCATCGGTGGTTTGATGTTCCTTGGCTCGCAGGCATGGGAGTGGTATCACTTCATCAATGGTTCCGCTTTGGAAGGTAAAACTGAAGGAGCTTATTTTGCTCCCGATGGAAGAATGGCTCATACTGTTGAAGGACAGGAAGGCGTATTGAAGTTTCATGACGGACATGTTATCAAAGGTGAAGAAGCGGAAAACTGGATGAAGTCAGGAGAGTTTTTCCAGGGCGCGAATCTGAAACGTAATGAATACGGAGGAACTCCGTTGTTCGGTAACTTCTTCTTCTTTATTACCGGTTTTCACGGCTTCCACGTATTCAGCGGAGTCATGATTAACCTGATTGTATTCATTGTCGTCTCACGGGGCGCTCTCGAACGAAAGAAAGATTATGAACTGGTTGAAAAGGTAGGACTATACTGGCACTTTGTAGATTTGGTGTGGGTATTCGTGTTCACCTTCTTCTACCTGGTTTAATAATAGAACAAGATATTAGGGTCAAGAATCAAGACCCCGACTAAGAACTAAAAACCAACAACTATATAACATGTCAGAAGATTTTGTTTCCCCCGACATCCATCACGAACATGTGTCGCACGAAGGTGTAGAGAAAGCACATGTAGGCCTCAACACGAAAGTAATCTGGAAAGTATTCTGGATATTGCTTGGTGTGACTATTTTTGAAGTAAGCATTTCTTTTACTTCCATTCCGAAAACGATTCTGCTCTATACATTCGTTGCTCTTACCATTGTGAAGGCGTATTACATTGTTGGTTATTTCATGCACATGAAATTTGAAAAAGTACCAATGCAATGGAGTATCCTTCTCCCATTTGTACTCATCATTTACCTCATCTTCATTCTTATTTACGAAGGCATCGCGTTGGGATTAGTCATCTACTAAACACAAATGAATAAAAAATCTTCAAAGAGGATTCTCGCAGTACTGGGGATCCTCTTTTTTCCTGGTTTATTTTGGCTGTTACTCAGCACAGGCAAGAATCATTTCAGACCTCTGCCTTTTTATGTAGTAGATCATGTTACTGAAAAAGGTGATACGATTTATCACTCTGTTCCATCGTTTAGTTTTATGAACCAGGAAGGAAAAACAATTACCGACAAAGATCTCTCAGGAAAAATTTATGTTGCGAATTTTTTCTTTGTGACATGTCCTTCGATTTGTCCGAAGATGACCGATGAACTCAGGCGTGTGCAGGATGCATATAGGGGAAATGATGAGATCAGAATTCTTTCGCATACAGTAAATCCGGAACAGGATTCCGTAGCTGCTTTAAATGAATATGCAATCAAGCACGGAGCCGACAACAAGCAATGGTGGTTTTTAACGGGTAACAAAGATTCGATTTATACGATCGCGAGAAACGGTTACTTAGTTCCGGCCGCGCAGGGAAAAACAGCCAACGATTTTTTTCATACACAGGATTTGATTTTGATTGATAAAGAAAAACACATCCGTGGAATTTACGATGGCCTCGAACCTGCAGAAGTGGATACGCTGATCGATGAGATCAAACTGCTCATGCATGAATACAAAGAAAGAGACAGCAAGCGTAAGAATAGTTGAACGTTATTGTCCTTGTCTTGACTCTTTGATCTTGATTCTTGTTTCTCAAATCACATGGAACCACAACCCAAAGAAAAATTCTACCTCCGCCTGATTTATTTTTTATCAGCAGTCGTTTTTTTGCTCGTGCTTTTTCTTTCACAGTTACCAAAAGCTGAAACCATTCCGCCGTTTGTGAAATTTCTTCCGGTGCTGAATGCTTTGCTGAATGGCGCTACGTCCATTCTCCTGCTGTTCTCTTATTATTTTATCCGCAGAAAAAAAGTTTACATTCACAGGCGCCTGAACATAACGGCAGTCTTACTGTCGACCCTTTTTCTATTGTCGTATGTTACGTTTCATTCTTTTGGAATTGAAACACGATTTCCGATCAACAATCCGATACGACCGGTTTATCTTTTCATTCTAATCAGCCACATTCTGCTGGCAGCTATTGTATTACCGTTGGTTTTAATATCTTTGTACAGAGGTTTGACCAACCAGGTACAACTGCATAGAAAGATTACACGATGGTCGTTTCCGATTTGGTTGTATGTTACGATCACTGGTGTTATTGTTTACCTGATGATTTCGCCGTACTACAAGTTTTAAGAATGAATAAGGAAAAGGAATAATGAAAAAATTGATCCGTTAATTAAATGAAGAAACATTCTCTCACCCTCGCTATACTTTTCTTATCCGCCGTTAACACTTCGTACTCTCAATGCGCCATGTGTAAACGTGTTGCTGAAACAGACATGGAATCAACTCATAAACAATCAGCAGGCAGAAGTCTGAACGGAGGCATTCTTTATTTACTCTCTGTCCCTTATGTGATTGGCGCTGTTGGTGCATTTGCCTGGTACCGGAGCCGGAAGAAAGAGAATTAACAGTTTGATTGTTCCGATGGAATTACACAACATATACGACAAGAAAATTCTGAAGAAGAAATTGCAGGAAGAAGATTTCCGTCGCGTGACGCTTTCTTTTTACCGGTACGTTATTCTGGATGATGTAAATGCCATCCGTGATGATCTTTACAAAACATTGGATGAATTAAATGTGTTCGGTCGTATTTACGTTGCACATGAAGGAATCAATGCGCAGATTTCGATTCCCGATTTCAACTGGGAAAAGTTTATCCTACAATTGAACTTGTTTAATGAATTCAAGGATGTTGATTTGAAAATTGCCGTTGAAGACGACGGCAAATCTTTTTATAAGCTGATCGTGAGAACCCGGAATAAAATTGTTGGCGATGGATTGAATGACGATGCTTTTGACGTGACCAATGTCGGCAAACATCTTTCAGCGAAAGAATTTAACGAAGCCATGAAACTTCCCGACACGATTGTCGTCGACATGCGCAATCATTATGAAAGCGAAGTCGGACATTTTAAAGGAGCTATTCTCCCGGATGCCGATACCTTCAGGCAGGAATTACCGATGGTGATCAATCAACTGAAAGATCAGAAAGACAAAAAGATAGTACTGTATTGCACCGGTGGAATCCGTTGCGAGAAAGCAAGTGCTTATTTCAGACATGAAGGGTTCGGGGATGTAAACCAGTTGAACGGAGGAATCATTCATTACGCACGGCAGGTAAAAGCGGAGGGACTCGAATCACAGTTTATCGGGAAGAATTTTGTGTTTGATGAACGGATGGGAGAACGGATTACAGAAGACGTGATCAGTTCCTGTCATCAGTGCGGATCGCCCTGCGACCGACATGTGAATTGCGCGAATGATGACTGCCATTTACTTTTTATTGAATGCGAAGCGTGTGCTGAAAAGATGAAAGGTTGCTGTACACCTGCTTGTAAATCTATTTTTGAATTGCCACTTGAAGAGCAGGTAAAACTCCGTAAGGGAAAAATTAAGGAGCATGCTCATGCCGTTTACAAAAGCCGGCTGCGTCCGAATCTAAGAGATGTGTTGAAAGCGAAATCCAGTAATCCACCTTCAGGTGAAAAAATAGTATAAGTAAAAATAACAATTAACCTAAAATCGAATAACATGAAAAAAAATTTACGAACCAATGCAGCATTGATAGTGGTGATGATCTTCTTTGCTTTTTCATCACAGGCACAAAACAGAATTCATTCAAGTACGGATCTTGAAAAAATTCTACAGTTGAAAAAATTTGTAGAATCTCATCCATTGGAAAAAGGACAAACAAATTGGGCCGTTGAACAATTGAAGAGTTACGAAAGCGAACTTGCGGAAATTGAATCTTCCCATCGTACATTTTCCCCTGAACGAAATTCATCTCATAACATCATCAACCTCGTGCCGGCAAATGATGATTGCGCAAATGCGATCCTGCTTACAGAAGGTGTCACCTGTACTTCAACAGCAGGTGATGTAACGGGAGCGACCCAGTCATTTGCTCCTGATTCATGCAACATATACAGGAGTGCCGCTGCTGATGATGTCTGGTATAAGTTTGTAGCGACAACAACCAACCCTATTATTAGTGTTCTGGGATCAATAAATTTTGATGCGGTTGTTTTTTTGTTTGATTCCTGCGGCGGTTCAAAATTAGGATGTTCCGATGAGACAGTAGGCGGTCAGATAGAAACAGTTTCTTCATCCGGGTTGACAATCGGAAACACGTATTATATCAGGGTGTACGGTTATGGATCGGGAATACCTTCCACGACTACATTTACTATTTGTGTTTACAATGCATCGCCACCTCCTGCGAACGATAATTGTGCGAATGCTATCAGCATGGTTGTTTCCGGTTCATGTACTCCCGATACAGGAACAATGATGGGCGCTACATATTCAGGTATTCCCGGTTGTGTCGGAAATTCTGACGATGATGTGTGGTATAGTTTCACCGCGTTATCTGCTTCTGCAAGAATTGATTTAACGAGTCCGAGTTCATACAATAAAGTGATTGAAGCTTTTAATGCCTGTGGAGGAACATCGATTGGTTGCGGGAATACAAATTCTTTCAGTGGAAATGAAACGATGACGTTGACGGCGCTCACTCCCGGTTCCACTTATTATGTGAGGGTATATACAATTGATAGCTCAGTTGATACCGCCAATTTTGCAATTTGTGTAACGGACCTGGCTCTTGGTACGAATACTATTTCAAACCAATCCGGATTGATATCTGTTTATCCGAATCCTTCTTCCGGAATTTTAACAATTGATTTAGGAACTTCCATAGAAAAATCAACGATCCGTCTATCCGATCTTGTAGGAAATATTTTAAAGGAAGAAATTATTCAGCATTCTTCAAATGCTAAACTTGATATTTCACATTTAGCGAATGGAATTTATTTTGTGAAGGTTGAAAGCGAAAGTGGACTGTTTACTCAGAAAATTATTTTGAACCGATAATTTTTCAACACATTCTCATAATCAGGCTTTCCGATGAGGAGAGCCTGATTTTTTTTACCCTTTTATCAACGTGCTTCTATTGATAAGCTTTTGTAAAGCAATCATTGAGGCGAATGAAAATAATTTATTTTTGAAAAATCATCATTCTTTTTTTAAATCATAAACCAAAACCGGTTCTCCGAACTAATTTTCATGAATAAAAGTTTATCCGTTAAAAGTGTATTGCTTGCATCAGCAATCAGTGTTCTTTGTTTGTCAGTTCACGCACAGGACAAAATCCGGAACACAAATGATCTTCAAAAGGTCATGCCGTTGAAAAAATATGTGGAAACTCATCCGTTACCGGAAGGCCAAACGAACATGCCTGTTGAACAACTGAAGACCTATGAAAAACATCTTGAGCAGATTGTATCTTCAAAATTCAAATTGTCAAACGAACGACATCTGTTTTCCAACAGTACTCATTTGGTTCCGGCGAATGATGAATGTATAAATGCCACTTTGCTAACCGAGAACAACACCTGTCTTACATCTGTTGGAGATGTAGCCGGTGCAACACAATCAATTCCGCCCGACAGTTGCAACGGATATCTGAGTCCGGGTGCTAATGACGTATGGTTTAAATTCGTTGCAGTCTCAGCCAATCCTTATGTTAAAGTAACCGGCTCCGCAATGTTCGACGCGATTATTTTTTTATTGGATTCATGCGGTGGTTCCATTCTCGATTGTTCTGAATATTCCGGCAATGGTGAAACCGAATCAATCTATTCTTCGGGGTTAACACCGGGACACACTTATTACATCCGGGTTTATTCCTATGGAAGCGTGTTGCCAACGACGACGACATTTAATATTTGTATTTACACGGGCGATCCTGCTCCGGTTCATGATAACTGCTCCGGCGCCGTTTTATTAATGGAGAATACTAATTGCAGCCCTGTTCGGGGAAGCATTTCGGGTGCAACACAATCTTTTCCATCCGACAGTTGCGGTATTTACCTGAGTCCGACAGCGAGAGATGTATGGTATAAATTTATTGCTGTTACAAGTTCACCGTTTATTTCCGTAGCCGGGTCATCGTCATTTGATCCTGCTTTATTTTTATTTGGTTCATGCGGCGGTTCTTTATTGGATTGTGCGGATGCATCAGGAGCCGGTGGACTGGAGATAATTTCTGCTTCCGGGCTGACTCCGGGAAATACATATTATGTTCGGGTATATAGTTATGGCAATGGATTTCCGGGAACCATCACATTTGATATCTGCATTTCTACATCTCCTGTTCCGGCGAATGATAGTATGTGCGGAGCGATTTCATTGCTTCTGAACGGATCCGAGGAAAACGGTAACACCGCCTTTGCATCACTTGCTGAATACCCGTCCGATTCAACTGTAACAGCGTTGGGATATACCTGCTCAATTCCTGAAAATACAGTTTGGTATTCTTATCATGCAACCACTACAGATACATTCTATGTTTCATTTACCGTTCCTGATATTTTTGAATTTTATCTGGGTATTTTCACGAGCACCAATGCATCCTCACCTTGCCTGGGAACACTTTCTTTTGATAGTTGTGTTTTAGTTCCGGCAGCAACCGGGAGTCCCGTAACAGGTGTTTATTCTTTTGCTCCGGCTGTTCCCGGCGCCACTTACCTGTTTATGATTGACGGAGTGTTGGGATCTGTCGGGTCGTATTCTATCGGAGTGAATTCTGCGATTCCAGTAGACCTCCCAAATTTAATCAGGAAAAAAAGTATGGTTTCAATTTTTCCGAATCCATCTGGAGGAATAGTAAACATCGATTTCGGAATCACAGAAAAAAAATCAACTATTCAGCTGATTGATTTACCCGGCAAACTTCTATTCGAGGAAGTGATTGAGAACGCATCAAAGACACAACTTGATGTTTCAAAATTGTCGGGCGGAATTTATTTTCTTAAAGTTGAAAACGAAAATGGGATCATCACGCAGAAAATGATTTTGACTAAATAATTTTTCTACCTCATCAATTGACCATGTTTTCTTTTCGGCTGGCATTTTTTACTTCCTGAATTATGAATGAGCATGGAAGTATGTTTCCGGTAACCTCGCTCTATTTGAAAGAAATGATTTACTTTCGGGCAATCAATTACATTCCTTCTTAATTTAAAAATATAAAATGAAAGTAAATCTGCAAAGATGGGTTGTTGTATCGTCACTGTTTTTATTTTTTGAAACGTCACCTGCCGCTACAGTTTTACTAAGTGAAAGTTTTTCAGGTGTTCAACCCTCGGGGTGGTCGCAGGATAGCGCAGGTGTGGTACCATTCTATACATGGTCATTTAGTAATCCGGGAGCACAGCCGGTTAACGGAGCAGGATTTGATTCCAGCTTTGCCATTTTTAACAGCGATTACATCGGTCAGAATCATTCCGAAGATTGTTACCTCGTATTGCCGGTCGTGAATGCATCAGCCCTTACAAATGTTTTTCTTGTGATGGATGAACAATACAGATCAGTTGCCAGCCAGTTTCACCAGGTTGAAGTAAGCAATGACGGCGGCTCCACTTGGTCACGCCTTCTGCAGGATTCAGTATCGACTACCGGTTACCCTGTAGCCGTTCAATCGGTGTATGATATTACTTCCATTGCGGCAGGACATTCGAATGTAGTTGTCCGTTTTCATTTTGCCGCGACCTGGGGATGGTGGTGGGCTATTGACAATATTAAAATTACTGATGAAGCGCCGCTCTGTTCATCTCCTCCCATTGCCGGTAAAGCAATTTCAACGTCGGAGTTTACCTGCTCTGCGGATTCTTTTTCACTTTCTTTGATAAATAATTCAAACGGTTCGGGACAAACATATCAATGGCAATCTTCTGATAGTGGATTCACATGGACAGATATAACCAATGCAACAAACAGTATGCTTGTTAATGCTCAGTCAACTTCCATGTATTATCATTGTGTTGTAACATGCAGTGCATTGTCTTTTAATTCAGATTCGGTATTTGTTGAAATGAATCCGAACCTGTTTTGCTATTGTGTTCCTTTCAATGCAGCATGCACCGGTGTCGATTACATCAGCAACGTAGCCATTGCCGGAACATCGTTGAATAATTCTACTCTTTGTGATTCATCATATACAACCAACTACTCATATTTTCCTCCGGCAGGAAATACAACTGCAACATTGGACGCCGGGTCTTCATTTGGTTTTTCCGTCACGACCAATAACAATGACATCATTTCTATCTGGATTGATTACAATCACAACTTGTTGTTTGATGCCGATGAGTGGACCCAAGTGTGTACATCTTCGGTTATCGGCACTGCTAACAACGTTAATATATTAATTCCTCCCACTGCTATAAACGGACTGACGGGTTTTCGCATCAGGAGCAGGGCGATAGGTAGTCCGAATGATTCAACATCAGCATGCACGACCATGGGCTCGGGTGAAACGGAAGATTACATCATCACCATCGACAATGGAATAGGTATTCATGAAGCGGAGCTTTCAGGAATCTCTGTTTTCCCTTCTCCGACAAAGGGGCAGGTTGAAATTAATTTCGGCAGCATGCCGGTTGATCAAACCATTGTTAAGATTGTTGACCTGTTAGGCAATACATTGAAGCAGCAGGTCATTATTCATTCCTTGATTTCGTACATTGATTTGTCAAACCTTGCGAATGGAATTTATTTTGTTCAATTTGAAATGAATAATCGTTCAGGTATTAGAAAGATTGTACTGAATAAATAGCCCTTTTTATATTAACGAAGCACTTTCAGCCGACCTTATTTTTTCTTGTCAGATTTCATTTTCTTTTTTATATTTGCAACTCGTTCTTTAAAAGTTTCCTGTTGCGAAGCGGGAACATACTTATCAAGAAAGGTGGAGGGACTGGCCCTGTGAAACCTTAGCAACCATTTCCGGAACATCGGGAGGAAGGTGCTAACTCCAATTCTGCAGTAATGCAGGAACAGATAAGTCGGAAATGGATTTTAAAAAAATTGAAAAATATAAAATCTCTTCTGGCTTGCCGGGAGAGATTTTTTTTTGTGGTGAATGGATTACAAATAAAGAAAAGGAATTCTGAGTGATATGAATGATATTAAACGTGAATTAGAAAAACGAGTGCTCGTGATTGATGGTGCAATGGGTACCATGATTCAACGGCACAAACTCGAAGAGAAAGATTACCGCGGCCAACGTTTCAAAGACTGGAAACATGACCTGAAGGGTAACAATGATTTATTGTCGATCACGCAACCGGAAATTATCAAAGAGATTCACCAGCAGTATCTCTTAGCCGGAGCGGATATCATCGAGACAAACACGTTCAACGCGCAAAAAATTTCTCTTGCTGATTATCACATGCAGGAACTTGCGTACGAGATCAATCTGAAATCAGCACAAATCGCGAAGCAGGCAGTTGCTGATTTCGAATCGGAGACATCTGATCCGCGGAACAGCAATTCGCAATCGAAAATCCGCAATCCGAAATACGTTGCAGGTGCCCTCGGTCCTACCAACCGAACGCTCTCGCTTTCTCCCGATGTAAATGATCCCGGATTCAGAGCCGTTACATTCGATGAAGTGGTGGAGGCATATTCAGAACAGGTGCGTGGATTGATTGACGGAGGTGTGGATTTGCTTTTGGTTGAAACAATTTTTGATACACTCAACGCAAAGGCCGCATTGTTCGCCATTCAAACGGTGATGGAAGAAAAAGGTGTGAAACTTCCTGTGATGGTTTCAGGAACGATTACCGATGCAAGCGGACGAACACTGAGCGGACAAACAGTTGAAGCATTTTTAAATTCCATTTCACATGTCGATCTGTTAAGTGTCGGTTTGAATTGCGCATTGGGCGCAAAAGAAATGCGACCCTATCTCGAAGAACTTTCTGAGAAGGCTCCGTTTTATATTTCCTGCTATCCGAATGCGGGTCTGCCGAATCAGTTTGGTGAGTACGATGAAACACCCGAACACATGGGTCATGACATGCATGATTTTCTTGAAAGCGGATTTGTGAATATTGTCGGCGGTTGCTGCGGTACCACACCTGATCACATTCAACGTATTGCAGAAGATGCGGCGAAAACAAAACCGAGAAAAATTCCTGTCATCGAACCGTATCTGCGTTTGAGCGGATTGGAACCGGTCACGCTACGTCCTGAGTCTAATTTTATGAACGTGGGTGAGCGCACGAATGTAACCGGCTCGCGTAAGTTTGCGAAACTAATCATCGACAATAAATACGATGAAGCATTAACGGTTGCAAAGGACCAGGTAGATGGCGGAGCGCAGGCGATCGACATCAACATGGATGAAGGAATGTTGGATTCGGAAAAGGCGATGGTGACGTATCTTAACCTGATCGGTGCAGAGCCGGATATTTCCAAACTGCCGATCATGATCGACTCGTCAAAATGGCTTGTGATTGAAGCCGGATTAAAATGTACCCAGGGAAAATCCATTGTCAATTCCATTTCGATGAAAGAAGGAGTTGAAAAATTTAAAGAGCAGGCACGCCTGGTAAAAAAATACGGAGCGGCTGTTATTGTTATGGCATTTGATGAACAGGGACAGGCCGATACATTGCAGCGAAGAATTGAAATCTGTAAGCGAGCGTATGATATACTTGTCAGCGAAGTGAAGTTTGCTCCGCAGGATATTATTTTCGATCCGAATATTTTTCCTGTCGCAACCGGTATGGAAGAACATCGGAAGAATGCGCTTGATTATTTTGAAGCGACAAAGTGGATCAAACAAAATCTTCCGTTCGCAAAAGTAAGCGGTGGTGTGAGCAACGTTTCATTTTCATTCCGCGGAAATGATCTCGTGCGTGAAGCCATTCATGCTGCGTTCCTATATCATGGCATCAAAGCCGGAATGGACATGGGTATTGTGAATCCCGGACAGTTGCAGGTGTACGATCAAATCCCAAAAGATTTACTTGAATTAGTCGAAGATGTTTTGCTCGACCGGAAAGATGACGCCACAGAAAAATTAATCACCTACGCCGAAACCATCAAAGGCAAAGGAAAGAAACAGGAGAAGGATGAAGAGTGGCGCAAAGGCACAGTGGAAGAACGCCTGACTCACTCACTTGTGAGAGGCTTTGTCGAATACATTGAAACCGATGTGGAAGAAGCACGAAAAAAAGTTTCCCGTTCGCTTGAAGTGATTGAAGGTCCGTTGATGGAAGGAATGAATGTGGTGGGAGATTTATTCGGAGCAGGAAAAATGTTTTTGCCGCAGGTTGTCAAGAGTGCGCGTGTCATGAAAAAAGCGGTGGCTTACCTGGAACCTTTTCTGCAAGCGGAAAAACTGGCGAGTGACACGAGTAAAAATGCCGGAAAGATTTTATTGGCAACGGTGAAAGGAGATGTGCATGACATCGGAAAAAATATTGTCGGTGTTGTATTGGCCTGTAACAATTACGAGATTATAGACATGGGTGTAATGGTTTCATGCGAAAAAATTCTTGCGCGTGCGAGAGAGGAAAAAGTCGACATCATTGGCTTAAGCGGTTTGATCACACCTTCTCTCGATGAAATGGTTCACGTGGCAAAGGAAATGGAACGCGAAGGATTTACCATTCCTCTTTTGATTGGCGGGGCGACCACGTCAAAAGTACATACCGCCGTAAAAATTGCCCCACATTACAACCACGCTGTTGTGCATGTGAATGATGCATCGCGTTCTGTGCCTGTCGCGGGCAGTTTGATCTCAGATGAATTGCGTGACGGACTTATGAAGAATGTAAATGCGGAATACGATCGACTCCGTGAGCAAAATAAAAATGCGCAATCACAGAATAAATTTATTTCCATCCGTGAAGCGCGTGAAAATAAACTGAAGATTAACTGGGACACAACTGAAATTATAAAGCCGTCATTTATTGGTAACAAAATATTTGATCATTATCCATTAGAAGAAATCGCTGCATATATCGACTGGACTCCGTTCTTTCACAGTTGGGAAATGAAAGGAAGTTACCCGAAGATTTTCACTGATCCTGAAAGGGGAGTGGAAGCAAGAAAATTATTTGATGATGCACAGGCGATGTTAAAGAAGATCATCAATGAAAAATGGCTGACAGCAAAAGCGGTGATTGGATTTTATCCCGCGAATGCGGTGAATGATGATGATATATACCTCACCGCTAATTGCTCTCCTAAGGAGAGTGGGACTGACTCTATAATTTTTCATACTCTTCGTCAGCAGACTAAAAAACCAACCGGTCAGCCGAACGTTGCATTGGCTGATTTTATTTTACCTCACCCGGAGCCCCTCTCCTTCGGAGAGGTGTCGGGGGTGAGGTCAGACTATATGGGCGCCTTCGCCCTCTCCACCGGTTTCGGCATCGAAGAAAAAATTTCTGAGTTCGAAAAGCAGCATGATGATTATTCTGCGATCATGCTCAAAGCGCTTGCCGATCGTCTCGCAGAAGCATTTGCTGAGTTGATGCACAAACGTGTTCGCACTGAATTTTGGGGCTATGCGAAAGACGAAAATCTTTCTCCTGATGAGTTGATCAAAGAAACGTATGAGGGTATTCGTCCGGCTCCTGGGTATCCGGCTCAGCCCGATCACACGGAAAAAATTACACTTTGGAAATTACTCGATGTAGAAAAAAATACGGGCATTGTTCTCACCGAGAGTCTTGCTATGTATCCGACTGCAGCTGTCAGCGGTTTGTATTTCGCTCATTCGCAATCTCAGTATTTCGGTATCGGAAAAATTACAAAGGAACAGATCACGGATTATGCAAAGCGGAAGAATATGAAATTCGAAGAAGTGGAGAAATGGTTGGGGCAGAATTTGTCATATTGAAATAACCGTTTTTTGATTTCTAAATACTCCTTTCTCAAGGATAATTTTTATATTTTTGACGCCTCGTAAAAACATTTACACAACCATTTAAACGGCTCTCAAATGAAAAAAATTATCTGGATTCTTGTCGTGCTCGCTCTTGCAGCTGGCGGATACTTTGCTTACATAAGAATTTTTAGCACCAACGACCTGGTCGCATCCATTCCCAAAGATGCCGCAGTGGTTATTGCCGTTGATTTGAAATCCATCGCGACGAAAGCCGGTGGAGAAAAACTCCTCAACATGGAGATGATTAAACGGATGCGTGAGGAAATGAAAAAGCAAAATGATCCGTCCCTCAATGTAATGAATGAATTGTTTGAAGATCCGATGAAAAGCGGACTCAATTTTTTGAATCGCGCTTACATGTTTGTCACGGTTAAAAACGACCATCCTGTATTCGGGCTCGTCTGCGGATTATTGAGTAGCAGTACATTTGAGAGCATGCTTAAAAAATTTTCGTTGAAAGATTCGATTGTAAATGGCGGTGACATGAAGACGATGAAGTTTGAAAAGAGTGCCTTGATGGGCTGGAACAGCAAGCAAGTTGTTTTTCTTGGTGGCATGTCTGAAGCCATCGATCCTGCATACATGAAAGATATTTTCGCTCACGCTTCTTCTGTCTCTTCAATCGGTAATTTTAATAAGTTCAACGACACGAAATTTGATGCCGGTGTTTTCATCAACTACGGCGTCTTCATGGCTATGTCAAAGGGAATGGCTGCAGGCCCCGTTGCAATGATGGGGGATTTGTACAAAGACACGTATGCCGATGTCACCACTGTATTTGAGAACAATTCAATTGTCTCAAATATGCATTATTACATTGACAACAAAGACATGGAGAAAAAGCTGATGATGATGAATGACAAAGGCATCAGCGAAGATCACCTGAAATTGATTTCAGATAAAAAAGTTCTTGGTATTCTCTCGATGTCATTTGACCCAAAAAAATTTATTGAATTGTTTGATACTAACCCGATGTTAGCAGGCATGCTCATTGAAGTTGCGTCGCAAGCCGGGATTACAAAGGATGAATTGAAAGACCTGTTAACAGGTGACATTTCATTGGCGTTTACTGACGTAAGAAGTGAGCCAACCAGGAAATTAAAATATAATTATGATCATAAAACAGGCGCTATGTCAACGGAAGAAGTGGCTGACACGTCGATGATGCCGATGTTCACCGGAACGATCGGAATTAAAACTCGCGCAACTTTTGATAAACTGATGAAGCGCACCGGTCTTCAGAAAGAAGGACCTTACTACATGATTAAGGCTCCGGGAATTACTTTGTACATGGTTGAAAATAAAGTAGGCGTTACGATTACAGATGATAAATCGCTTGCCGATAAAATAGCGGATAAAAAAGAACTGGGTGAAATCGGTGATCCTGCAAAAGGAATCGTACGTGATAACGCGCTGGGATTCTACATGGATCTCGACTATAAAAATTATCCTGAAATTCTTTTTACAAAGATGCATGAGCAGATAGGTGAAGACGGATTTTCTGCTTTTAAGAATACAACAAGTATGTTAAAAGATTTCGAAATGAAAGGCGGGAAAAACGGTAGCGCAATGGAACTGAAACTGACGGATGGTAACGGTGATAACAGTCTTTACCGTATTCTTGATGCAATTGACAAAAATGTATATCCGCTGGTTGCGAAGCAAGAGTTAAATAGAAGGAAAGGAATAGATGATGAGGAACAAGAAGCGATGAACAGGGCGAGGCTGGATTCGGTTGCAGCCGCTGTTGCGACTTCAGCCCCTGTAAAGAGATCAAAGAAGTAATGAACCTTCACTTAAAAAATGTAATCCCGGTGCCTCTTGCCGGGATTTCTTTTAACCCGCAAAGCGTTTGGATGAACGACGTTTCACTAAGCAGCGGGAATAACTATTTAATTTTTGCTCCGTCAGGAACAGGAAAGTCAACATTGATTTCTGTTTTGTATGGTACAAGAAATGATTTTACCGGCGATGTATTCATAAACGAAAAAAATACGAGAAGTATGTCGCTGAAATATTGGTCAGAGCTAAGGCAGCAATCGCTCTCGGTTATCTTCCAGGATTTACGATTGTTTCCTCAACTCACCGTTCTTGAAAACATCGAACTCAAAGCGAAGCTCACAAATGTCGTTACGCGAGATGAGATCAGTGCGATGGCGGAAAAACTTGGTATCGCAATTAAGCTGAACGTTCCCTGTAAAATACTTTCACTTGGCCAGCAACAACGTGTAGCCATTATTCGTGCGCTTGTTCAGCCGTTTAAATTTTTACTGATGGATGAACCGTTCAGTCATCTCGATCAGAAAAATATTGAACTGGCATCGGAACTGATTGATGAGGCGTGTAAAAAAAATGATGCGGGAATTATCCTCACGAGTTTAGGAGAAAAATATCTGTTCAGTTACCAAAGCGTTTTAACAATATAGACCAACATGATCTCGCGGCTTCTCTTACGGCATCAGAGTGTTTTGCAGTTACTGCTTGCGATTGCAGGTACACTGGCGGGATTGTTCGTGTTGCTTGCATCGTTGCAGTCATACCTCGATTTTAAAAATCTCCTTGTAACCAAATCGGATCTCATCAATCCACAGTACATCATCGTCAATAAAAAAGTGTCGATGCTCAATACGCTTGCGTTTTCAAAGAATACATTTTCCGATGAGGAAATTGAAGGGTTGAAAAAAGTGAGTACAGTGGAGCGTGTCGGGAAATTTTCTTCCAATCTTTTTGCCGCGCAGGCGTATGTGGATCAGAACGATGAAAAAAATATCCCGGGATTTTACACCGATCTTTTTTTCGAAGCTGTGTCAGATGATTTTATAGATGTGAAAAGCGATCGCTGGAAATGGTCGCCCGGCGATTCAGTTGTACCACTTATTATACCTGCTGATTACCTGAATCTCTATAACTTCGGTTTTGCACCCAGCCAGGATCTTCCGCAAATATCAAAGAAGACGGTGGAAGCGGTTTCGTTCAATGTAAAGATTCGCGGTGTGGATACCACTGTGATCATCCATGCCGGTGTTGCAGGTTTCAGCGATCGGATTAATTCGTTCCTCGTTCCGCAAAGTTTTCTTGAGTATGCGAACAAAACATTCGCGGTAAAAAAATCAAAGGGTCCGTCGCGACTCATTGTGGTTTCCAGCGATCCTACTTCTTCGGAGTTGATGAAATACCTCGATGCCAACGGCTATGAAACGAGTGCAGAGAACCTGAAGAACAGCAAACTGAGTCTTGTGCTTCGTATTATTATGAATGTGCTGGCCGCTATCGGCGGGATGATTATTTTGTTATCGCTGCTCGGCTTCATACAGTATTCACAGCTCATGATCAGCAAATCGAAATATGAAATTCATACACTCATTCAGCTTGGTTACCATCACATCACCATTTTCAAAAAATATTTTTTGTTTTATATACTGGTTTTTTCTTCTATCCTCATAGTCACGTTTATCATATTAAGCGTGATAAAATCTGTCTTCGTTACCATCATGCAGCAAAATGGATTTGAAATAAATGCCGGCTTATCCGGTTCTGTGATCCTCTCAGGCATTGGCATTTTTATTTTCTTCATCGTCATCAATGCTGTTTCCATTTACCGGAACATCGTTTCGCTGGCAAAGCCGGGGTGAGCTTTTTCATGTTACTTCGGATATGAACAATCCCCTGAAATTGGTTTGATGAATGGATCAATATTGTCTTCAGGCCCTATATTAATTTCCTCTCTGTGCTCTTGTATTAAAGATTTTGAGAAAGGCATCCTGATTTTACCGTCAGGAAGCCGGCAGAATGTCCACTGAGATTTTTAAATCAGGGAACGGCCATATTATTTGATTCCTGTCGTATTTATCCTCACATTTGTATAGAGACGAACTTTTGAATGTAATAACACTAAAACATAACGGCAATGGAAAAAATAAAATTACTCACAGCACTTTTATTTTTGATGACTACCTCAGAAATATCCAGAGCCATTTCTTTTGATTTTGAGAATACGGTTTACTTTACGGATTCTTCCGGTATTCTTGTTACTTCGGGTCAGAGTCTTGCAACGTTTAATTACAGTACTGCAAGCGCCTTACATCCATTGCTGAATACCGGAGTATATTTTCCATTTGTGGATTACCAGGGAAATAATTTGTGGCTTCGGGTGAGGCACATCGCTGATGATCCGAACGGAACTTCAGTGGGCCACAATGTGACTGCCACTGTTTCCTCTCCTTTTTATTCGGGTGGTTTTGGCGGATGGTTTGGATTTCAATATGAGTTTGATATCTATAAGGATCAGAATATGACCGGAGCACGGAACAATATTTTAAACGGTCTTCAGAACTGTAACATCACGATTGAGAGTATTGAAACACTGAGCAATAATGAATGGGTTTCATTTGAAATTACAAACAACATTAATTCTTACTGGATACTCAACTCGGTTAATTTTACCGGGCTCAATCCTACGAGCCGTCCGGGATTCAGTGCCGTTAATATACCGATTGATGGTAATATACCACCCACCGGTTTTGATACCATATTCCCGGGTGCCAGCAACAGTATTTACGTGGTGGATTACAACTCCAATCCATCTTATGCGGAATTCAGAGCAAGTGCAAATAATGTTTCTCAGTTCAAATATGGTTATGAATATAGCACTGCGGGCGGTTACCAGGGAATGCACATGGAGTTTGGAACAGTGCCCGCCATCGGTGTGAGAGAAATAAATGAAAAAATAAAAATTCAACTGTCACCAAATCCGGCGATGGATTTTGTGATCATTCATTCAGGATCCGTGGAACCGATGCAGATGAAAATAACAGACGCGATCGGAAAAGTTATTTCTTCCTCGAAGATAGAATCTTTCCCGGCTAAAATTGATGTGAAAAAACTTTCGAACGGAATCTATTTTGTGATCTTGAATAACGGCGCCGATGTGGTGAAAAAACAATTGGTGATCGCACGTTAGTACGAGTAATCATCCGCTACAGCAGTTTAATCTGATGGGAATTATTCCCCGCCCCTTGGGGCGATCGGAAAGAATTCCCATCAAATACTTCGCTGCTCTGCGGCGGAGATGTTTAATTCGTCAATACCCCGCAGATCTGCTGCGGAAAATAATATTCAAGATACCTCGGAGCTTGCTGCAGGGAGATTCATTTTGATTATATCAGAGCATTTTTTATCTTTTACAAACAAGCGAATGGATAAATTAATTCCCACCTTGTCGGTTGAGACACTAGATAACACACAAGCATGTTGTTAGTTAATTGATACAATTAATTTTCTTTTCGCAACAGTTGCGGGGATACATTCCAATATCCATTATGGTCGGTTTTAACGGAGGCTGTTTTATGATTCAGCCGTATAATAATTCCTATATGAGTGACACCATCGCTTCCATCCCATGAAACACGGTCGCTAATATTAAATTTTGACATAGAAACTATGGCGCCTGCTTTTTGTATTAACCTCATACGTTCAACAACCATTTTATTCAGAATGCTGAGTTCCTGAATTGTCAATCCATGAAGAACAGGTTCAAACTTTCGAAGAATAGCATTTGTATTATCAACTTCAGACATGGCAATATTATTCAGATAGTTCAAATTTAGCATTTTCATACTCCGCCTCACTCAACCAAAAACCGGGGTCAATAATTTTTACTTCTTCGTATGTTAGTTCATACAGTTTATAAACCAATACATCTATTTCCTTTTCTAAGGAAGCGGTGTCTTGATTTTGCTTTTTTAGGGAAAGGATTTTTTCCACTCGGCTGATGAAAGGTTTTTGCTGTTTGATTGAAATATTAGGAATAGGGAGTTTTCTTAGCTCTGACAATGTAGTTTGTCTGAAATCATCTTTGGTCGCAATGGAAGAACTAATAATATACAGTTTTGAAATAAGAGTGCTTGCGAGAATTGCCAATAAATATTTAGCAGAATAATTATTATCAATTGGAATAAAAGGATTTATATCTTTTTTGAAAACTAATCTCTCATCACAAAAGCAAACTGATAACCTATCTTGACGATTGATAATTCGACGAATCAAAATTTTCGGTTCTGCTTCGTAAAACTGTTTTAGGCTTTGTTTATCTGACAAATCAGTTAAGAAAACTTCATCAATTTTTAGCTGGTAGTTAAATACATTTCCTTTTTCTAAAAAGGGGAAAACCTTATTTCCATTTGGTTCATCATTTAATTTGCTGAACCGACTACCAGATAAGCCTTGAGTTGATTTTGTAATTAAACCTAAAGTCGTGAATTGCTCGCTTTTAAAATGAGAATTTATTGAACCGATTTTTTCATCAAGGATTAGTTTGTAATCTGGGCCAGTTATTTTATCCAAACCTATTTTTTCAAATTTGATGTTCGACAAATCAAGATTTTTTTCTTTTTTGTCAAATGCAAAAACAGAATAAAAATTCGATGTATAATTTGAAAGTAAATAGACGCCAGTATCAACATAAGCGGCCTCGAAAATATCGAAGGGTAAATTAAGTATGCTAATTATTCCTTTCTCCTTCAAAATATGTTTTCTAAATCTTGAATAATTTTCTCCAGTTTGCCATGTCATGGGCGCAATAAAACTGAGAACTCCATTCGTGTTTAATTTATTTAAACCTTCTACAATAAATAAGACAGATGTTTCATATTTTCTGTGAAAGAGTTGATATTTTTTTTTGTATTCTTCTCTTAATTCAGATGATAAAGACTCCATTGGAACATACGGTGGATTCCCAATCACCACATCAAAGCCTTCTGTAATACCAAACATCCAGGCAGGAGAAAAGAAGGAAGAAGGGTTGCTATCGTTAAAAGGGTTCCAGTCGTCTATTTTATTTAGAAAATCTTTTAAGCCGTAGTTTTCTGCTGTACTGCTTTTGGTTTTCTTTTTAACTCCGGTTTTTTCATCAATTTTAAATTCTTCGACATTAAAATTTTTCTTAATAAAATTTTTATGTTCAATAAATTCAGTTTTCAATAATTGCTTTAACGTTTGATCTCCTTTTGTATCGAAATATTGATTGCGGATTTTCTCCAATTGTTGAATTTCCTTGTTTAGAAAATACAACTTGCTCCCGGTAATTTTTAATTGTAAATCAAACTTCTTTAGAAACGCATCGTACCCGTTATCAATTAAACTATTGGCGCAAACAAATTTAAAATCAAGATTGGGTAAGGCGCTGATGCCAAAATTATTTTTACGATCGTTGGGTTTATAGTCGGCTTCCAAAATCAAACTAAGCCATGCGCGCAGGCGGGCAATTTCAACAGCCATGGGCATAATGTCAACACCATAAATATTACGGCTTAGTATTTCATTTTTAAGTTCGTAATTATTTTTATAACCATGACCTACTAATTGTCTCAATTCCATTAGCCGTAATAACACTCCCATTGGAAAAGCGCCGGAGCCACAGGCAGGGTCCAATATTTTAACTTCGCTAAGCGCATTACGCACCTGTTGCGTTTCGTTTTTGTCAAATGGATTATCGGCGCAGTCGAGTGCAAACAATTTTTGAATTTTCGCCTTTAATGATGCATGTTTTTTTTCTGTCTCTTTATTAGTTGCCGGCAAATTCATTTGCGTTTGTTGCGGCTCTATGTTTTGAAACAAAGAACCTTTGTAAGCAACCAACGGTTCATTTACGATGTTAACGGTTGTGGGTTCGGCAGGTAACAAACGGGTTTCCAAATGGGCTTTTAAACTTTCATTCACCATGTAGTCAACAATTTCGCGTGGTGTATAAAATGCACCGAATGCTTTACGTTGATTGGCAAGCGAAGAGGTTTCTTCGTTTTGGCTGGCGAGAAGATTCTCAAAAATACGACCCAACATTTCGGGGTCAATGGCTACCTGTTGGTATTGGCTGTTGCTTTCATCTACTGTAAAATCAAAATTCTCCAGTACTTTTACAAAAGCA
This sequence comes from Bacteroidota bacterium, assembly GCA_043783155.1. Lineage (GTDB taxonomy): Bacteria > Bacteroidota > Bacteroidia > AKYH767-A > 2013-40CM-41-45 > JAPLDA01. The sequence continues at coordinate 35,636 of JAYVZS010000097.1, read as the reverse complement.
ATCAGCCAGTCGTTCAAATTCAATTTTTCGAACAAAAGATCTTCAGGATGTTTGTCAAACAAGCCGCCATTGAGGTACGGTATGTTTTGATACATGGTATCCAAAGCCGTTTCGGTTTTTAAAATGTTTCGACTTTGTACTTCTTCGTTAAGTGTGTTGAAAAACAACTGGTACAGATATTTTTGAAAAAAATCGTTTTGATGAGCCGTAATCGTTTGTGAAGAAAGAAGTTTTTCGGGAATCACTCCTTTTTCTTTTAAGAACCAGCAAAAAATATAGCGTCCGATAAGTCTTACAGCAAATTGTTTAACATCTTTCTCATCTGTTTTCGGTTGTTGGATTTTAGCGATACCAACAAGTGCATCAAATCTTTCTTTTATTTGGCGATAGAACTCTTTGTTTACTTCTTTTATGTCAAGAGATTTCCAAAGCAAGTCGGCGATTTCGGGTTTTGATTTTGTACCGATGTTCTGCCACTGCTGAATAATTTTAGTAAATTGTGTATGGGTTAATCGGTTGCGAAAGGATACAATTTTTTTTGTGTCACCCTGATTAAATATCAAGACTAATTTTTTGTACTCAGGAGTCGTTACAAAATGGATGAAGTACGGTTGTGTAGGAATAAAACCGTTTGTATTTGGTTCTTGATTTAAACCTTTTACAAACGATTGATAGCTACTTAATCCGGGGTCATTGTCCACCAACTGGCTGATGTATTCTTTCTTTATTTTTTTAAGCACTGCAAATCGAATACGGATATTTTGATTGTCCCCGGTAAGACGATACAACTGTGGCTGAACTGTTTGTGGAGCAGGAAATAAATACTCTTTCAACTTTTGTGTTTGTGGTGAGAGCAATTGTGGTTTGTTGCCAACATTAGGAGTTAACCCCATCCACTCTAAAAGCATAAAAGAAAAGTCGAAAACATTCTCTCTTGACGGATTGTCTTTGAGTTTTTCTAAGCGGTTATTTATATCGGTTAAAGTCATGCAAATATTTGTATAATTTCATTTAATGGTGCTTTCTCCGTTTTTTCTTCCGGTTTATTTTGATGTGCTAATGCGATGAACTGTTTTATTATTTCATCTCCTACATGTTCGCCTCTGCGATTCATGCGATTTACCAATCTCACTAATTTCATATTTTCTCTGTTGAGATAAGCATTTTGAGAATGTAAAACAGAGTCGTTTACTTTTTCTATTTCATCGGCTGCATAGCCGTACTCAATCATTTTGCTTATGAGAAATGCAATCGCAGTTTGCTGCGGTTGGTTGTATCGTACCTGATGTTCGTCTTCTGAAAACTGGTAAGCCTGAATAAAATTTAAAATGTATGCTTCTGTTTCCGGTTTGTTTTTAAACTTGTCGGCAAAACGTTCATTCTGTTCACTGGTTGCTTTAATAGAAAGCAGACCTTCGGCTGTTGTTATTAGTTCTCCAATTTGTTCCTTGCCGAATGCAACAAAATAACCTGCTTCATACGATTCATCTTCACCTGCTGCCAGGTGTGCAAGGTGCATATAATCGTCATCCTCTTTCCTCATTTGCACTTTACCCCATTTACCTTTGGGTAAATTTTTAATTTTCTCTTTGTAACCTGCAGTAACAATTTCATTACGGTCAAACTCTCTCAGGTCGTCCATAAATAAATCTTCGGCTGCAAGTAATTCTGATGTTTCAAATATTTTTTGAAATGCGGCAAGGCGCTTCTTTTCATCGCGGCTATAAAGTTCTTCTGTAAAATCCTGTGGCGTCGGATCTTCGTCCAAAATAGACTGGTCTGTTCCAACCGTGTAGCGGATCAAATTTATTTTATCCTGTAATTTACGAACCAGTTGTAAATAACTTTCCAATTGCTCAGTTGGACGAAAATTGTAAATGAAAATTTCGTCGTGCAAACTTCCCAAACGGTTTATCCTTCCGTTGCGTTGTATCATGCGTACAGGATTCCAATGCAAATCATAGTTCACAATCATTCCGCAATCCTGAAGGTTTTGTCCTTCGGAAAGTTTGTCTGTTGCAATCAGAAAATCAATTCCCTTTTCTCCTTGTTTCATTTGGTATTTTTTTGAAACAGGTGCAAAGCGTTTTGCATAATCTTCAATCTCACCTTTTGTTCCCAATGCAAACTCAATATTTTTTCCTTTGACTAAATATTCCGGTAATTTCTCTTGCAGATATTTTAACGTATCTGCAAAGTAAGTAAACACTAAGACCTTCCTGTCTTCGTTTTGATTGAGATGTTTGGCCAATTCCTGAATCTTATCGTCTTTCTTTAGAAGCAACGCTATTTGAAGTTTCAAGATGCCCAGGATGGAAAGATCTTTTTTTATGTCTGCTTTTAGTTGCGGCACATTAAAAATTCCTTCATCAGCAATGATTGTCACAAACTCTTGTTCAATGGTTTCAAACGATTCAATGTCAAAATCTAATTCATCTTCTTCTGCATTTTGTTCGTTGTAGGCATCGATCGCTTTGTTGAGTGCGGAAAGATTTTTTACGGAAATGATTTTATTGTATTTCTCTAATTTTTCTTGAAAGTCATTCAGTTTTCTTTCATAGCTGTCAATAGATTTATTTATGGAATAGAGAGAAGATTCTAAACGCTTCAAAAAAACTGTTCTAAAAATGCCGTAGATTCCGATCTGTCTGCTTAACTCGCGGTTATCATCAGCGTTCAATTCTAATTCTCCTCTCTTTCTTCCGTAGTAAGCATGTCGGTAGATGTTGTATCGATAACATGGAAAACCTAAACTCAACAATGCAGTGTACACTATCTCAAGCGATGATTGAATTGACTTGTCTCTTTTAGTATAATGTTCCAAGAGGTCAAGCGGATGGGCCAGGTATTCCAATTCTGCCAAACTGTTTATGGTGTATTCAAATGCTTGTATAAGTTGCGGATTTACTTCTGCCAGTTTTTGAAGTTGTGTTTTAAATTGATTGAGTACTTCGTACTCCAGATTGTCAGGATAGGATTTTGGAAATTTTTGTAATTTACCGTTGATCTCTAAACCTTCGGGATATTCTTTTTCAATTCCCTGTCTTGTTCTTCTTACGATGAAGCGGTTCAGTAATGGAGTGAGTTGCTCTTTGATTTGCTGGTAATTGATAAACTTGTTGTCACGAAGTTGGCTACGCATATCGGTGTGCAGCAATTCCAACCGTTCTTTCAGTGTAAAATATTTTTGTCTGCTGCGATCGTAAAATTTCCCCAACTTAAATATATCCCCGCCGGAACCAAGCATGATTTGATTGGTTAAATCTGCCAACTGATTGTTGATGGGTGTTGCAGTGACCAATAGAGTTTTTGCATTTTCATTTTCTTGTCGCCACTTAATAAAGACATCAAATCGTGAACCTCCTGCTGAACGCAAGTTATGACTTTCATCAAACACAAATAAACCAACAGGAATGGATTGCAAATTTTCTCTGATATCTTTTATCTTTTCGGTATCCTGCAAACTGTAAATTTCAGGAATGTGAGTTGTTCGGAAATCATCAAACGCCTTTCTCCATTGCGAAATTAATCCAGCCGGAGAAATTACAACTACTCTCTGATTAAGAGTTTGCTTGTAATACTCAATCACTTTAATGGAAGTATAGGTTTTGCCCAGGCCAACTGAATCGGATAACATGGCAACGCCTTGACGTTGTAATTTCTTTATTATGCTATTGGCATTTTGAATTTGGAATTTCAATAGTTGTGGTTTGCCTGAGTCTGGATCATCAGAAGAGACTTTGTTTTCTTTTTCGTCGAGCAAATCCTGTCCGTAGATGCGATATAAGGCATGAATATACATTTCGTAAGCACTGAAACACAGATTACCATGCTTGCTTAACTGCAATATTTCCTCCTTAAAGGTTTGAGCCCAATTCTCGCTGTCATTCCAAAGTTCTTCGAACCAGGTGCGGTGTGATGGATGCTGAGTTAAATTTTTGCGTAGAAAATTTACCGTTGCGTTGTTATCTTCAAACTGATTCAATTCTAAATTTCCAAACAGTCCTTGTTTTGTAAAATTTGAACTTCCAATAACACCAACTGCATTTTCTTCTTCAGTTCCAAAAATGTAACACTTGGCATGAAGGAAATTTTTACGATATACTTTTATTTGAAGTTTGCCGGTGTTTTCCAAATTCATATATTTCTCGAGCAAGTCAACAGCTTTTTGAAATTCTTCTTTCAGCTGTAAATCTTCCAAATCTTTCTTTAGATACTTTTCAGGAAAGTCAGGGTCTTGCTTTGCCGGTTTTTTTACCTGGTACGCTTTCACGGATGGTTCCTCTCCAAGCAGTAAACGAAAAGTGGTATTGCCTCTTTCTAAAAATGTATTGAGTTCCTGATAAATCTCGACCATACCGGGTAAATCCCAATAGCCAGTTGCAACAGAAATCTGTGAGTAGGAAGTATCGTTAATTAATTCTTTCAGTACACTGCCCAGTTGGTATTCATTGGAAGAATTGTCAATTAGTTTTATTCCCTTTTTCATTTTTTCAGGTTTTTATTTGCAATTTTCATTGCCTCATAAGCTACTTTTGGCTCCTCAATTAAAGAGGATTCTATTTTGTCAGCCATCCAAAGGGTTAATAACTCCCCTTTATCAGCTTTCAGAAATTTAGCAATATCAATTACCTGCTGCTTTGAGGCATTGCGTTCTCCCCGTTCAATCTTACTCATTAAAGCAGTATCTACTTCAAGTTGTGCGGCCACTTGTCGCAGCAAAAGGTTTTGCTTCTCCCTTAGGTCTCTGATTTTTTGCCCTAAATGATTTATCACAATAGTATTTAATTTGGCTTGTCAAATTTTGTCAAATGTAGGTAGAAAATGAAGGCGAAAACTATGTAGTTAGGGAAATATTTTTTCTGTATTGGGTTGAGGGAGTGCGGAAGATAACAGAAGATTTGGTGAACTGATAACAAAAGAAAAAGTATCACTACTGTCCAACAAAAAAGTTACGCCCCGCTTGAAACTTGTATCGATAGGAGGGATTTGCCCCTCTCCCTCGGAGAGGGGTTGGGGTGAGGCCAATAAGACAGAAACCAATGGTGACGGTACATTCAACGTGACAAAAAATATTACCCGGACAATAGTGAAAAAGTATCAATGGAACGGATGACTTTGTTAAGTCCGCGTACTTAGAGGATTCCTTCTATTCGAAGAAAAATTTCATTCTAACTCACTTCCATCACCAAATCATCCGCTTCCACCAATATTCCTTCTTTGAGGTGAACGGATGTCACGGATAAATCTTTCGTAGCTGTAATCGTGGTTTCCATTTTCATGGCTTCAATGGTAAACAAGGGCGTGTTGCGTTTTACGGCTTCACCATTCTTTACGAAAATTTTTGAAAGACGTCCCTGCAAAGGAGAACCGATGTGATTGGATGAAACCGCTTTGGGGTTGGAAATTTTTTTGACAAGCGCTTTTTTGTCTTTTATTTCAATCACGCGTGTTTGTCCGTTGAGGCGGAAGAACACGCTGCGGTTTCCTTCTTCATCTGCATTGTTTCCTACATGAAGCAAACGGATGATCAGCGTTTTTCCCGTTCCAATATCAACCAGTATTTCTTCGTCCGATTTCATCCCAAAGAAAAACGATGGAGTAGGGATGGCACTCACTTCACCAAACTGTTTCTGAAAATTGTAATACTCTTCAAATACTTTCGGGTAAAATTTATAAGAAAGGAAATCAAGGAAGTTCAGGTAATGATCAAATTTTTTCTGGAACTCTTCAAACTCTTTGTCGAAGTCAACGGGTTTCAAATGAGCATTCGGAAGATCGGTATAAGCCACTTCATCTTTCAGAATAAGTTTTTGCAACACTTTTGGAAACCCGCCATACGGTTGTCCGAGATCGCCTTTGAACATCGTCTTTACCGATTCCGGAAACGAAAGCGAATCTCCTTTTTCCAGGATATCTTCCTTCGAAAGATTTTGTGTCACCATAAACATGGCCATGTCACCGACTACTTTCGATGACGGCGTTACTTTCACAATGTCACCGAACAATTCATTCACATCTTCATACGCTTTCTTGATGTCGTCCATCCGTTCGGCAAGTCCCATCGAAATGGCTTGCGGTTTCAGGTTAGAATATTGACCTCCCGGAATTTCATGTTTATATACTTCAGCTGTTCCTGCCATCAACCCCGATTCAAACGGATAATAATAGTCGCGCACATTTTCCCAGTAGTTGCTGAACGCATTTAACGACTCGATGTTATAGTCCACTTCATGCGGAGTATTCTTCAGTGCTTCCACCAACGTGTTGAAGTTGGGTTGAGAGGTCAGTCCGCTCAGTGAACTCAATGCAACATCCACGACATCCACTCCGGCTTCAATTCCTTTTAAATAGGTGGCAAGCTGAATGCCTGATGTATCATGCGTGTGAAGGTGAATCGGAATATCAATTGTTTTTTTCAATTCGCGGATTAAAACTTCCGCTGCATACGGCTTCAGCAAACCGGCCATGTCTTTGATGCCGAGAATATGAGACCCCGCATCTTCTAATTGTTTCGCGAGATCAAGATAATATTGCAGAGAGAATTTTTTTCGTACCGGATTTAAAATATCTCCTGTATAACAAATACATGCTTCTGCGATTCCTCCCGTTCGCTCGCGCACAGCATGTATGCTCACTTCCATACTCTTCACCCAATTCAATGAATCGAAAATGCGAAATACATCCACACCATTTTCCCAACTCTTCTCGATAAATTTTTCGACAAGGTTATCGGGATAAGAAGTATAGCCGACGGCATTCGAGCCACGGATCAGCATCTGCAGCATTGTATTCGGGATGGCGGAACGTAAGAGTTGCAAACGTTTCCAAGGATCTTCGTGCAGGAACCGCAACGCGACATCAAACGTTGCCCCGCCCCACACTTCCATAGAAAATAATTGAGGATGATGGCGGGCGAAACTCTCGGCCACCTTCAGCATGTCAATTGTTCGCACACGAGTGGCGAGTAATGACTGGTGGGCGTCACGCATCGTGCAATCAGTGAACTGAACTTTCTTCTGATCTTTCAGCCAACGAGAAAATTTTTCTGCTCCCAATTCATCCAGCAATTGTTTTGTTCCGGTTTTTATTTTTTCATCGCGATAGAAAGCGGGAACTTTTGGTGTTTGAAATGACCTTACCCCAACGCTCTCCGAAGGAGAGGGAGTTTGAACATCAGGATTTCCGTTCACTAAAACATCAGCGAGATAACGTAATACTTTTGTTCCGCGATCCTGTTTTGCTTTTACATGAAAAAGTTCAGGATATTTTTCGATGAACTTCACCGTAACTTCTCCTCGTTCGAACACAGGATGCATGATCACGTTTTCGAGAAAAGCGATATTGGTTTTCACACCACGGATCCGGAATTCTGTCAACGCCCTGTGTAACCTTTGCCTCGCGCCTTTCAGCGTTCTTCCTTTTGCTGTAATCTTCACGAGCATGGAATCGAAGAACGGAGAAACCTTTACTCCCTGGTATGAACTTCCTTCGTCGAGTCGTATCCCGTAACCTCCCGCATGCCTATAGGCGATGATGGTTCCGTAATCAGGTTTGAAATCATTTTGCGGATCTTCTGTGGTGATGCGGCATTGAATGGCGAAGCCGTTACATTGAAGTTGTTCCTGGTTTTGAATGTTGATGTTAGGAGAAGTCAGCGCTTCGCCATCGGCAATCAGGATCTGTGAACGCACCAAATCAATTCCTGTTACTTCTTCCGTTACCGTATGTTCCACTTGAATGCGTGGATTTACTTCGATGAAATAAATGCGCTCCTCTTTGTCGACGAGAAATTCAACAGTGCCAGCATTGTTATACCCGACATACTTCGCAATCTTCAATGCATAGTTATAGAGTTTGTCTTTTGTTTCCTGTTTTAAATTTGGTGCAGGAGCGATTTCCACGACTTTCTGAAACCTGCGCTGTACACTGCAGTCGCGTTCAAATAAATGAACAATGTTTCCATGTTGATCTCCGAGAATCTGTACTTCAATGTGTTTTGGATCATCAATAAATTTTTCAATGAAAATGGTATCGTCACCAAAGGCGTTTCCCGCTTCACGTTTTGCTTCACTGAACGCTTTCTCCAGATCTTCTTCTTTTTGAATCACACGCATTCCTCTTCCGCCGCCGCCGGCGCTTGCTTTGAAGATGACAGGAAAGCCAATTCGGTTCGCTTCTTTTGCAACACTTTCCGGAGTTGAAAGTTTTTCTTTGTTGTCTTCGATGACTGGAATGTTGCAATTCCGCGCGACAACTTTTGATTTCACTTTGTCGCCGAGTTGTTCCATCACTTCCGGTGATGGTCCTACGAAAATAATTCCTTCCTCACGGCAACGTCTGGCGAACTGAACATTCTCCGAGAGAAATCCATAGCCCGGATGGATGGCCTGTACTTTTTGAAGCTTTGCGACACGGATAATTTCTTCCATGTCGAGATACGGTTTCAGGGGATCATCGTTCCGTCCTATCTGGTAAGCTTCATCGGCTTTAAAGCGATGCAACGAATAGCGGTCTTCGTATGTAAATACGGCAAGCGTACGGATGCCGAGTTCTGCCGCTGCACGCAACACACGAATAGCGATTTCGCCCCGGTTGGCGACAAGAAGTTTCTGGATTTTTTCCATTCAAAAAACGGTAGGGTTCGTTTCTCTCAAAGGAAATTAAAGGAAGTATATAAAAGTATGTGCCAATCAATTTTCTATGAACAGAAAAATGTTGAGATCAACAGCGTCATTTTATTTACACAAGATTATTTTTCGATTTGCGGTTCCCCTATCAGAAGTAACACTCACAAAATAAATTCCATTTGGTTTTGATGAGAGATCAATCGGTGTAAATACCGATTTACTTTGAAAACCTTTCCATATTTCATTTCCAAGTACATCGATAACGAGGATAGAGCAATTATTTTTCATCCAATCTTCTTTTTTCAGGTAGAAAATTTCGGCAGAAGGATTCGGATAGATCTTTAATTCTTCCGGGAGCAGATCTTTAGTTGTTACATCTGTAATCAATGGAACATACAATTTAAAATCATCAATTGAAATGCCATCTTTGGTAATAATGTTATCGGACGTAAATGCAAACCGGAACCGGACATTCTGTCCTGTGATAGTTGGAGGCAATTCTAAGTAAGTAGATTGCAGCCAGCCAGGTGTTATACCTGAACTCAATGAGATACTATCCCAGGCCGGAAAGGAACTTGAATAGATAGAAGACTTCGTATACCAGTTAATGGAATTTGTATCGCCTTGTGTTCCGAGAAGTACCCACACATCTCCTCCGTTCACAGAATATTCTAATCGTGTTCCGTCAAAATTACTTTCAGTATTCCTGTTTTGCCAGAAGGATAAACGCGCATGTGTGATTCCGGTAAAATCAAACAAGGGTGAAACGAGATAACATTCAGCGCTGTCATTGTAAGCTGAAGCAAGGTTGATGTCCCAGCATTTTACCGGCGAATGAGCTCCGGTAGTCTGACTGAATACAGGCGTTCCGAGCTGCCAGTTTGTTCCCGCATGAATGGAACTGTCGTACCAGGCAACGAGACCGCTATCAAAATTAGCAGTATATGGAATTGTAAATCGAAGAAGTCCCATGGAACTTTTGCAATGTGAGTTGTTGAATTGATCGGCATCGTTATATGCGGAGGTCCACGCACAAATGTTATATGCACCGGGAGAAACTGTAAATGTTGCAAGGAATATCAATGTATCAGATGAACCTGGTTGTAATGCACCGGCATACGTTTGTGTCATGATGTTTCCTGAATTGATTTGATAGCTGACGGGAAAATTTGATGTTGTGTCGGAACCGAAATTATAGACCACCACTTTAACGGATTCCTGTGTATTTGAAGGTTTTGAAAATCCGGGACGAAGTATAGCCGTTACGCCAACATCATGTATCGGAGGGCCTGTAATCATAAAGTCATCAATCGAAATGCCGTCTTTGGTAATTGAATTATCTGAAGTAAACACAAACCTGAACTGCACATTTTGACCTGTAATAGCCCGTGGCAAGCGAAGGTAAGTTGATTGTACCCAGCCCGGAATTATTCCATTAACGGAAATACTATCCCATGCCGGCAGCTGGCTTGAATATATGCTGGTTTTGTTGTACCAGTTAATTGCGTTTGGATCACTATAAGTACCAAGTATTGTCCACGAATTACCGGCGTCAACTGAATATTCCAATCTTGTTCCGTCGAAATTGTTTTCAGTATTCCTGTTTTGCCAGAAAGATAATCGCGTATTTGTAGCTCCTGTAAAATCAAACAGCGGAGACAATAAATTACTTCTTGCATTGTCCGTGTATGGTGATATTAAATTAATATCCCAGCAAAAATTTGGTGAATGTGATCCGATTGTCTGGCCGAATAAAGGAGATCCATGTTGCCAGTTTGTTCCGAACGTATTGGAACTGTCAAGCCAGTTAACAGCACCGGTGTCAAAATTATCCGTGTAAGGTATCGGGAATCTCGGAATTCCATTGGATGTTTTACATAGCGAGTCGTTGGAATGATCACCATCGGAGGCAAGAGACGTATATGCACAAATGTTATATATACCCGGAGGTACTGTAAAGCCGGTTGCAAAGGTATAGCTGATTGTTGCGGAAGGCATCAGTGCACCGTTCCACATTTCAACGGCCACTATTGTGTCGTTTACAGAATAGGCAATATTGAAATTGTTGAGGGTTGACATACCCCAGTTTTTTATAACAACATGCGGGAAAACCGTTGATCCGGAAGCAGAGGAAAATCCGGGTTGATTGATGGCAGCAACGGCGGCATCAACCGGCATTGCCGGGATAATCAGGAAATTATCAACGGAGAGCCCGTCAGCAACACCGGTTGTATTAGAAATGAAAACAAATCGGAACCTGACATTTGCCCCTGCATTGTTAAACGCTGCTCCTAATATATAGGTGTACTTTATCCATCCGCCCGAACTTACATCCCATCCAGGAAGATTTGTCAGATTGATATTGATATTGTTATACCAGGTATTGTTAAAAGCATTCGGATCGTTTACAATTCCTAATCGTAACCATGAAACTCCATTCAAGGTATATTCTATATAAGCGCCGTCACCCGGAACAATATTCCTGTTCATCCAGAAAGAAAGTTTCGCGTTATAGACTCCTGTAAAATCAAACAACGGGGACATGAGCATCGAACGTGCGTTATTACCATAAGCAGTGTTCAGATTGATGTCCCATGAATTTGGTGAAGAGTATGCGCTGTTAGTAAGGCCGTAATTGGGAGTCCCCAATTGCCAGTTGGTTCCGTTCACGGTTGAACTGTCGTACCACGCCACAAGCCCTGTATCAAAATTATCTGTATAAGGAATCGTGAATCGTGGAATTCCAAAAGTCGTTTTGCACAACGTATCATTTGTATGATCACCATCAGGAACAAGAGAAGTATATGCGCAGATATCATACGCGCCGGCAGGTACCATGAAACCTGATATAAAATAATACGTGGTGGAAGCAGAAGGTGCGAGTGTTCCGTTCCAGGTTTCAAAACCTCCTGATACTCCGTTTACAGTAAACGCAATATCAACGCTGTTAAGTGTTGTTGAACCGAGGTTTTTAATGTTGACACTTGGAACAACAGTTGAACCGGCAACAGCGGAAGATCCTGGTTGAACAATAGCTGTCACACAGGCATCAACGGGCACTCCCGGAGTAAGTGAAAAATTATCAATTGAAATTCCGTCAGCTACCGTTGCAATGTTCGAAACAAAAACAAATCTGAACCGGACGTTTGTACCGGCATTGTTAAAAGGAGATCCTAATTGATAGGTATATTTTCTCCATCCTCCAGTGCTTGCATCCCATCCGGGAAGGCCTGTTGCATTTACATTGGAACTGTTATACCAGGAACTGTTAAGTGTATTCGGATCGTTTACGGCTCCAAGTCGCACCCATGTGGCGCCGCCGTTAAATGAGTATTCTATATATGCGCCGTCTCCTGTTGCGATCACCCTGTTCATCCAGAAAGAAAGTTTCGCGTTATAGACTCCTGTGAAATTAAAAATCGGAGATAGCAACATGGAACGCGCATTGTTGCCGTAAGCAGTGTTCAAATTGATATCCCATGAATTGGGTGGAGAGTAAGCGGAATTTGTAACGCCGTAATTCGGTGTACCCAATTGCCAGTTGGTGCCGGCGGCAGAACTGTCATACCAGAGTGATGGTGGTGAATCAAAATTATCAGAGTATGGTAAAGTAATGAGTGGAATTCCTGTTGGAGTATTACATGCAGTGTCATTCTGATGATCTCCATCGCCGGTTAACGAAGTATATACACAGATATTATAGGCGCCTAAAGGGACAGAAAACGGAACCAGAAAAATAATTGTGTCGGAAACTCCCGGTTGCAATGTATCCATGTAAAGTTGGGTTACAGCAGATCCGCTGTTAATAACGTAGTTCACATTAAAGTTAGAGATGACATTGCCGCCATTGTTTGTGATGACTGCATGCACGGTATCGTTACTTCCTGCAGCTGAAGAGAAGGCAGGTCGTAAAATAGAAACTACTGCGGCATCAAGTGCAGGTGCTCGTTCTATGGAAAAGTCGTCTATTGAAAATCCATCCTGTGTATTAACTCCATCTGATTTGAAGATGAATCTGAATCGAATGGGTCCGCTTACATTGTTTAGTACTCCGAGTTTATAAGATGATTGTATCCAGCCGGATGATGTACTGTCCCATCCCGCACCGGTTAATGAACTGACATAAGCTTTCGTGTACCAATTTGTACCCAGCGGGTCATGATAGATTCCTAATATCTGCCAAAGGATTCCATCTTTTGTATATTCAAGACGTGTTCCATCCCTGGTCGCCTCGCACCGGTTGTTTCTCCAGAATTTTAATTTCGCATTATATATACCATTAAAATTAAATACCGGTGACATCAGAATTGTATTCGAGTTATTCGCATAGCCGGATAATAAATCAATGTCCCATGCATTCGGCGCTGAGTGGGCAGAGTTGGTAACACCAAAGGCGGGCGTTCCCAACTGCCAGCTGCTTCCCGCAGTAGTTGAAGAAGACCATAAATTTGTACCTGTATCAAAGTGATCGCTATATGGAATGAAGATTCCGGTTGTGGCCACAATGGTGATGCAACCGGTCGTTGGAAGTGTTGACGTATTATTCCATGTATCAGTGGCCTGAACATAATAGCAAATCGTATCGTTGTTGTTCACGGTCGGAATAATTCCCTGCCAGATGTTGCCCGAAACATTTGTCATGTTAACAGCAGTGGGCGAGCCGCTGTTCACTATATAATATAGAACGACAGTAGCAATACCTGAAACATCCGTAATGGTGTCGGAAACCGAGAATGGGCCGAGGTTATAGATGACACTCTGCGGAACCGGCGGACTCCAGCGGATGACAGGCGGATCAAGTTCATGAGGTGCAGCAACAACCTTTATGTTGTCAATCAGCCAGCCATAATTTCCTGAGTTTCCATTTCCATTTCCATCTGTAATTTTAAAACGGATTTTCACCTGAGATGAATTCGCGGCGACAGACGATAAATCAAAAGTTTCCGATCTCCACCAGCTTATTTGAGGAGATGCGGTATCGCTGGCGGCATCCCATCCATTAGCTCCGTATGAGAAAGAGGAAAAATAACTGAAAGTCGGAAACAGTGTGGAAGCTCCTGAATATTGGTTTCCGCCCAATGTAACCCATGAACTGCCGTTGTTGTTTGAAACTTCGATCGAACCTTTGTCAACGAAATTTATTTTACAAATCTGGTCAAAGGATAATTGTACGAAAAAATTTCCGGTTGTGCTGAATGCATTGCTTGTTAAATAAGCAGTTCCGTTTACTGCCACAGTATCACGTATGCAATGTGTTCCGCTTGTATGATAATTCGCGTCCGTAAACCAGGAAGGTGTTCCGCTTGAAATCATGCTGTCGACAACTTCAAAGTCTTCGTGGAAGACAATCGTCTGCGCAAATGTTATTGTTGCATTCAGGAAACAAAGAAGAAGCGAAATAATTAGTCGAAGTAAATTTCTTTTCATGAAAAATGAAATTTAAAGTGAATGGTTTCGTAAATATAGAACTGTTTTTTATTTTAGCAAATGAATCGCTGCCTTAATATCTTCCACCGGGAGTTTACAGGTTTTATTTTCGCAAACGTAAATGAATGTTTTTCCTTCAACAAAGCGCGATTCAAGCAAACCAAGTTTGGAATTTCCATTGACACTTCCAGCAAGAATTTTATCAGGCAGGTAATATTGATTGATTTCATTTCTTTTCATTTCAGCATCTTTTCCTGTAATCACTATTTCATTGAAAGGAGTTGTATAGTCCAACAGTAAATTTCCCCAGTTGCTATAAGCTGAACCATATCTCGCCATATCATTTTTTACATTGTTGAGCATCTGCGAAGCAATAGCTGCAAAATTATTTTCATCGAAATAAATTCCAAGTTTGAACAATCCCTTTGCTAATGAAGAGTTGGAAGCGGGAATTACATTGTCCTGGATTTCTTTTTTGCGGGCGATGAGCGCGGCATCGATATCGGACGTGAAGAAAAACATTCCGGTTACTTTATCATAAAAATGTTGGAGTGTATAATCAGCTAATTGTTTTGCTTCATTCAGCCAGCGTTCATCGAAGGTGGATTGATACAAAGCGATTAATGCCTCAATCGAAAAGGAATAATCTTCGAGATAACCGTTGATCGTAGCTTTTCCTTTTTTATAACTGTGATTCAGTCCTCCGTCAGCACGTTTTACTTTTGTAAGTGTGATATTCGCGCAGCGGATAGCGGCGTCGATAAATTTCCGGTCACCGAAAACATCGTACGCGTCGCAGTATGCCTGTATCATCAACGCATTCCATGAAGTAAGTTGTTTGTCATCCAATCCCGGTCTGATTCGTTTCTCTCTTTCTTTGAGAAGAATTTTTTTACTATCTGAAATAATCTCCTTCAACTGCCGAACGGTGGTATTATGTTTCTGAGCGATCGCTTCATCACTTTCTTTTCTGAGCAAAATATAATTCCCGTGTTCCCACAATCCTGTTTCGTTAATATTATAGTAGTCAGAGAATATTTTAAACCGGTCAACTCGCTTTTCTTTACCAGCAGAGTCAAAGAGAAAGTTTTTCAACTCATCTTTTTTCCACACGTAATATTTTCCTTCTTCGCCTTCAGAATCTGCATCAAGCGCTGAGTAGAAAGTTCCTTCATCAGAAGTCATTTCCCGCGCAATAAATTCCAGGGTCTCATACACAACATTTTTATACAGCTCATTTTTTGTCTGTTGATATGCATGCGAATAAAGACTGACAAGTTGCGCATTGTCATACAACATCTTTTCAAAGTGCGGAGCTTTCCAAAGCGAATCCGTTGAGTAGCGAGCAAAGCCGCCACCGACCTGGTCGTAGATTCCGCCATACGCCATCTTGTCGAGCGTTAGTGTTACATGATTCAGAATGGATTCGTCTTTCGTTGCATAGAAATAGCGTAGGAGAAAATCATAATTATTCGGGAGTGGAAATTTAGGCGCTCGATTCGGTCCGCCTTCTGTGTTATCGAAATTCTTTTTCCAGTTGTCAACGATCTTCTTTAGATCATCAAGATGAAATGTCGCTGCGTTTGTATTGAGTGTTATTAACTCCGTTTGATGAATGCCCTGTGTTAATTCATCAGCATATTTTTCTGCCTGCTCTTTATTCTGTTTGTAAAAGGAAGCAAGTTTCAATAGCATATCATTCCATGCGGCATTCGGGAAATAAGTTCCGCCGTGAATCGGTCTTCCATCGGGTAGGCAGAAACAATTCAACGGCCATCCGCCGCTGCCCGTCATCAACTGCACAGCAGTCATGTACACCTGGTCAATGTCGGGGCGCTCTTCACGGTCTACTTTTATACAGACATAATGGTCGTTCATGATCTTTGCCGTCGAGTCATTTTCAAAACTTTCATGCTCCATGACATGGCACCAATGGCAAGACGAATAACCGATGCTGACCAACACTAATTTATTTTCTTTTTTTGCTTTTTCCCAGGCGGCTTCGCTCCATGGATACCAGTCAACAGGGTTGTGCGCATGCTGAAGCAGGTACGGGCTGGTTTCATGAATTAAATGATTGCTATATGTATGTGTTTCGTTCATATCGGGTTCAGAATGATAACAGTTGCTCAAAACCAGGCAAATAGAACTGATTAAAAGTGTTGCTGACATGTTTTCCATTTAGGTAAAGGTAAAAAGATCCGGATGATTGGGATTCCATTGTTCCTGATTGTCAGCAGTAAACAGCTCTGAAACCCATTGTTCTATTTATACCTTAAAAAATCAGGTTTAAGAGTACGATTGTATTTGTAGTTATCAGAAATTTGTATACATTTGCGTCCCTAATTTTAGGAAAGCAGATTCATTCTTTAATAATAAGATACAACCATGTACGCAATTGTAAATATAGCCGGACAGCAGTTTAAAGTTCAGAAAGATCAGCAAGTCATTGTGCATCGCCTGGCTACGGAAGAAGGTAAAAATGTCGAGTTCAATGATGTCGTTTTACTCGATAACGAAGGAAAAATAAAAGTTGGAGCGCCTACCATTAAAGGAGCCAGCGTATCTGCGAAGGTTCTTTCTCATCTTCGCGGGGATAAAATAATTATCTTCAAGAAGAAAAGAAGAAAAGGATACCAGAAACAAAATGGTCATCGTCAGGATCTGACCAAAATTCAAATAGAAGCGATAATAATTTAATTTCGAATTTCGGATTTTAAATTGCGGATTAATTCTCAATAAAAATCCGAAATCCGCAATTGATCAACCAAAGTTCAAACAATAATCTCACAATAAGATGGCACATAAAAAAGGAGTCGGTAGTTCAAGGAACGGACGTGAGTCGCATAGCAAAAGACTCGGCATTAAAATTTACGGCGGACAAAAAGTAATTGCAGGGAATATCATCGTGCGTCAACGCGGAACAAAACATTACCCGGGCGACAATGTCGGCATCGGAAAAGATCATACTTTGTTTGCATTGATTGAAGGAACCGTGGTGTTCAGAAAAAAAGCGAACGAAAAAAGTTTCGTCTACGTTCAGCCGGTTGCTGAAGCATAAGCGTTCTGAAAATAATTTATCCTGAAAAGTTCTTCTCCAAAAGGGAAGGACTTTTTTGCTTTCGGGATATTCAGGAAACAATTTTTCTGAAACTTTTGAGAAGGGTTGCCATGGAAACCAATGCCCACGCGCCTTCGAGTACAATGAATGGGAGGTAATGAATCATCACGGAAGCCAGGCAGGCAAACACGGCACCGATCACATTCATCCAGATGTAGCTCCTGTTTTTGGGTTCAAGAATTTTTAAGATGGTAAAAAGATAGGCGAGTAAAAGCAAGCCCACTCCGAAAGCACCCACATAATCTGAAAGGTTATTCATGTTTTTTT
Organism: Bacteroidota bacterium; assembly: GCA_043783155.1. Taxonomy (GTDB): domain Bacteria; phylum Bacteroidota; class Bacteroidia; order AKYH767-A; family 2013-40CM-41-45; genus JAPLDA01. The sequence goes on along the minus strand of JAYVZS010000097.1, from coordinate 18,191 downwards.
AAATTTATTGACTCTTTCTGTTTGTCTCACATCTCACGTCTCTATTCCCAATCTCAATGTGTAAATATTTTATGTGAAATTAAGATTTTCGTTTTGAATCCCGATGGTTTGCTTTTGTAGTTTTGTAAGCTGATTCATGCGCTTCAGGTATCAAAATATTCTCTCCGGTTTTTTTATGATAGAAAGATTGTTGTCCCGCTTTTTCTTTGTGCTCTGAAATCGAATTTTAATGAATATGAAAAATAAAATAATTTTTACAATCGCTCTGATTAGAGTTCTGATTAGTACACATACAGCAACGGCGCAAACACTGAGTCAGACCATTCGTGGAACAATCCGCGACAAAGCCAGCAAGGAAACATTGATTGGCGCAGTGGTTTTGCTCATTGACAGTACCATGACCAACGGGGTTACAACGGATGTAAACGGTAACTTCAGAATTTCAAATGTGCCTCTCGGCAGACGAACACTAAAAGTTTCTTTCATCGGTTACAAAGAAATTTTTCTTTCTGCTGTTGTTACATCTGGAAAAGAAGTCGTATTGAATATTGAACTTGAACAATCAGTAATCGAAGGAAAAGAAGTAACCATCGTTGCCGAGCGAAGAAAAGACAAAGCGAATAATGAAATGACGACCGTGAGCGCGCGCTCGTTTACAGTAGATGAAACATCGCGCTATGCAGGCAGTTTACTTGATCCCGCACGTATGGCGATGAATTATGCGGGAGTAAGCGGAGCGAACGATGCACGCAACGACATTATCATCCGCGGAAATTCTCCGCTCGGAGTATTGTGGAGGTTGAACGGCATCGACATTCCAAATCCAAATCACTTTGGTTCGCTTGGCGTTACCGGTGGCCCGATCAGCATCCTCAATAATAACTCGCTTGACAAATCAGATTTTCTCACCGGCGCATTTCCGGCCGAATACGGGAATGCAATTGCCGGCGCGTTTGACTTACAGATGCGAAGCGGTAACAATGAGAAGCATGAATTCCTCGGACAGGTTGGCTTCAACGGTTTTGAAATTGGCGCCGAAGGCCCGTTGAAAAAAGGAAGCTCATCTTACATGGTTAATTATCGCTATTCAACATTGGGAATTTTTAAAACGCTCGGAGTAAATCTGGGAACAGGAGCTGCGGTTCCTCAATACCAGGATATCACCTTTAAAGTAGATGTGCCGGCAAAGAAGGCAGGAAATTTTTCTTTGTTTGGAATCGGTGGAATCAGTTACATAGAATTACGGGATAAAGATCGTGATACCACAAAAGACAATCTTTACAACGGCATTCAGTTTCGTCAGGATGGATATTTTGGTACCAACATGGGCGTCATCGGACTTTCTCATTTATATTTCATCAACAATAACACCTACACGAAGTTCACTCTTGCAATGTCGACGGCAGGGCAAGACTATAAAATTGATTCGATTGATGTTTCGGATCATGAGCGACCGCTTCCGTGGTATCGCAACAATTCGAACCAGCAGAAATATTCGGCGAACTTTTCTTTCAATAAAAAATTCTCTTCGAAAAATTACCTGAAAGCAGGAGTGACGGCTGATCACATCAAATTTGCTTACAGTGATAGTATTCTAAACAATAACCACGTCTTCAAAACAATTACGCAATCGGACGGAAGCAGTAATCTGATGCAGGGTTATGTTGAGTGGCAACATAAATTTACCGACAAGTTGAGTATCAACACAGGAGTACACTACATGTTCTTTGATTTTAATAATACGAATTCAGCGGAACCTCGTATAGGCATCCGCTGGGAATTGAAAGAAGGAGAAGCGATCAGTTTCGGAACGGGCGTTCACAGCCAGCTTCAGCCGATGTCGACGTATTTTCAAAAATCCATCACGAACGGAAAATTTTACGAAACGAATCATCATTTGGAAATGACATCGAGTAATCATTTTGTTCTTGCTTATGATAAATCGTTCGGTAACAACATTCGTTTGAAAATAGAAACCTACTATCAGAACCTGTATCATGTTCCTGTGGAGGAGCGCTTAACTTCATACTCCATTTTAAATGACGGAGCCGACTTCGGAGTTTCACCTGTCGACAGTCTGAGGAATACCGGTACCGGAAAAAATGACGGAGCGGAAATTACGATTGAGAAATTTTACAGCAAAGGATATTATTTTCTTGTCACGGGTTCTGTCTTTGATTCAAAATACAAAGGCAGCGATGGCGTGGAACGTAACACTGCCTTCAACGGGCATTACACAATAAATGTTCTGGGCGGAAAAGAGTGGACCATCAAAAAGAAAAACGTACTTGGCATTAATTTCAGAATAGTTGCTTCCGGTGGAAAACGATACACACCAATTGATGCTGCAAAGTCAATGCAGACAGGACAAACAGAATTGTTTACGGATCATGCCTTTGAACTGAAGTACAAAGATTATTTCAGGACAGACATTAAGATATCTTACCGCATCAACAAGAAACATGTTACACATGAAATTGCGCTTGACGTCGATAATATTTTCAATACGAAAAATATCTGGCAGCAGGTATATGATCCGAAAACGAATACGGTTAAAACGGAATACCAATTAGGTTTATTTCCTGTGCCTCTATACAGACTCACGTTTTGATAAAAAAAATCATCCGCATGATTTGACACACCATTTTTAAAGCAGAGTATTTTTCATCCGATCTTCCTGAATATTTTTTCAGCATGGTCAACCACCTCAAAACGATCTCTTAACGTACTACCAATCAACGATTCTTTGGAACCCAGAGCGAGAAAGCCAAACATGCCAAGACTTTCATGAAAAAGCTGAAACACTTTTTCCTTGAGATGTTGGTTAAAATAAATCAGAACGTTGCGGCAGACAATAAGGTTGAATTCATTGAAGGATGAATCGCCTGCCAGGTTATGGGTGGAGAAAATAATATTCTTCTTCAGCGCTTTATTCATGATGGCCGAATCGTACTGCGCAGTATAATAATCCGAAAAAGAAGATGATCCGCCTGCTTGCATATAATTAGCGGTGTATTCTTGCATCCTGCTCAATGGATAGATTCCATCTTTCGCCTGTTTGATCACGTCAGGATTAATATCAGTTGCATACAACTTTGTTTTGTTATAGAGATGGCTCTCGCTGAGTAACACCGACAAAGAGTATACTTCTTCACCTGTGGAACACCCGGCATGCCATATTTTTCTGGATGGATAAGTGCTTAATACAGGAAAAACTTTTTGCTGAAGACATTTGAAAAAAGAAGGATCACGAAACATCTCCGTTATGTTTACGGTGATCTCAGCAATGAATGAGTCAAAAAGATATTTGTCGTTCAGGAGTTGATGTTTCAGTTCAGAGTAACCACAGATTTTATGAAGACCTGAGAACAGAATAACTCTCCTGGTGATGGATGTTTCGGCATAACCGGAAAAATCGTAGCCGTAGCAATCGTTCAGAAGTCTGAGTAATTCTCTTATTTCGTCGGGGGTAATCTGCATGAGCGGTGACCGGTAATTGATTTATAAAATAAGCTGATTGTTGACGAAAGTATTGAATTTATTTATCAGAAATAGTACACAATAATATTTTTCATAGTTTTATCTCCTCAAAAAATAAAACGATGAGCAATCAAAATAACTTCAGGATTCTTTGCTGGAATGTGAACGGAATTCGTGCAATATGGAAAAAGGGTTTCCCTGAATGGTTCGCAAAGGAGATGCCTGATGTAATGTGTGTGCAGGAAACCAAAGCGCAGCCACAGCAATTGGATGCTGAAGTTTTAAATTTCAAAGGATATAAAAGTTATTTTTTCTCCGCTGAGAAGAAGGGCTATTCGGGAGTTGCAATATGGACGAAACAAGAACCTATCCGTGTGGCAGCTGGTTTCAATGATCCCTTATTTGATTCGGAAGGCAGAGTGATTGAGCTGGAGTTTGAGAAATTTATTCTCTTCAACGTGTATTTCCCGAATGGGGGAAGGGGGCCTGATCGGGTGAAATACAAACTCGATTTTTATGATTCGCTTTTTAAACGAACACAGGAACTCCGGAAGAAAAAGAAAAATATTATTATTTGCGGCGACTATAACACCGCTCACAAAGAGATTGATCTTGCCCGTCCGAAGGAAAATCAACGGACATCCGGTTTTCTTCCCGAGGAACGTGCCTGGCTTGATAAAATTATAGGCATGGATTACATTGATATTTTCCGGGAGTATAACAAAGAACCGAATCAATACACATATTGGGACCAGATTACACGTGCGAGAGAACGGAATGTCGGATGGAGAATTGACTACTACATGATTTCAAGTGAAGCACGCGAACTTGTTACCAAAGCAACTATTCATCCGGATGTGATGGGAAGCGACCATTGTCCGATCGGACTGGAACTGAAATTGTAAATGATTAATTATGAATGGGAACGAATTCGGGTATTCGCGACATTCGTAATATTCGCAATTCGCAACTGAAGTCAGTTTCGACTACGTTGTACATTCGTATTTGATTCGTAATTCGCTACTGGCGTAACCAGATCACCATTCAACTTACCGCTTCATTCAGAAAATCCAAAAACGGTTTCATTGTCTTTGCAGTTTTGGCCATCTCCTTCACAAAATTTTTCGACATAATATCCTTTTCATTGTATTCATGCCACACGATGTAACTGTTTAGCTTCAGCCATTCAACATCAGGATGATCTTTGTCATATCCTTTAGGTGGTCGTGAAAGTTTGTACTCTTCGCTGTCATCAAGTTTATCGAATTCTTTTATGAAATTTTTATCGGAGAGAATTGAATGAAATTTTTTCCCATTGTAATCAATCTCCTGTCTTATTTTTTTCAGGTGATCGGAAGAAGGCATCCAGCGGCCTCCGGCAAGGAAAGATTTGCCCGGTTCAATGTGAATGTAAAAGCCGGCTTCTTCCGCTTTACGCCCCCCGGGACTGATGGCACAACCCATGTTGGTCTTGTAAGGAGTTTTATTTTTTGAAAAACGAACGTCGCGGTAAATGCGAAAAATACAATCTTTCGTTTTCAAACCCGACAGTTTTTTATCAAACGCGGAAAATGATTTAATGAGTTCATCAGTCATCGTTTCGATGTTCTGTTTCGCAGCTAAATATTTATCCTTGTTTTTATCAAACCAGTCTTTGTTGTTGTTTTTTTTCAGCGTTTTGAGGAAGTCGAGGGTGGATTTCTGTATCATAGAAAGACAATTTTCGGAATCATAGAGTTCTGGACAAATTTATTAAAAGGAAGTGATGTTTGTAGCGGTCATTTAAACTCTGTTTTGTATTTTTGGCATCAAAATAAAACCCTCATGAAAAAAATATTTTCTGTTATATGTGTATTACCGTTGCTGTTGTTAAGCACAACGCTGATTGCTCAAACCGAGGCAACTGCTGCGGCCAAAGCCCGGTCTTCTTCTTTCGGAACGAAGATCAATGCATCTGATGCGATCGAAGCAACTACTTTATTGAAACAAATGGAAGGCAAGGATTCGCTGAATATAAAAGTGAAAGGAAAAGTGAAGGACGTATGTCAGCGCAAAGGTTGCTGGATGAATGTTGATCTGGGCAACGGAAAAGAAATGATGGTTCGGTTTAAAGATTACGGATTTTTTGTTCCAAAGAATATAGGCGGTAAAACAGTCGTTATGGAAGGCGTTGCGTATAAAACAGAAACTCCTGTGGAGGAACTTCGTCACTATGCCGAAGACGCCGGTAAAAGCAAAGAAGAAATTGAAAAAATAAATCAACCGAAAAAAAATACGTCTTTCGAAGCATCAGGTGTCCTGATTTTACAATGAACAAATTACCTGCAATCATTTTTATTTTTTCTGTAGTTGTATTGTCGAGCGCCTTTTCAATGCGTGAACCGTCGGGCAATGCCTTGTGCAAAGATTCATTAGATGTAAATCCAAATGGATCAAGCGAACTTTCTTTGTTGATGCGGAAGATGTATGACCATGCTGCTGAAGTGCGAAAAGGTGCGTTGGAAAAAAAAGTTCAGCAGGATTTTCCAAACGAATTTTTAAGCATCTACACAGCGAAACCAACCGATGTGTTAACGAAGAATGCAAGCTTTGATCCCTTTGCTGACGGCTACCTGTATGCACTTAATAATTACAGATCATCAACCGGTGATAATGTGGTTTTGAATTACAACAATCTTGTTACGTCTTGTATTAACTGCCATACCCAACATTGTCCGGGGCCGATTTCAAAAATTAAAAAATTACTGATTACTGAGCCGGTAAAATAAATCACCGGAGGTTTTGTTTTCTTTATCCCTGCAATAAAACATACTAAATTCGTGAGCGATGGCAGCAAAAATTAATTGGGCAGATGTGATCAAGCCCCTTTTAAAAAAATACAAAGGAAAAAAACATCCACTTGAATACAGGAATGTTTACCAGTTGCTGGTGATGGTTGTTTTATCTGCCCAGGATTCCGATAAACACATCAACCAGCTTGCCCCGGAATTATTTGATGCTTTTCCGAATATGGAATCGCTCTCCAGGGCTTCTGCTGAATCCTTGTTTCCATATATCCGCACTGTTCGCAACTTCGGTAACAAAACAAAGTGGCTGATGGAGTTGTCGCAAAAAGTAAAGCAGGATAAAAAAATTCCGCTTACGATGGACGAGCTGACTACTTTGCCTGGCATCGGACGGAAATCGGCGAATGTCATCATGCGGGAATCAGGTAAAAAAGCGGAAGGAATCATTGTCGACCTTCATGTAGTGCGCGTGGCTCCGCGGATTGGCATCGCGACTGGAACAGATCCGAAGAAAATAGAAAAGCAACTCATGGAGGTTATTCCTGAAAAAGAGTGGGGAGAATTGGGAATGGCGATTTCATTTCTTGGCCGTGAAATCTGTCGCCCTACAAGCCCAAAACACGCTGAGTGTGTGATGAACAGTGTGTGTGCTTTTTATAAATTGCAAAAATAGTATGGCAATTTTTATTACTTATTACCTATTCATTATTACCTCCTAAAGTGTTGCCAGCGCTGACGTCAATCCCATTGCTCTTCTCCACGCCGATAATTGGGACAGATGCATGCTCTCATGACTGATGCACATAAACATAACCAGGTCTAATGTAGTCGGGAAATATTTTTCGAATCGCCACGCGCAGTTGCTTAGTAAAAATCGGTCGGTTGAATTTTTCAAGACCATCTCAACACGAAGATGCTGCCGTTTTAATTCTTCAAGCAATATTTTTTTTGAAGGATAAAGAGAAATGTCTTTCACAGGAGTTCTTGGGTCACCCGGACCTTTACGAAGAAATAAATCAGCCCATCCGTCAGGAACTTCTGCGTTGCCGCCGAGATCTTCCACTGTCTTCGCGGCCGCTGTTACAAGATGTCCAAGTGTAAAGGCAGGATGATTTTCCAATCCCTCCGAAGGAGTTCTACACATCAACTCTTCCGGAATATCGTCCACCAATTTTTCGGCGAATGCCAGGTTGAAGCGATACTGTTTCAGAATAATTTCTTTTACAAAACGCGCATCCATAAAATCAGTATGGGATTTCATTCAATGCTAAAATATGATGGAGGTGATGCAACAGGTGCTTCACATAATCTCCGGCAAGCCATTCTATCGAATGAAGTTCAGGTTCTTCTTTACCGGTATTACACAATCGCTTCGAATTTTGTTCCGACGTTGATTTCAACACTTCGCAAATCTGCCGGTTCAGTAATTTCCATAATGCAATAAGGTCTTGCGTAGACTGATGCTGGTAGCAGAAAGTGACATTCCAGAAGTTCTGGTCATACACAATCTTCGGATTGATTTCATACTGCGCGACTACGAATCTGCGGAGATTGTTGTGAGCGGAATCAATGAGGTGACCAAGTTCTTCCTTCCGGCTCCACTTTTCAGGAAATGGTTTTTCGGAAAAATATTTTTCATTTGGAAGAAGAAGTTTTTCAGAATAAGGAGAAATTAATTCTTCAAGCTGATTGACAATTTTTTTCATAACATAAATATAATACCGAAGGTAGAAAGATAGGTATTCGAAAAATATGTTTGAAAACAGGAACTATTTATAAAGAGTCACCGTTCCGTATTTATCAAACTCTTCTTTATTTTCAAGTGACGCCTTGATATGAAAAACATACAAACCGTTATCGGCAGCCCTTCCGTTGTAAGTGCCATCCCAACCCGCGTCTTTTGAATTAGTTTCATAAACAGTTTGTCCCCATCTGTTGTAAATGACCATCTGAAAGGAAACAATTCCTACTCCGACAGCGGAGAATAAATCATTCTTGCCGTCACCGTTTGGAGAGAATCCTGCAGGGAACCAGATTTCCTGCGGACTTTCAAAAGTAATTAATGTATGACAAGTGGTATCGAAGCAGGCATCACGGTAGGTTGTGAGGCAGATGTTATAAATTCCGGATTGAGTAAACTGGTGAACAGGATTTTCAACCAACGCAAATTGTCCGTCATCAAAATTCCAGCTATAAGTAAATCCGTCAATCGAATGATTATTGAACGATGCTGCATAAAACACATTCTGAGAATCAGGTAAACTGAATACTGCTTCGGGTTTTATTTTAGCGTGAATCATGACGCGAGAAGAATCAACCAGGTCGCATGAAGAAGTATCTGAAACGAATAACTGTGCGTAATAATTTCCAGCCTGTAAATAATGAGCGCTGTCGCATGATGATTCAGATGTTACTCCATTCCCGAAATCCCAGTGAAACCCGGTATTGCCAGACAATGAAGAGTCGATGTCGCACAAATAAATAGAGAGCGGAGTACATCCTTCGAGGGAACTCGCGGCAACAGAAGCATGAATTCTGGGAAGCAATGTCAGATCCTTAAAAACTGAATCTGCCATGTTGCACGTGGTGTCTGTAACAATATGATAAATTCTATATGTTCCCGGTCTGGTATAAAGGTGGGTTCCTGTTGAACCGGACACGAACGTTCCGTCACCGAAATTCCAATCATAGATCAGGTGATTACCAGTACTTGCGGTTGTAACATCAGCATGCAAAGAATCGCAAATGCCGGTTTTTACAAGATCAAATGCCGGATGAAAAATTCCACTGTCAAGGACAAGAGTAAAAATGGCTGTATCAGAATAATGGCATACGCTGGTATCCATTGCAAAAAGATGTACGTGGTAAATGCCACCCTGCGAATACGTATGAACAGGATTGGTCGATGTATCCAAAGCGGTTCCATCACCGAAGTTCCAGAAAAAATGATTCGTGCCTGTACTGGTGTTAGAGAATGAAGCAACAAACGGAGCACACCCGATCACCTCTGCATTCGACAATATTCCTGAAGTTGGCAATGCTGTTGCGACAATCGGATTCGCACCGCTGAAACTTCCTGCCTCCAGGAATACGCCCGAGTCGTAAGCGCCATCGCCACCATCGGCAATGGCTAAACGAATGTGATAAGTGAGACAAGGAGTAACAACCGTTTGTGCAGTCAGCACAACCGTAAATCCATCGTACTGAACCGTGTTTGCATTATTGTGAACAAAATATGCAGCATGTCCAAGATCACATCCCGCATGAAAAATACTACTTCCTCCGCATGAACCATTGTTTAACGTATTAATGGAAACCGGAATGGATGTTCCTGGAATAATGGCAAGATTTTTTTGTCCTGTAATACCGGGCCGCTGATAAAAAATCCAAAGGCATCATTCACGGATCCGCACACAAACTCATCGTATTCTTCTGATGCAAAAACATAGCGGAAACGAATCGTGTCAGCCATTGGGACAAAATCAAATTCAAGGATTGCAGCATCAAACGTTGTAACCCCGGAAATACTATCGAGAATAGGGTAGCCGGGAAGCGAGCTGATGGTACCGCTACTTCCTGAATTGTTTGGTCCGAGAGCATTAAAAACACTTCCTGATGTTAACAATACACCGCCGCTTAAACCAATGTTGGAGTTGTTTCCGATAAATAATCCCCTTGCGACGGATGCTCCAGTATAGGTAATGTTAGATACACTGACACCAGCTCCCAATAAATTCTGAACAAGTTGTTGAGGTGTTGCCCCGTTGTTTACGATTAACTGGGCGCTGCTGTTCATCCTGATGCAAAAACAGGAAATGAAAATCATAGAATATAAACGCCAGATGAATTTCATGAAACAATTATTCTATCTCAAAGAAGCAACTTTTTTTCGGGAAACGAAAATTTATTTTCCTGAGGGATATCACGATGTAACGAAGGGTTGAATTTAAGACATAATTGGAATTTTAATGGTTCATATTGTGTTCTTACTTTTCTGTAAAAGCGCCAACATTTCGGGAAAGAAAAGCTATTTTTGCGCAACTAATTTTTGACTATGTTACAGATAAGTACGATCAGGGAAAACAAAGATCATGTAATTGCGCGACTGGCAGTAAAGCGTTTCGATGCTAAAGCTGTCGTTGATCGGATTCTTGATTTAGACGAAGACAGAAGAAAGATACAAACCGAGAACGATTCATTGCTGCACGAACAAAATCAATTGGCAAAGCAAGTCGGCGATCTTTACAAAGCAGGGAAAAAAGCGGAAGCCGATGATCTTAAAAATAAGAGTGGAGCATTGAAACAAAGTGCGCAGGAGTTGGGTGAAAAACTTGGCTTAATTGAAAAAGAGCTGCGCGATGAACTGGTGAAACTGCCGAATGTGCCATCAGAAAAAGTGCCGCATGGAAAAACTCCGGAAGACAATGAAGTTGTTAAACAGGAGGGAAATATTCCTTCACTTTCAGCGGATGCAAAACCGCATTGGGAGCTTACTTCAAAGTACGACATCATTGATTTTGAATTAGGAGTTAAGCTTGCCGGCGCAGGTTTCCCTGTTTACAAAGGCAAAGGCGCGCGTTTGCAAAGGGCGCTGATTAATTATTTCCTCGATAAAGCTACAGCAGCAGGTTACAAAGAAATTCAGCCGCCGATTCTTGTGAATGAAGATTCCGGTTTCGGAACCGGTCAGCTTCCGGATAAAGAAGGACAGATGTATCACGCAGGGCTTGATAATTTATATCTCATTCCTACCGCTGAAGTTCCCCTCACCAATATTTACCGTGATGTAATTCTGAAAGCGGATGAACTTCCGTTGAAACTCTGCGGTTATACACCATGCTTCAGAAGAGAAGCCGGCAGCTATGGAAAAGATGTGCGCGGATTAAACCGCCTTCATCAATTTGACAAAGTAGAAATCGTTCAGATCAATCATCCCGATCAGTCTTATCATACACTCGATGAAATGGTGGAGCATGTTGCTTCATTACTGCGTTCACTGCAACTTCCGTTTCGTATTTTAAGATTATGCGGCGGCGACATGAGTTTTGCGTCTGCACTCACATACGATTTTGAAGTGTATTCAGCAGCTCAGAAAAAATGGCTGGAGGTGAGTTCTGTTTCCAACTTTGAAACATTTCAGTCGAACCGGATGAAACTTCGTTTTAAAAATACCGAAGGAAAAACCCAGATGCCTCACACGCTGAATGGCAGCGCCCTCGCCTTGCCAAGAATTGTCGCTGCCTTGCTGGAAAATAATCAGAGCCCTGATGGCGTTGTTATGCCGGATGCAATTCGTCCGTATTGCGGGTTTGATAAAATCAGTTGATACATGCTCAAGGTAGTAAGTTTAGTAAGTTAATTGAGTGAAGTGAGTTTTAAAATCGATGCTATGAATATTAACCCTCATTCTGAAAGAAGCTTTTTCAAATTAAGCAACAATGTTTGCTTTGAAAAAGATGCCTCCGGTATGCCTTCATTTTTATTTTCAGGAATGAAAATCAAATCAATTTTTCTTTCTTTCTTTTTTCTTGTCTCGTTTTTTGCATCGGCTCAACTCCCAACGCAACGTCCGCTTGCTGACCAGTTTTTTAATGGCGGAGAATATGACAAAGCCGCCGCTATCTACGACAAAATTTATGACGAGGATCCGAATGGCATCTTTCCGAATTACCTGCGTTGCCTGATGGCGTTAAAAGAATATGACAAGTCAGAAAAAATGATTAAGAAGATGATGAAGAAAAATCCTGAGAATCTTTCTTATGGAGTTGATCTCGGCTTTCTTTATTTTGTTCAGGGTGACAACAACAAATCAAAACAACAATACGACAAAGCGATTAAGTTGTTGAAGCCGGATCAGAATCAAATCGTCACGCTTGCGAATGCATTTATGTCGAAGCAGGAACTTGACTATGCATTGACGACGTACCTCGAAGGGAAAAAATTAATGAAAGGAGTGTACGCTTTTTCATTTGAGACGGGCGAAATTTATTTTCAGAAACAGGATTTCACGAAAATGGTGGAAGAGTACCTGAATGCCATTGGTGAAAATGCAGCGTATGTTCAGAACATTCAGAATATTCTGCAGACAAGACTCAGCAAAGATCCTGACAATTCAAAAAATGATATTGTTCGTACGGCATTGCTAAGAAGAATTCAGAAGAATGCGGATCAGCCGATCTTTTCCGAACTGCTGATCTGGTTGTTTGTTCAACAGAAAGATTTTGACTCCGCGTTTATCCAGGCGAAAGCGCTCGATAAAAGACAAAAGGAGGATGGCGGAAGACTGATGTCACTTGGCAGTCTCAGTGCATCCAATCAAAATTATGATGCAGCCGTTAAATGTTATCAATACATAATAGAGAAAGGTACAACCACCACATACTATGTGGCTGCGCGTATGGAATTGCTGAATACGCTGAATAAAAAAATTACGGAAAGCAACACCTACACGCAAGCCGATTTATTGAAACTTGAAACGGATTATAACACTGCGTTGAATGAGTTAGGAAAGAACGCCAACACCGCTTCACTGATACGCGGACTGGCACATCTTCGTGTTTTCTACCTCGACAAAAGGGAAGATGCGATAAATGATCTGCAGGCAGCGATAGATTATGGCGGCATCAGCAAACAGGTGCAGGCAGAATGTAAACTTGAATTGGGCGACATACTTTTATTCACAGGCAATGTGTGGGATTCAGATTTGTTATATGCACAGGTAGACAAATCATTTAAGAACGATCCGCTCGGACAGGAAGCGAAATTTCGCAGAGCGCGACTTGATTATTTTCGAGGAGATTTTCTCTGGGCACAGGCGCAACTCGATGTGTTGAAGTCGGCAACATCACAATTAATTGCGAACGATGCATTGTCTTTGTCGCTGCTTATTCAGGATAACATGGGACTTGATTCTTCAACAGAGGCATTAGCGATGTATGCAAACGCGGATCTTTTGAGTTACCAGAATAAAAATGACCAGGCATTGCAAACACTCGATTCATTACTTGTTTTGTACCCTGATCATTCTCTTACCGATGACGTGTGGTATAAGAAAGCGCAGATCCTGGATGTGAAACACGACTGGGCGATGGAGGATACATTGCTGAAAAAGATTACAGAAAAATATGCCGATGGAATATTAGCAGACGACGCACTTTTTGATCGTGCTGAGTTGTACGAGAAAAAATTGAATGACAAAACCAAAGCCATGGAGTTATACCAGGATCTTCTCACGAAATTTCCGGGGAGTTTATATTGTGTGGAAGCAAGAAAACGTTTTCGTGCTTTGCGCGGCGACACGCTGAACTAATTTCCGGCTGATTTCAAAATCTCTATTCTTATTGAAACATGATTATTTATAATGTAACCATTAACATTGATCACTCCGTTCATGATGAGTGGCTGAAGTGGATGAAAGAAGTTCATATTCCAGACCTGATGCACACAGGTCTGTTTATTGAAAACAGGATCCTGAAAGTATTAGCGGATGAAGATTCAGGTGGCATTACCTATTCATTTCAATATACCTGCGGCACGATGGATGATTTTAAAAAATACGAAACTCTTTTTGCGCCCGCATTTCGCGAGGAATACAATAAGAAATATCAGGACAAATATGTTGCGTTCAGAACGCTGCTGGAAATAATTAATTGATATCTATGAAGACAAAATTTACCCTTCTCATTTTTTTTATTTTTTCTTTAAACGTTTTTTCCCAGGACAACCAGGTAAAGTCCGTGGTAAAGAGAATGCTTGATGCCTGCGATGCAGTGAAATCAGCAAAGTTTGTATTGAAGTCGATGGAGAAGGGAAAAGACAGCAGGATTCAAAACAGTGAAATGATTATTAAGTTACAAACGAAGCCGTTGAAAATATATCTATACATGATCACTCCGCATGCAGGCGCTGAATGTTTGTGGAAGAATGGTGAAGCGTCGAACAGGGTATTGGTCAACCCGAATGGATTTCCTTATATCAATCTAAAACTCGGAGTTTACAACGGTTTGCTACGACAGGATTCTCATCATCTTATCTGTGATCTCGGATTTGATTACCTCACATCGATGACGAAGTATTACATGAATAAAATGGGAGATTCGTTTTTCAATTACATGAAAATTACGGACACATTACGATGGGATAACCGTACCTGTTATGAACTCACATTTGATTATACACCGTTTCAATTTCTTGACTATACCATGAAGATGAATGAAACACTGACATCCATTTCGGGCGAGTATCATATCAGTGATTTTGTTCTGCTGAAACATAATCCGAAAATAAAGGACTACGATGTATCCAAACCGGGAGAGATTATCAAAGTTCCGAATTTTTATAACCGAAAAGTGGTACTTTATATTGATCAGAATAATTTTCTTCCGCTTGTTCAGATCACGTATGATGAGAATGGTGTGCTCGAAAAATATGAAATGAGTAGTTTTCTGCTCAACCCGGATTTGAAACAGGAAGAGTTTACTTCTTCGTATTCATCGTATGGCTTTTGAAAAAATCGTTTGCGTTACGTAACTTAGTTGATTAGGTTAATTGAGTAGATTAAGTTCGTTCATAATTTATTTTACCACAAATATTGAGAGTCAGAGCTAAAAAACAATTCGGTCAGCATTTTCTCAGAGATGAAAAGATTGCACAGAGGATCGTTGAAAGTCTTGCTTCTGTTAAGAAATACAGGCATGTATTGGAAATCGGCCCGGGCATGGGTATCCTCACTCAATTTCTTTTTCAACATCAGGAATATGAAACAAAATTAATTGAGATTGACAAGGATGCCATTTCTTTCTTAGAAAAAAAATATCCTGATCATGTTGATCAGATTATACGAGGCGATTTTCTCCAACTCGATCTAAAAAAAATATTTACAGAGCCCTTTGCCATCATTGGTAATTTCCCCTATAACATTTCTTCACAAATTTTATTCAGCGTTTTGGAAAACAAAGAATTAATTCCGGAGGTAATTGGCATGTTTCAGAAGGAAGTAGGAGTGAGGATTGCATCGGAGCCGGGTAACAGGGATTACGGAATTCTGAGTGTGTTGATGCAGGCATTTTATCATGTTGAGTTATTATTTACGCTTGATGAAAATGATTTTGCTCCGCCGCCCAAAGTGAAATCGGCTGTGTTGCGTTTTACACGGAAAGAAAAAATTAAACTTGATTGCGATGAGAAATTATTTTTCAGAGTCGTGAAGATGGCATTCAACCAGCGAAGAAAAACATTGAGCAATGCGTTGTCGCAGCTCATTGGCAAGAATAAAAAAGAAAATATTCCCTACCTTGTCAAGCGTGCTGAGACGTTAAGCTGGCACCAGTTTGTAGAGTTGACTAATGCGATACCGTTAGCCGAATGATCGGCAATAAAATCTGGGTAGTCATTCTGGAAGAATCTTGTCAATGAAAGGTTCATCAATTAAATTTCAGATGATGTTAATTAAATTGCATGACTATAATTTAACAAGGTACTTCCGGGATGACGTTAGCAGAACAAGGTGCGAACTTTTGGAAATCAGTATTTAAATGAAAATATTATTCATCGATACCGCTCATCCCGTTCTTCCTCAACTTCTCGAAGCTAACGGACATATTTGTATTGACGGAACCAAACTTTCGAGGAATGAAATTTTGAAATGCATTCATGAATATAATGGAGTTGTAGTTCGCAGTCGCATTCAGATGGATAAGGAAATGCTGAATGCTGCCGTCAATCTTAAATTTATCGCGCGTGCCGGAGCGGGAATGGAAAGCATTGATGCTGGTTGTGCGGAGAGCAAAGGAATTGTTTGCCTGAATTCTCCCGAAGGTAATCGCGACGCGGTGGGGGAGCATGCCATTGGAATGTTATTGTCATTGTTCAATAATCTCAACAAAGCTGATCGTGAAATGAGAGCGGGCAATTGGAACCGGGAAGGAAACAGGGGAGTGGAGTTGCAGGGAAAAACGGTTGGCATCATCGGGTATGGTAACATGGGCAAAGCGTTTGCGAAAAAACTTTCAGGGTTTGAATGCAATGTAATTGCGTATGATAAATATTTGAAAAATTTTTCTGACGCATTTGTAAAAGATGTTTTGCTTGAAAAGATTTTTGAAGAAACGGACATTCTGAGTTTGCACATTCCCCTCACTTCAGAAACGGAATTCATGGTGAATGACTTGTTTATTCAGAGATTCAAAAAAAATATTTACGTCATCAATACAGCCCGCGGAAAAATCTTGAAGACCGATGACCTCGTCGAAAATATGAAGATCGGAAAAGTTTTGGGAGCATGCCTGGATACAATCGAGTACGAAGAAACTTCGTTCGAAAAAATCTCAAATCTCTCCCGCTCCAGCGGGACTCAAATCTCAAATCCAGATTCATGGCAGTATCTCATTTCTTCCGGTAAAACCATTCTCTCTCCTCACATTGCCGGCTGGACGGTTGAATCGAATGAGAAGATTGCAAGGGTGTTGGCGGAAAAGGTCAAAGAGAATTTTCCTTGTTAAAAAAGATAGAACGTGCATGGGTTCAAAACCAATGATTATATTGATACCTAAATTTTGATGGCAATGCAATCAAAAAATAATGTCACCCCTTCGGGTTTAATGTGGTAACGAGTATCCTACCGCCCAATCCCGAAGGGATGATATAATTATAACAACGATGGAACTATAAGTAATCGAAAGCCAACCCCGAAGGGGTGACATTATTATAGAATGGCAATAGACAATTGCGCAGCCGAATCCCGAAGCGATGATATTATTTTAAACGTTGACATTATATTGTTGTCAATTAAAAAGCATAAATGATTTTTCATTATTATTCAGTCACCCATTTCAAAGCAATATTTTTTTTCAATTATATTTTTAACATTTTTAATTTTTTAAACATGGCAGGTACATTTTCTCAAATTTACATTCAGGTTGTTTTTGCGGTGAAAGGCAGGGAGAACCTCATAGACAAAAGCTGGAAGGAAGAGTTAAATAAATACATTGCTGGAATCATTAAAGGCAAGGAGCAACAATCAATTATCGTCAATGGAGTCTCCGACCATATTCATATTTTTGTCGGATTAAAACCAGCGATGTCTATTTCCAACTTGGTAAGAGATGTTAAAAACAATTCAACTAATTTTATCAATGAGAAGGGATTACTGAAAAAGAAATTCTCATGGCAAGGTGGATATGGTGCATTTTCATATCGAAAGAGTTTATAATTATATTTTGAACCAGGAACAGCATCATCGAAAGAAAACGTTTAAAGAAGAGTATCTTGGGTTGTTGAAGAAATTTGAAATTCCTTATGACGAAAAGTATTTATTTGATTGGATAGAATAGTGATGGCTCACATGAAAATGCATTGTCGTATCGGAAATTTCAATATGGAAAAATGTATGTGTAGAATATGCATTTGTATTTCCAAAATATGTCTGCTTGTATTCTTCATTTTACCTGCGTTCGGCGCATTTTCGCAACTTAACAATCCGCAACCTTCCTACACGCGAGAAAGAAAAATTTCCTCCTTCCGGGAGATATTTGATCTGAAGCAAGGCGTATTGCTGGTGATGCTGCATACTAAACAAAGTAAGATTGATGCATTACGATCGCTTGGCCGTGCCACTGAAGCGGATGAACTTGAGTTTAAGCAGGCGAAGAAGAACAAAGGAATTATCAAAGCCTTCCGGATGCATTTTGACTATTGCCCGGTTTATTTTTTTTCAAACGTGGAAGCGGATAAAATAATTCAGGGAAAAATCAGCGCACTTAGTTTCGTGAACGATAGCCTGGATGAAGACCCTTCTATCAGGCCGAATACAGAAAAATGTTTATTCGCTGAATTTGGAATTATTGCCGACGACAATAGCGGATCTTTAAAAAATGTTCCCGTTCTCGTGTTAGAAGATAAAAAATTGCACCCGTTAAAAAAACCTTT
>JAYVZS010000096.1:0-4088 GCA_043783155.1 Bacteroidota bacterium | reverse complement strand
TCCTCGCCTGCTTTGTGTAACGGAGGAACAAACGGGACGGCCTCAGTAATTGTGACTGGTGGAACTTTAAATTATAGTTATGCCTGGACTCCATCGGGTGGTAATACTTCTAATGCAACCGGACTTGACTCCGGAAACTATATAGTCACTATCACAGATGCTCATAATTGCGTTGTTTCCGATTCTATTTTGGTTACACAACCTGCCGCGATGCTTGCGAATATAATAAAGACGGATGCATCGTGTCACGGATCTTCCGATGGAACAGCATCTGTTGTTGTAAGTGGTGGTACAGCCGCCTATCAATACTCCTGGTCGCCGGGTGGAAGTTCTGCCAATAATATTTCAGGATTAACCGCCGGCAATTATAGTGTTACCATTTCAGACACTAACGGTTGTACTAAAACGGTTTCGACACTTGTCGGGGAAGCTGCAGCATTAAGTCTTTCTATGGATGCTACACCTGCATTGTGTCATGGCCAAAATAACGGAAGTGCATCGGTTCTTGTTTCCGGTGGAATTGTTCCTTATGGTTACACATGGTCACCTTCCGGCAGCACCGGTGCGAATGGTTCAGGTCTTGCAGCAGGACATTATAGTGTTACAGTCATCGATTCGCATGGCTGTATTTCTTCAGACAGCATTGACGTAACAGAACCAGTTGCACTTACCGCGAATGCATCTGCAACGGATGCCATGTGTCATGGTTCTTCGGATGGAACTAATACAGTAATCGCTGCCGGAGGCACAACTCCGTATGTGTATGCATGGGCACCTTCTGGCGGAACTGCCGCTCATGCTGTTGCTCTTGCATCAAACAATTATACAGTCACGATTACAGATGCAAATGGATGTATGCAACATGCCTCAGCATCGGTTGGGCAACCTTCCGCATTAAATCTTGTCATGTCTTCATCTGCGGCTTTGTGTCATGGAGATGCAAATGGTTCAGCGTCTGTTGTAGTGAGCGGAGGCACTTCCGGATATAGTTATTCCTGGTCACCTTCAGGAGGATCAACACCTATTGCTTCTGCACTGAATGCTGGAAGTTATACCGTTATTGTTGCGGATGCGCACAACTGTTTAGCCCTTGATTCGATTTCGGTCATCCAGCCAACTTCACTCACCGTGATCATGAGTATGAATCCCGCTTTGTGTAATGCTTCAAATGACGGATCTGCTACAGCAATCGTTGCGGGCGGAACTTTCCCATATCAATATGTATGGTCGCCTTCAGGTGCAACAGGAATGATCGCTAATAATTTGTCTCGCGGAAATTACACGGTGGTTGTTTCTGATGACAATGGTTGTTCCATTAATTCGTCTATTGCAGTTACGGCCCCATCAGCTATTACACTTGGGACCACCAATACTTCAACCTCTTGTCATGGCGGTTCTGATGGAAGTGCGTCAGCCATTCCAAACGGCGGCACTCAGCCATACACATATCTATGGAGTCCTTCCGGAGTGACTTTAGATGTTGCAACAAATCTTACATCAGGAAATTATAGTGTAGTGATGACCGATTCGCATGGTTGTTCCGCGACTGCATCAGCTTTTGTTCCGCAGCCGACCGCAGTAAATATATCCGTTGCCGGTGCAGCAACTATTTGCATCGGGCAGGCGACTGCCATTTCAGTGAATGCTTCGGGTGGAACTTCGCCGTATGATTATTTATGGAGCAATGGAAATACTGCTTCCTCGCAAAATGTTTCTCCTATAATCACAACTATATATACCGTACTTGTTGAGGATACGAACGGTTGTGCTACCCCTATTCAATCTGTTACTGTTACGGTAAATCCTGCATTGAATGTTTTTGCAGCAGCAACGCCTGTTATCTGTGAAGGTGATGACGCGAACATTTCTTCATTCGCGATGGGGGGTAACGGCGGACCTTATTCATATTCCTGGAACAACGGTTTGATCGCGGGTAGTTCAGCCATTGTTTCTCCAACGCGCGATTCAACTTTTATCGTTGTTGTGACGGACGGATGCGGAACACCTCCCGCCTTTGACACCGCTTCTATTGTAGTAAATCCATTACCCAAAGTTGCTTTTCTTCCACATCTTATTTCAGGTTGTAAACCAGTCCAGGCAGACTTCTTAAATTACTCTACTCCTCCAGGATCAATGTATGTATGGGATCTTGGCGATCATACTTTATCCAATACCATGAATGCGTCGCACCGCTATACCATTCCGGGATATTATACGGTATCACTTGCGGTGGAATCTCCCCAGGGATGCTTAGCTGATTTAACGATTCCTAACGCGGTAATCGTGTATGGTTTGCCGGAAGCAGATTTCATTCAGTCCACTAATGTTACTTCCATCCTGAATTCACAGGTTACATTTACAGACAACAGCATTGATGCCATCAGCTGGGAGTGGGATTTTGGAGACTCGTCATCGTTTTCATACGATCGGAACCCGGTTCATAATTATGCTGACACAGGAAGTTACAGAATCCGTCTCGCTGTAACCAGTATTGGTGGCTGTGTTGATACCTCGTATGGACGCCTGCGGGTAGAAGACGAATTCGCTATCTATATTCCGAATGCTTTCACGCCAAACGGTGATGGCGTCAACGATGGCTTTATCGCATTTGGCGTAGGATA
Organism: Bacteroidota bacterium; assembly: GCA_043783155.1. Taxonomy (GTDB): domain Bacteria; phylum Bacteroidota; class Bacteroidia; order AKYH767-A; family 2013-40CM-41-45; genus JAPLDA01. The sequence continues at coordinate 1,467 of JAYVZS010000096.1, read as the reverse complement.
CAAAGATTACGACATGTGGATTATCGATCGGTGGGGAAAACAGATTTTTCATTCAACAGCTAAAGATCAGCCGTGGAATGGCTCCTATTACGATGACAATAATTTATGCCAGAATGATGTATATGAATACATCATCGCTGTTCATGATGGCGGAGGGAAAGAGCATAAATTCATCGGACATGTTACGCTGGTGAGGTAATTTTTTCGTTCATGCTGATCAGTTGTGAACCTTTATACACCTTCCTTCAAGTATTTTAATGTTATTGGCTGCCGTATCATCTGTAATTATTTGTTCAAATGCTTGCTGAGAGATAAATCCTTTATCAGCAAAGACAAATCCTTTCAAATTTTTGGCCTCATTACCTAAATCAAAATATTCTAAATCTGCTTCCTTACTAATGCTCCACAACCAACTTCTGCGTCACCATACCAACCGAAGTAATCAACTGAACCAAATACACTCCCGCCGCAAATTGTTTTGTATCAAAAGAAAAATGATCGGATTGGAGCGTGCGGGAAAATAGTTGTTGCCCGAGGTAATTTGAAACAGTTAATTTGTTCTTACCACCGCCAGGTAAATTCATAAAATGAATCGAACATTCGGAGCCGGCTGGATTAGGTACTATAACAAAAGCAGGATTCGTTTTCGCAGGTAACTCGTTTATAGCAGAAGGATGGTATTGCATATATACCTGCACTCCGCCACCGTAAATACCAAGTAACATATCTGTTAACCCATCGTTGTTTAGATCTCCGCCACTCACAGCAAGATTAAACCTGAAGCGTGTGCCTTGTGTTTGCGAAATGATGGTATCCGTTAAACGGAAACTTCCATTCAGATTTCCATCGATGTTGTTATAGAGATACACATCTCCTTTCTCACAACTCAGCAAAAGTTTATACGAACCATTATCGTCAAAGAAGAAAGGGGCAGAGTATCCGTCCGGTGATCCGATTACATGCACATTAATTCCACCAAGCGTGTCAATGGTTGGTGTACTTAAAAAGAAAGGAGCGGAAGCCGTGCCAGTGTTCTGGTAATATTTCAGAATTCCGTTTTTGTTTCCGACAACAATATCCGGCAAACTGTCGCGGTTCAGATCAATGATCTGCGGAGTACTCATGTTACCCGCGTCAATCCCCATGTAGTTGGCAGTAAGAACAGGGAATCTTGCGGTGTCGCCTGCGCCGCCGGTGTTGTTATAAAAAATCAGTTTGCCATCGTCTGAGCCGATGAGCATGTCCTGATCACCATCGCCGTCAAGATCACCGAAAGCAGGATAAACCGGGCCGGGTAAATTCAATGAACTGATGTTCATGTAATCGTAATCAACCAACCGGAATGCCGGTGATGTAAGCGTACCTGTATTTTTATAGAGTTGCAAACCGGTTTTATAATTTCCTCCGAACTGCGATATCCCGAAGCTGCCGATCACAAGATCTTTTATTCCATCGCCGTCATAGTCG
>JAYVZS010000095.1:0-4123 GCA_043783155.1 Bacteroidota bacterium | reverse complement strand
ACGTATTCCGCTTTTCTCCCGGTTGATACTCAGCTTTAATTTATTCTTTAGAAATAAATAAATACTGTTACCAACTTTGCGGGCTGTTGCTTTGTCTTGGTAAGCAGTATAGGGCTTTGTGCAACTGCCCAACTTCCCATTCGCGTTCGACTCCAACCATAGGCTTGTCTGTAGGGAATTCCCAAGACAAGCTATCATTAGACAAGCATTTCTCTGAGGACAAATTTGAGTTGAATATTCATCGGTCTACAATTTTAAGAATCGCAATCATCATTCTCGGAGCCATACTATTGATTGACACGCTGCCAATTTTTTTCAAACAAGTCTTTGGATATTTTGAACAGAAAACAAGAACCGACAGATTTGGAGATAATCCTGCTACCGGCTATTTAATTTTATATTTCGCAAAACTATTTATAGGTTATTTTATGCTAACAAGCAGTAGGTTAATTGTTAACTTCATTGAGAGAAAACGGGAAAAACCACTGCAAGACTGAGACATTAAACTCTGTGGTGAAGAGCAAAATTGATGGTAACATTAAAAGAAAAGATTTTTTGTTGGGCGATAAAAGTTAGTAACTTGTGTGCAAGTAATAAATATTCAACTCGAAAAAATTGCAACTGAGGAAAAAAGAATTTGTAGAGAATCTATTGTTGCAATTTTTTTATGTGAGTAGTGTGCTTTCTAATCCCTTCAAAAAATTCTTTCTTTAATTCCTACATCGTTATGCGAACCACAAATTTGCAGTACTGCAAATTTGAATTTTTCCCCACGTTGATAAACAATCGTAAAAAAATATGACATATTATGACGACGAGCAGAATGAATCCTAATGTTGATTTTTATTTTAGTAAAGCCAAAAAGTGGCAGGAGGAATTGGAGAAATTGAGAATGATCATTCTTGCCTGTCAGCTAACCGAAGAATTGAAGTGGGGTGTTCCTTGTTACACGTTTCAGAAAAGTAACATAGTTTTAATACATGTGTTTAAAGAATATTGTGCGCTTTTGTTTTTCAAAGGTGCCTTGTTAAATGATACCAATGGTATTCTAATCCAACAAACCAAGAATACGCAGGCGGCACGCCAGATTCGGTTCACCAATGTTCGAGAAATCGTTGTGATGAAACCCATCTTGAAAGCCTATATTTATGAAGCCATTGAAGTGGATAAAGCCGGTTTGAAAGTGGATTTCAAAGAGAAAACAGAACTCATATTTCCTGAAGAATTTCAAAATAAATTAGATGAAAACCCTGCCCTGAAAACTGCTTTTGATGCTTTGACTCCAGGACGGCAAAGAGCATACAATCTTTATTTTTCTGCACCCAAACAATCCAAAACTAGGGAGTCAAGGGTTGAAAAATGTAGGCAGCAAATTCTCAATAGAAAGGGATTAAATGATCAGTAATTCGGTGAGAAGTCCGCCAACCTTAATAATGTCGAACGGCATCACAAATATTGCAAATCGCTTCGTGGAGAGTTTTGTGTGGACTTCGGGCCTGACCGCTTCGGCTGAACTGTGCAGTGATGACGATAATCGAGTAGGCGGCGCCCCTGGAAACTGACGGAGTGCACCTCTTACACCATCTCGCAATTCTGCGGGACGGTTCATTGATTTGTGGAGCTACTTTTAAATAATATTCGAGCATGGATTCTTAACCACGTTTCTTTAGTCGTGTTAACGTGATCGGACTCCCAACTCACTGCTTCTTAAGCATACTACCAACCCATCCTTTTCTTACCTTTGCCAATTCACATATTTCCTATGGCTTCGGAAACTGAACTGCTCGAAATTTTCGGTGCACGCGTTCACAACTTAAAAAATATTGATGTATCGCTGCCGCGCAACAAATTCGTTGTGATTACCGGTCTGAGCGGCAGTGGAAAATCTTCACTTGCATTCGATACCATTTATGCAGAAGGCCAGCGCCGGTATCTCGAAAGTTTTTCCGCGTATGCACGTCAGTTCCTCGGAAACATGGAGCGTCCTGATGTCGATAAAATCACCGGATTGAGTCCTGTTATTTCCATCGAACAAAAAACGACAAACTTAAATCCGCGTTCGACGGTTGGAACCATTACCGAGATTTATGATTTTCTCCGATTGCTTTATGCCCGTGCATCAGATGCGTATTCGTATGTGACAAACGAAAAGATGATCCGTTTGAGTGACGACCAGATCATCGACCTCATCATCAAAAAATTTCAATCGAAAAAAGTGGTGCTGATGGCTCCGCTTGTGAAGGGTCGCAAAGGTCATTACCGTGAACTCTTCGAACAACTGATGCAGCAGGGTTACCTCAAAGTGCGCACAGACGGAAGAATCGTTGAACTGAAAAAAGGATTGCAGCTCGACCGTTACAAAACGCACGATGTTGAATTGGTAATTGATCGCCTGGAAGTTTCTGATTCCAGTCGACAACGCCTGACTGAATCAATTGCGCTTGCAATGAAAATCGGCAAAGGTTCCATCATGATAATGGACGCCGAAAAAGAAAAGGATTTTTATTTCAGCAGACACCTGATGTGCCCCACGTCTGGTATTTCCTATGACGAGCCGGCGCCGAATATGTTTTCATTCAACTCGCCTTATGGGGCTTGTCGAAGATGCAACGGACTGGGAACCATTTCTGAAGCTGACATCAAAAGTATCATTCCAAATCCGAAGTTGAATATCAAAGTGGGTGGAATTGTTCCACTCGGCTACCAGCGCGACACATGGATTTTCAAACAACTGATTTCACTCGGAAGAAAATACAACTTCAATCTCTCTATGCCGATTGAAGAAATTCCGGAAGACGCGATGAATGTAATTTTATACGGATCAGATGACGTGTTAAACCTTCACACAGATTATTCGGGTGTATCCTCGCAAAGTAATTCCATTACGTACGAAGGCATTGTCAACTTCATCATCAACCAGGATCATGACAGTGCTTCGCAATCGATGAGAAGATGGGTACAGAGTTTTATGCAAAACGTTCAGTGTCCCGAATGCAAAGGTGCACGGCTGAAAAAAGAGTCGCTCTATTTTCGCGTCGATGATAAAAATATTGCTGAGTTGGCGGGAATGGATATTCTGAAACTGAATGACTGGTTTAAGAATCTTGAAACACGCATCAGCGCGAAACAGAAAAAAATAGGAACGGAAGTTATCAAGGAAATAAAAAAGCGTATTAAATTTTTATTAGATGTAGGTCTCGATTACCTTTCTCTGAACAGAAGTTCCAAATCTCTTTCAGGAGGAGAGTCGCAACGGATTCGCCTTGCTACACAAATCGGCTCTCAATTAGTTGGTGTGTTATACATTCTCGATGAACCCAGCATTGGTTTGCATCAACGTGATAATGTTCGTCTTATTCGTTCGCTGCAGGAATTGCGCGATACGGGTAACACCATTGTTGTTGTGGAACATGACAAAGAAACCATTCTCGCAGCAGATTATGTAATTGATCTTGGACCAGGTGCCGGAACTCATGGAGGAAAAGTAGTCGCCTGTGGAACTCCGCAGGAAATCATGCATCAGAAAAGTTTAACAACGGATTACCTGAACGGAACACGTTCGATCCATCTGCCCGATAAATACAGAACAGGAACAGGAAAATTTCTTGAAGTAAACAAAGCGACAGGAAACAACCTAAAAGATGTCTCGATAAAAATTCCACTCGGAAAATTTGTTTGTGTGACAGGAGTTTCAGGAAGCGGTAAATCAACACTCATCAACGAAACATTATACCCTGTATTGAATCAACACTTCTACAACTCCCTGCAAAAGCCGCTTCCGCATGCAAGTGTGAAAGGGTTGCAGTTCATTGACAAAGTCATTGAGATTGATCAGTCACCGATTGGAAGAACTCCGCGATCAAATCCAGCCACGTACACAAGCGTATTTACAGATGTAAGAACGTTATTTTCATCATTGCCCGAAGCGCAGATCAGAGGCTATCAGCCCGGCCGGTTTTCTTTCAATGTAAAAGGCGGACGTTGCGAAACCTGCCAGGGAGGCGGTATGCGTGTGATTGAAATGAATTTTCTTCCGGATGTATATGTGCAATGCGAAACATGCAGGGGAAAAAGATACAACCGTGAAACTTTGGAAATCCGTTACCGTGGAAAATCAATCAGC
>JAYVZS010000094.1:0-10999 GCA_043783155.1 Bacteroidota bacterium | reverse complement strand
CCCGTCCAGCAACTGTTTGCAGACTATTACCAACAATCTTTCAAAGAACAATCTTATAATCAACTGGAATTCAATCTATAACTTTAGGACGCTAGTGAAACATAAACTAAGTTAACAATAGAGAAAAATGTCATTTAAATCTTTTGAAGAACTGGATTGCTGGAAAGCCTGCAGAGAAATCCAGCGGTTTATTAAACCAATTATTAAAAAACTCCCCCCTGAAGAAAAATTTGATCTCGCGGACAATATGAAACGAGCTGCCAGATCATCTTCAAGAAATATCGCTGAAGGCTTCGGTAGATATAGTTTCCAGGAGAATGCCAGATTTTCTATTATTTCAAGAGGTTCATTATACGAAGTAATTGATGACCTGATAACCTGCTACGAAGAAGAATACATTACTACAGAAGAATATTCAAACGGGAGGAAGTTAATTGATAAGGCAATTGCATTTGTCAATGGATATATAAATTATCTCGAAAGAGCAAAAGTCAACAAATCAAAAATTTCTGAAAACCAGGAACCTTATAACTTATAACCAATAACGTATAACTTTTAAAGTATGAAAGATCTAGATAAAGAATTCAAACCGTCAAGCTGGGCTATTAATAATCGCACGGCTGTTTTCTTCCTCACCGTTCTTCTTGTCGTTGTTGGATGGATGTCCTATAATTCGTTGCCGAAGGAAAGTTTCCCAGACATTTCTCTTCCCAATATTTACGTGAGCGTGCTATATCCGGGAACTTCACCAAAGGATATGGAGAATCTTGTCGTCCGCCCGATCGAAAAACAATGCAAGGGAATTACGGGAGTAAAAAAAATAAAAAGTAATTCACTTCAGGACTATTGTAATGTAATCATCGAGTTCAACAGCGATGTAAAAACCGACGAAGCCAAGCTGCTTGTCAAGGATGCTGTTGACAAGGCAAGAACTGATCTTCCACAGGATCTTCCGAATGATCCCCAGATTATAGACATCAACTTCGCGGAGCTCCCGATCATGTACGTAAATATTTCCGGAGACTATGATTTGAACAAGCTGAAAAAATATGCTGACGCAGCCAAAGAGCAGCTGGAGAGCATGAAAGAAGTGAAACAGGTTGACCTTATCGGGGCGCTTGAGCGAGAGATCCAGATAAATGTGGATATGCTGAAGATGCAATCCGCCCGTCTTTCGATGTATGATATTTTTAATGCTGTCAAGAATGAGAATGCAACAATTCCGGGCGGAACGGTGAACATGGACGGAGTAAGGCGGTCGTTGAGTGTAACGGGAGAATTTAAGTCAGCGGAACAAATCAGCAACATCGTCATCAATTCAATTGATGGAAAACCTGTTTACCTGAAAGACATTGCAGAGGTAGTTGATTCGCATAAGGAACAGGAATCGTATGCCCGTCTAAATCACAAAAATGTAATCACGCTGAGTATTATTAAGCGTAAGGGAGAAAACCTGATCAATGCTTCGGATAAAATTGTTGCGCTCGTGGATGATCTGAAAGCGCATTCATGGCCGAAAGATGTTCAGGTTACATTAACGGGCGATCAAAGTCAGCAAACACGAACTACGTTGCATGATCTCATCAACACAATTGTTATAGGTTTCTTCCTTGTGTTGTTTATCCTCATGTTTTTTATGGGAACAGCAAATGCATTTTTTGTCGCGATGTCGGTTCCGCTTTCGATGTGTCTTGCATTTCTTCTTATGCCTGCAATTGGTTTTACATTGAACATGATAGTGCTTTTCGGATTCCTGATGGCGCTTGGAATTGTTGTGGACGATGCCATTGTCGTAATTGAAAATACGCATCGTATTTTTGCAAACGGAAAAGTACCGATAGTGAAAGCTGCAAAAATGGCTGCCGGAGAAGTTTTCCTTCCTGTCTTTTCAGGAACACTTACTACGCTGGCACCATTTATCCCGCTTCTCTTCTGGAAAGGAATCATCGGCAAGTTTATGTTCTTCCTCCCGGTTACTTTAATTATTACACTTACTGCTTCTTTGCTGGTGGCCTATATCATCAACCCGGTTTTCGCAGCGAGGTTTATGAAACCACATGTGCATGGAGAAGACGACAGAAAAAAAGGATTAAAAATTTCTCTCATCATTTTCGGTGCAGTTATTTTATTGAGTTATATCAGCGGCAATCGTGGATTCGGAAATTTCGCAATTTTAATTTTGCTTCTTAATCTCCTCAATCGTTTTTGGCTGAAGAAAAAAATTAAAAACTTCCAGGAACATACCTGGCCGAACATCCAAAAACGTTACCGCAGAATTTTAACATGGTGTTTGCATCGTCCCTGGGCGATGATGGGGATAACCGTAGCGTTATTAATCATTTCATTTGTCGGAATCGTACTACGAAATGGCGGAATTAGTTTCTTCCCGAAAGCAGATCCGAACTTTGTGTTCGTATATACTTCGCTTCCTGTCGGGACTGACCAGGCCTACACGGATTCTGTTACGAAGATTGTTGAAGACAAAGTGTATAAAGCACTTGACTGGCCGGATAATAAGCTTGTAAAATCTGTGATTGCAAATGTTACAGTCGGTGTAACGGATCCGCAGGATGAAGACCAGGGATCATATCCGAATAAGAGTAAGGTGCAGGTTGCATTTGTAGAATTCGGAAAGAGAAATGGAAAATCAACAGCGGTGTATCTCGATAAAATCCGTGATGCAGTGAAAGGCTGCATTCCGGGTGCGGAGATTACTGTTGCACAGGAACAAGGCGGACCTCCTGTAGGAAAACCAATCAGCATAGAAGTGAGCGGTGATAATTTCGATGACATTATATCAACAAGTAAAAACCTGAAACGATACCTTGATTCACTACACGTGGATGGTGTGGAAGAATTGCGCAGTGATTTACAGGATCAGAAACCACAGATCACTTTTAACATTGACCGTGAACGCGCCAACCGCGAGGCAATTAACACAACGCAGATCGGGCGTGAAATACAAGCGGCAGTACTCGGATGGGAAACATCCAAATTCAGGGATCAGAATGATGATTATAAAATCATGCTGCGGTACAAAGTGGATCAACGTTACAATGTAGACATGCTGAAGAATCTGAGAATTCAGTACCGTGATATGTCAATGGGCGGAGCGATCAGGAGTGTACCTTTATCATCGTTCGCTGATATAAAATATGAAAATACGTTCGGCCTGATAAAACGTAAAAATCAAAAGCGTCTCGTTACTATTTCCTCCAACATACTTTCAGGACATAATGAACAAGCTGTTGTAGAAGAAGTGAAAAAAGCAGCGGCAGATTTTTCCGCTCCTAATGGTGTAACGGTAAAATTTGCCGGAGCACAGGAAGAACAGGCGGAAACCGGGATGTTTCTATTAGGAGCACTCGGAGTAAGTTTTCTTTTGATTTTCCTGATTCTTGTCATACAATTTAATTCGATTGGCAAATCGTTAATCATATTTATTGAAATCCTTTTCAGCGTTATCGGCGTATTACTCGGATTCGCTTTCTGGAAAATGGAATTCAGTATTGTGATGAGTGGTGTCGGAATTATTGCGCTTGCAGGAATTGTTGTCAGAAACGGAATTCTCCTGGTTGAATTTACCGACCTGTTAAGAGAAAAAGGTCTGCCAATATTTGATGCGATTGTGGAAGCAGGAAAAACGCGTATGACACCGGTAATCCTGACTGCATCAGCAACCATTCTCGGATTGATTCCGCTTGCGATCGGGCTGAACATAGATTTCACGACACTCTTCAGAGACCTGAATCCGCACATCTATCTGGGCGGTGACAGCACTGCATTCTGGGGGCCATTAGCATGGACGATGATTTTCGGATTGGGCTTTGCAACATTCCTTACACTAATAATGGTACCTGTTATGTACTTGCTGAGCGAGCGTATTAAAAATCGTTTAAGAAAATGGAGGGGTTTACCAATCAATACCGGAGTTGCACCTAAATCAGTGGATCAACTTCTTGAGGCAGAGATATAATTTGTTTGCGGTTGGCAGTTTCCGGTTGCATCAACCGTCAACTGTAAACCCTAAACACTAAACTATAAAGAGATGAAAACGACTCTTAAAACAGAAGAAGCGATGATGTTTGCATTATCGCTTTTTCTTTTTCATCAATTGCATTATTCGTGGCTGTGGTTCTGGATATTATTTCTAACCCCCGATGTGGGGATGCTTGGATATGTTATCAATACAAGGATTGGTGCGATCTCTTACAATACATTTCATCACAAAGGAATCGCCATCCTGATTTTTGTCATAGGATTTTATTTCTCTGTCATGTAACTTGCGTTCGCTGGCATTATGCTCTTCGCTCACTCCTCATTCGATCGCATGCTTGGCTATGGATTGAAGTTCAATGATAGCTTTGGTCACACTCATCTCGGTATGATAGGAAAGAAAAAAAGTAATAATGAATAAGTAATAATGCAAAGAGCTTCCTTTATTCCTTATTATTGAATTAAAGTCGCTGTTAAAAAAAATAAAATGAAACGTCTCCTCTACGCATCCCTCCTACTCCTCTTCTCCTGTTCAAAGCCCGGCAGTACATCCAAACCGCTTCGCAAAGACCTTACGCAGGCGGTGTATGCATCGGGGAAAATTTTTCCTGTCAATCATTATTCTTTGTTCAGTAAATTTCCGGGATATGTCGAAAAAATTCATGTCCACGTAGGGGATCGAATTATGGCAGGACAACCGCTTGTTACGATACAAAACCAGTTGAATGATTTAAATGTAAACTCAGCAAAAAATCTCTTACAACTTGCGCAGCAAAATGCCGATGAAAATGGTTCTGTTTTTATTTCTCTGAAGCAGGAAGTGATGGCAGCGGGATCAAAATATGAACTTGACTCCATCAACTTCATCAGGACATCGGTTTTAATGAAAGAAAATGCTACATCAAAATTGAACTATGATCAGTCGAAAACTCAACTCGATGCTTCGAAAGCCACATTCATCAGGGCGCAACAGAACCTGAACAATTCGCGTGAACGTTTGAAAGTAGAATTGTTGAATGCAAAAAACCAATTGAATGCCCAGCTTTCCAACAGGAATGACTATAACATTTTATCTGTGATCAACGGAAAAGTATATGACATCATTCCTGAAGTGGGTGATTTAGTGAATCCTCAGATCCAGTTGATGGAAATCGGAGATTCATCCAGCTTCGAAGTCGAGCTTGCTGTTGATGAAACAGATCTTTCCTTCATCCGACAAAACCAGGAAGTGGTTTACACCATCGATGCATATCCCAATCGTATTTTTCACGGAAAGATTATAGAGATTTATCCGAAAGTGAATGTGCTGAGCAAAACATCGCGCGTAAAAGCAAACTTTGAAGACAGCCCTGGAATTGTTCTTTCGTCGGGTATGTCGGTGGAAGCAAATATCATTATCGCCGAAAAGAAAGATGTATTAGTTGTTCCGCGGGAGTTTCTGAAAGACGGAAAAGTAAAAGTGAAGGGAGATGATAAGTTACGCGAAATAAAAACCGGGGCAAGCGATTTACAGTTTGTTGAAATCCTTTCAGGCGTTTCTGAAAACGATGTATTGGTAAAACAATAATTACCTCTTTGATTCCTTCCGGCTCTATACAAGATCCGTTCGCGTAAAGTTGAAGAAAAAAAAATGTAATGAAATTAAAGAATCCGATTTTCAGAATTGCCATGACGCACCTCGTCGCCAAGAAGCGGCAGACGCTTGTAGCCATGCTGGGTGTTACATTCGGGATTATGATTTTTATTTTCCAGGCGGGACTGATTACCGGTTTTCAAACTACGTTTATTGAACAAACGGTGAACACGACTGCCAACATTCATATGTATAACGATCCTTACAGAAATCGTCCTTCTATTTTGCAGCTAGAGAATCACGATGAAAAAAAATGGATTGTTGTCAATAATCAGAAACCAAAAGATGAACTGAATAAAATACGCAACGGTTACCAGATCATTTCTGAAATAGAAAAAAATCCTGATGTGGAAGGAGTATCGCCATTTCTCGGAACGCAGGCCATTCTTCGTTCAGGCATTGTTCAATATGCCGGACGTCTCGCAGGTGTTGACATTGACAAGGAAAACCTGCTCTTCAAAGTTTCCGATTTCATGATACTGGGCGACATCAGTAAACTGAAAACGGTAAACAACGGAATCATTCTCGGCGAAGGTCTTGCTGATAAGATTGGCGCCGGGATGAATGACAACATCAACGTGATCGCTCCTAATGGAACCATGCTTGAGATGAAAATAGTCGGCATCAACAGAACAGGGTTGACAGAGGTTGATAAATCACGCGCGTACGTAAGCATCCGGAACGCGCAGAGATTATTGGGCGTTGATAATTCTTACATCACAGACATTAACATCAAACTGAAAGACATTACCCGGTCTGATGAACTATCCAAAGAGTTTGAAAAAATATATGGCTACCACGCCGAAGACTGGAAAGAAGCGAATGCAAACATCTTCGGCGTTTTCAAAATTCAAAACCTGATTACATACCTGATCATTATTTCGATTCTGATTGTTTCTGGTTTCGGAATCTTCAATATTTTGATGATGATTATTTACGAGAAGATGCCTGACATTGCCATTCTGAAAGCGGTCGGTTTTAAAGACCGCGACATCCGGAAATTATTTCTTACTGAATCGATTGTCATTGGTGCAATCGGCGGAATAGCAGGGTTGGTGATGGGTTTTATCCTCACTCATATAATCGGCAGTATCAAAATGGATATAAAAGGTTTTGTATCGATGGAATACCTGAAGTTTAATTCATCACCTCTTTTTTACATTTTCGGTTATCTCTTTGCGTTAGTCGTTACCACATTCGCAGGGTATATTCCTGCCCGTAAAGCCAGTAAGATTGATCCGATTGATATTATACGCGCCAAGTGATTTCATTGAGTATGACAAACACGGACAAAGCAATCATGCAAACGAAGAACCTCGACAAGTTCTACCACGACCCCGTTGAGTTCCAGGCATTGAAAAATATCAATCTTGAAATTGATCGCGGAGACCTCGTGGCAATTGTAGGTGCGTCAGGAAGCGGCAAATCTACTTTGCTGTATGTTCTGTCGACATTGGATACCGATTACAACGGACAGATTATTTTTGACGGACAGGATTTGAGCCAGCTGTCAAAAAATCAACAGGCAGAAATCAGGAATGAAAAAATAGGATTCGTATTTCAGTTTCATTATTTACTTCCTGAATTTACCGTACTCGAAAATATTTCTTTGCCTGCATTCAAACTCGGCCGATACAGCGAAGAAGAAATTGAAGAAATCGCGTACCTGAAACTGGATCTGCTCGGAATGAAAGACCAGGCGCTAAAGAAAGCCAACAAGCTTTCGGGCGGACAGCAGCAGCGGGTGGCCATTGCAAGAGCATTGATTAATCAACCTAAAATTATTTTCGGCGATGAACCAACCGGGAATCTTGATTCGAAAAATTCACAGAATGTGTTTGATATCTTCAAAGAATTAAAAAATAAATTCCAGCAAACCATTTGTGTTGTTACCCATGATATGCATTTAGCGGAGCAATGCGATAGAATTATAACTTTGCATGACGGAGAGGTCGTTTAGCCGAGAGTCTGCAATTCTTGTTTGCGCTAATTTTAAGGCAGAAAAAATGTCAACAAAATAAAATGAAATACAAAGTATCAGCGGTAAATTATCTTAACAGCAAACCCTTCATTTACGGATTGGAAAATTCCGAAGTAAAAAATGAAATCGAATTGCAACTTGACATTCCTTCCATTTGCGCGGAAAAACTCGAAGAAGACAAAGTGGATATCGGGCTCGTGCCGGTCGCCATCATTCCTGAGTTGGAAGAATATCACATCATCAGTCAATATTGCATAGGTGCTGACGGAGAAGTCGGATCCGTGTTGTTGTTCAGTGAAGTTCCTTTGAATGAAATCAAAACGATTCTACTCGATAACCAAAGCCGCTCGTCCGTGATGCTGGTACAAGTACTTGCTGAAAAATTCTGGAAAATAAAACCGCACTGGAAGGATGCAAGTGATCATTATGAAACGCGCATCAGCGGTGTAACTGCAGGTGTTGTAATCGGTGACAGAACTTTTGCATTGAAAAATAAGTTCGGGTATGTATATGATTTATCTTCTGAATGGAAAAAATTTACGCAACTTCCTTTTGTCTTTGCGTGTTGGGTTGCGAATAAGAAATTACCGGCAGATTTTATTCAGCGTATGAATGACGCGTTTGCATTTGGACTCAATAGAAAGGAAGAAGTTATCAGGGAATACAAGGAGCAGTACCCGATGCTGGACATCAAAGATTATTTTGAAAATAAAATTAGTTTCGATTTTGATGACAAAAAGAAAAAATCGCTGAAACTTTTTCTTGGTTATGTAAATGAATTAATGGAATCGGACTTACTCAAAATTGTTTAATCTGATTCTTCTCGTTGACTGCCTTCCACATATTAAGTAATAAAGCAGAATGAATAAGTAATAATAAAAACCTTCCTCCATTATTCCTTATTACTTATTCATTATTACTATAAAAGTCTACACCCTCAGTTTAAGCAGTCGCAGCGCAATTGATTCTTTCAATTCCTTTACTTCCCCCTGTTTCATTTCATCCATCGTAAGATCTTCAATCGCTATTCTGATTAAACGTAATGTCGGGAAACCAACAGCAGCGGTCATCTTTCTCACCTGGCGATTTTTTCCTTCTATCAATGTCATTTCAATCCATGAAGTAGGAATTGATTTCCGGAAACGAACAGGAGGCTTTCGTTCAGGAATCGCAGTCGGCTCTTCTACCGGTTTCACCTTACAGGTTTCCGTTAAATATTTTTTTCCGTCAATCGAAATGGATAAACCGGCTTCCATTTCCTTACAGGCATCCTCACTAATTTCTCCTTCAACCTGGATGAGGTAGGTTCTGTTATGTCTGAATCCCGGATTCAACAAACGATGATTCAGATTTTTATTATTGGTGAGAAGCAACAATCCTTCACTGTCAGCATCCAGTCTTCCGACCGGATAGACATCTTTCGGAAATGGGAATCCCAGATCAGCCAGTGTTTGATGTTCGCCTTCTTTCGTGAACTGCGAAAGCATTCCGAAAGGTTTGTAAATGATATAGTACGTATTCATGAGCGGGTGCGAAGCTATCTTTTTATACCGAAGCAGGCAACTACTCTTCCTGACATGTTGTAAATTGCGCTCCCGTTCGTATTCATTCAGAAGATATCCTTTATGCTGCACCATAAACATTTCATCATCCATAAACCTTACGGCTACCTCAGCCAGTTTGTGTGTGAATTAAAAAAGAAAAAACTGCTGGGTGAATTGTATGATTTCCCTGAAGGCACAATGGCCATCGGACGTTTGGACGAAGACAGTGAAGGATTACTTTTCCTTACGACAGACGGAAAACTAAGTGAAACGATCCGAAGCCGGAAAATTGAAAAAGAATATTACGCGCAAATCGACGGACTGATCGAGGATGAAGCAATCGAAAAATTAAAGCAAGGCGTTGAAATCGGAATCCGGAATGTGAAGTACCAGACAAAGCCATGCACAGCATTCCGGTTACATCCCGTTCTTGTTTTTCATGAGCGTGTAAGAAGAATTCGTGATGACAGGCATGGTCCTACGAGTTGGGTTTCCATCACACTTACGGAAGGAAAGGAGAGACAGGTTCGGAAGATGACTGCTGCCGTTGGATTTCCAACATTGAGATTAATAAGGATCCGTATTGGCGATATTTTTCTCAATGATTTAAAACCCGGCGAAGTAAAAGAGACCGCCGATTTACTTGCTGCGGCTGCAGAAATCCTCAATCACTAAACGAAAAGACCTTCAGGAATCAAATGAGGAGACTTTCTTCAAAAACATAATTTTCAAAACAATCGTACTTCTATTTACCCGGCATTCAACTTCTTCAGGATCATCAGTAAGGCGGATACCTTTTATTTTAATACCTCTCTTCAAAGTAAAAGAAGATCCTTTACTTTCAAATCTTTCACGAGATGAACGGAATCTCCGTCGTTCAAACTATTTCCGTTGCTGTCTTTTATTTCCATTATTTTTGTCCTTGATACTACCACAAACTTACTTTTATTTTACTATAATTAGTTGTTTTGTTTACAGTCCTTTATCCGAAATACAATGAACACAGACGAACAGGTTATCGCACAAACAAAAAAATGGATTACCGATGTAGTCATCAACTGTAATTTCTGTCCCTTCGCAGCCAAAGAAACGAAACAGGGAACCGTTCACTACCGTGTTGAAACCAATTCAGAAACTGAAAAATGTCTTGAATCTTTTTCAGAGGAATGCATCCGGCTCGACAATGAACACAGTATTGAAACCACGCTGCTTATTTTTCCAAATGCATATCAGCAGTTTGACAATTACCTGGATTTGGTTTTGAGTGCTGAACGGTTACTGGTCATGAACGGATATGAAGGTATTTACCAGGTGGCAAGTTTTCATCCGCACTATCAGTTTGCAGATTCAACACCTGATGACGCTGCCAATTATACCAATCGTTCTGTTTATCCCATGCTCCACCTGCTGCGCGAAGAGAGCGTTGAGAAAGCATTGAACAACTTCCCGGATGCGGAACAGATACCCGAACGCAATATTCTTTTTGCCCGTGAGAAAGGACTTGCATATATGAAAATGCTGAGAGATAACTGTCTCTGAATTTTTAAGATTATTCCCGGAGTAATAACAGAATAAAAAGTTAATCGTAGTTAAATGTTGTGGCAACAAAAATAAGATGGCTGATGAATGCGTTGCGGAAATAACCAAAACTATTTCACTATGATACACGCTTCTGCATTCTGGAAAAATCATTTCGAAAACAAATAAACATCTCCGCCGCAGAGCAGCGGAGTATTTGATGGGAACTCTTTCCGATCGCCCCAAGGGGCGGGGAATAATTCCCATCAGATCCCGATACGCTTCGCTACCGGGATCAATTCGACTTAATCGTTTCAGTGCACCGCC
>JAYVZS010000093.1:0-11028 GCA_043783155.1 Bacteroidota bacterium | reverse complement strand
TGTGCTGATCACTTTAGTGCCGGCTGTTACTTTCACGTCTTCATGCAAATCCTGTGAATTGGAACCAAAGAGGTAATATCCGAAACCACAACCGAAATACAAAGGAATGTCTTTGCGAAACGGGACATAAAAATTCAGGTTAGCGCCAAAACCCGCAGTGGTGGTATTGGTGCGGAATTCATTCAACGGCGCTGCAGCACCAAGCGAAAAATTTCCATGCATCAATTGTTGAGCGGATGTTTCCACAGTAGTCAATTTTGCAAAGCAGAAAAGGAAAGCGAGGAAATAGATAAGTTTCTTTTTCATCAACTTCAAGTAATAAATAGGATTTACTTTTATGATTTCGCCATACAATTAAACATCCATTGAACCCCGAATTTATCGGTGCAACTTCCGAAATAGGCACCCCAGAACATGTCCTGGAGTTCCATGGTTATTGTTCCGCCGGCAGCTAATGCCTTGAATAACTTAAGAGTTTCCTCTTTTGTATCAGGTTCAAGATTGATATGAACATTGTTTCCGAAATTTACCTTAAAGCCCATTGACTCCGGTGCATCAGTACCCATTAAAATATGTCCGCCGAGAATTTGTAATTCAATATGCATGACGAGATTTTTATCTGCTTCTGCTATTGGCGGTGCATCGTCTCCTGCTGGAATATCTTTGAAACGTGCGATGCCGCCCCGGGTAAATTCTCCTCCGAAAATGGACTTGTAAAAATTGAATGCTTCTTCTGTATTACGAGGAAAGTTTAGATAAGTAGCTACTCTTGCCATGTCGATTAGTTTTTAGGCAGCAAATATAGTTTAGTATTTCAATTTTTACTTTATCGCAGAACAAAAAACGGTCAACTGTTAATTTCGAATTGGTTTAAAAAATTCATTATGTGGATATTTCTTTGGGAACGTTGAGGTTTAACTTTGAGTTTTGTGTTAAAATTTAATTCTTACCACACACTCAAAGGCAGCACAAAGATCACGAAGAGAGTCTACCAATTTTTTTATAAAATAAAGGTTTACTCAATCTTAAACAGTTTCTAAGTAGTTTTAAGTTCGTATTAGAAATTTTGAAAGCTTCCTGGTCCATAAAAAAATTCATCGTTCCGCAATTTACCTGAGCGTAAACGGAAATTCATTTCGATTCCCATTGTGAGAGTATATGCACGAGGGAGAAAGGAAGACATCGAATCTAATTCTCCTGTACCGCTACAAACTGAATCTCATACAAATTTTTATACAGTCCGTTTTTTCGCAGTAATTCCTGGTGAGTTCCTTCTTCTATTTTTTCGCCGTGATCGAGCACGAGAATTTTATCAGCATTCTGCACGGTAGCCAAACGATGCGCGATGACAATGGACGTCCTGTTCTTCGTCAGCTTTGACGTAGCCGTTTGTATCAACTCTTCCGATTCGGAATCAATGGAAGAGGTAGCTTCATCAAGAATTAAAATTTTCGGTTTAAAAACGTAAGCACGTATAAATGAAATCAACTGCCGCTGCCCTACCGATAACATGGCACCGCGTTCCATCACATTATAGTGATAGGTATCGGGCAGCCGCCCGATGAAACGATCGGCACCTACAGCGCGTGCCGCTTCTTTTATATGATCAATGGTAATGGAAGTATCCCGAAGAGAAATATTATTTGCGATAGAATCTGAAAAAAGAAAAACATCCTGCATCACGACGGCGATGTTTCGGCGAAGCGAATTGAGTTCGTAGTCATGAATCTCTATTCCATCCACAAAAATTTCTCCTTTGCTGATTTCATAGAACCGATTTATCAAATTGATGATGGAAGATTTTCCTGCACCCGTGGCTCCCACTAATGCTAATGTCTGACCGGCCTTAATCGTGAAGCTCACATTTTTTAAAACCCACTCCGGTTCAATGTGAGGGGCTGGGGACGAAGTACGGAGGACGTTCGACAACGCAGATATTTCACTGGCTCCCATTTCGTCACTCGTCCCGTTTTTCGTCCCTCGTCTCTCTTCAACGTCGCTCGTCCCTTCTCTCTGTCCCTCGTCCCTTACAAACGTCCCCTCATTATATGCGAACCAGACATTCCTGAACTCTATATCACCCTGAATATTCTCAGCTACAACTTTTCCATTGTTCGGAATACTTTCATTTGTATCAAACAGTTTGAAGATCCTTTCCGAACTCACCATTCCCATCTGAAGCGTATTAAATTTATCCGCCAGCTCCCTGATCGGACGAAAAATAAGATTGAGAAACAGAATAAACATAACGATGGTTCCTGGCGAAAGATTCGTGTGGATCACCTCCTTCGCTCCCCACCAGACAAGTAAACCGATGGATGTCGCAGAAAGTAATTCAACGACCGGAAAAAAAATCGAATAGTACCACACCGATCTCACATTTGCTTTCATGTGAAGACGGTTAATGTCTTCGAACTTTTTCATCTCCGGTTCTTCACGGTTAAAAATCTGGACGATACTCATGCCCGTTACATGTTCCTGTACAAAGGTGTTGAGATGTGCGACCTGCGTCCGCACTTCCTGGAAAGTAGATTTAATTCCCCTTTGGAAAATCCGTGTTGCCCAAAATAAAACGGGGATCGTGCTTAAACTTACCAACGTCAGACGCCAGTCGTTGTAAAACATATACGAGACAATTACAGAAAGCGTGAGCAAGTCGCCCATGATGGAAATCAATCCTTCCGAAAAAATATCAGCGATGGTTTCGAGATCAGAGACCATGCGAGTTACAAGCGTTCCGATGGGGGTATGATCAAAAAATTTGAGACGAAGATTTAAAATGTGACGATACAATTTAATACGCATGTCTTTGATCACCATCTGTCCAAGCCAGTTGGTGAGATACGTCTGGTAATATTGGACGAGTGTCTGGAACAACAGCAAACCGATCATGGCAAGTGTCATCCAAAGCAGACCCGTCTTGTCTCCATTCGCGATCTCGTTGTCAATCGTTGACTGAATTAGTTTCGGACGCGCCAACGAAAGAAAAGAAAGCAGTATCGTCAGAAAAAAACTAAACCAAAATGTTTTTCTGTATGGCCGCACAAATACGAGTATCCTTTTCAGAATCGGAAAATCGTACGCTTTACCACTAACATTTGCCATATTAATATTCTTTCAAAATAAAAAATCCCGCTCCTCCAAATCCCAAATCCCAAATCCCAAATCCCTAAATCCTAAATTCCAAATAATACCTTTCCGCAACTTTCCAAATAGATTCCTCTATAATGACTTGGTGGTTGGGGCTCTCCCCCCATCTCACTTTTCAACTTTCTCACTCACCCAAATCCTAAATCCTTAAATGTCATAATCCCAAATCTTTGTAGCGAACGTCCACCAAATAAAGCCCCTTCGCCGGCACCGAAAATCCTGCCTCGCTCCTGCTCTTGCCTTCAATGATGCTTCTAAAATTTTGTTCTTCAATTTTGTGTTCGCCGATTTCCGTCATTGTTCCAACAATAGCACGTACCATGTTTCGAAGAAAACGATCGGCAGTAATTCGAAAGACCGTTTGATTGTTCTCTGTTCTCCAATATGCTTCGGCAATTTTACAATCATTCGTTTTCGTTTGCGTCCTCGACTTGCTGAAACAACTGAAGTCAGTATATTCCTTTAATGTGTTGCAGGCATTATTCATTTTTTCAAGATCAAGTTGATAGGGAAAAAAGTACGCTGACTCTTCCAGGAAAGGATTCTTGTGGTGATACATAAAATATTCATACGTTCTTGAAATAGCGTCGAACCGCGCATGCGCTTCATCGGAAACTTTTATCAGTTCATGAATGGCAATGTCGCAAGGAAGCAGGCAATTGAGATGATGTATAAAATCATGTTGCGTAATTTCCGATGCACAATCAAAGTGAACATAGAATAATTTCGCATGCACACCGGTATCCGTTCTTCCGCAGCCAAGCGTATTAATATTTTCCCTTAGCAATATTGACAACGCCTTATCCACTTCTGCCTGCACAGCATGTGCATTCAGCTGAACCTGCCAGCCATGATAATTTTTCCCGTTGAAAGAAAGCTTCAGAAAATAACGCACACTTTTGATTTGCTGCAAAAGTAGCAAGAGTATTTAGATTGAGAAGAGAGATAAAGTGGGAGACTATGGGAGTGAGAAGTTGAGGGAGCGTGTATGTTGCCTGGATCAAGCCATTCCGGAGGAATCTTTTCAAAATCAGCAATCAACTTTTTGAGGGTAAATGGATTGTTGATCGGCTGCCTCACTTCTTTGTGAGGAGCTGTACCAAAAATAAAAGGTGTGACAGGAGCTGCCTGAATAGTAACCCCAAGATAATACAATTTTGTTTTAATTACCCTCCCATTTTACTCCCTGCAATAAAACCTGTCGTCCATGCCGCCTGGAAATTAAATCCTCCGGTAAGAGCATCCACATCGAGTACTTCTCCCGCAAAATAAATGCCTTTGCATTTTTTGCTTTCCATTGTCATTAAATCAACATCGTTTAATGAGACTCCGCCGCATGTAACGAATTCTTCTTTGAATGTTGTCTTGCCTTTCACATGATAAACATCGTGTACCAAAGCGTCTGCTAATTTTCTCAATTGTTCTTTTGAAAGGTCTGCCCAGCGTATTGTTTCAGCGATAGCGATTTTATCAAGTAGAAACATCCACAAACGCTTTGGCAAATCAAAAGGACCATGTTTGTAGATATGCTTTGAACTCAATTTAGTTTTTTGTTCTGCAAGATATTTCTGAAGGGGATCAAACTTGTAATCAGGAATCCAACTGACAATTAAATTAAAGTCATAATTTTTTCCGGCCAGTTCACGCGCAGCCCTTGAACTCAACTTCAATACGGCTGGTCCACTCATTCCCCAATGTGTAATGAGAAGAGGTCCTAATGAATGGTATTTTGTATTTTCAATTTGCAGAACCCCATTCGGAACACTTACTCCCATCAATTCAACAACAGGATCTTTCGGCATGTTGAATGTAAATAGAGAAGGAACCGGAGAAATCAATTCATGACCGGTTTCTTTCAGCCAACTCAGACTTTCAGATTTCGGATGACCACCGGCAGCGATTAAAATCTTATCCGCAACTAGTATAGTTCCGTCTCTGAATATCAATTCAAATTTCTCTTCATTATTTTTTGAAAGCTTTACGAGTTCGGCATTGGTTACAATGCGAATGTGATTGGCTTCGGCTGCATCCTTCAAACAATTTACAATGGTTGCCGAGTTGTCCGTTACAGGAAACATGCGTCCGTCTTCTTCTGTCTTTAACTCCACTCCTCTATCTTCGAACCACCGAACGGTATCAGCCGGACTAAACCGTGCGAATGCATTGATCAGTTGTTTCTCACCCCTTGGATAATTCTTCACGAGTTGTTGAATATCAAAACAGGAATGCGTTACATTGCATCGTCCGCCACCTGAAACGCGAACTTTCGATAAAAGCTTATTGCTCTTTTCGTAAATCGTTACACGATGTTCGGGAAAATTTTCAGCGCATGCAATGGCAGCAAAAAAACCGGCAGCACCGCCACCGATGATGGCTATTTCCATTGTTGCATTGCTCATAAAAACTTTTTAAAAAAATATGATAAACTGTCTTAAGATTCCCGATTGCATCCCGTTGAAATTTAATTTTCTCTTTCTACTTTTTCCTTCTGCAAAAAGTAGCGCAAAAAACTGCCAACGAACGCCAATCCTCAATTGGCTTTTCACACAAGCATCGCTTTCGGGCAGGCCAATTGACGGTTCACACCGTTCGAGGATGCCTTCGCACCGGGACGTATAGACAATGTGCAAATTCAAATTACTTAGTATTAATTTTCAATCTGCTCACAATTGGACGAGGGATAATCAAAGTGGCAATTTTGAGATGACATCTGATTCAAAAAAAACTGCGGAAGATATTTCAACCGCAGCGCTCATCTTATTAAGTCTGGAGTCATTCGTTCAGAAAAATACAGATGGTAAGGGATCTAAACACCGAACTAAGAACCAAGAACTAAGAACTACATATCCATCTTTAACTGCGACTTCTTTTTTTGCTCCGCTTTCTTCTCAATATCAGTCAGAATTCTTGATCTGTCGTTTTGAATTTTTTCTTTCCCTGAAAGATTCCATTCAAGAGTAACAGGAGCTTCGTCTTTAACAGGTTTTACAGCCAACTGTTTTTTAACAGAAGTTGATTTCGCTGCTACTTTAGCCGGAACCGTTTTCGCTTTAGCTCCGCTACTAACCGGTTTTTCTTTCGTTGTTTTTTCTTTTAGTTCTTTTCCATTTGACCTTCCATTCGTGGTTGCTGGCGGCGAAATAGTCAGCTGCTCTGCAACCGGAACAGCTTTTCCAGTTCCTCCTTTTGAAATTTTCGCGACGAGATTTCTTGACAGAATATTTCCGATCGAATTTCTTCCCTTCACTTCTATCGTGTTCAGGTCAAATTCAAATTCTGTCTTACGAAGTTTAGGCTTTGGACGAAGTCTTACATTCAGGATTTCCGCAGGTGAAGTGCCTGTGGCAAGACTAAAATAAAGCACCTTCGAACCTTCATTGCCTTTTGTCAAGACATATTCTTTATCTCTCGTAGTTCCTCCAACAGTAAATCGTTTGATCATTGCATTGCCGCCTCTTCCGTCCTGGTAAACTAAATTGTATACCTGCTCGGGCTCGATTTTGCGAAACACAGCAATGTGCCGGATATCTTTGCCGACATATTTCTTCTCGTCCACTTTAGTCACGATCATTGTTCCGTCGCCGCGGAAGACAATGATTTCATCGAGGTCGGAACAGTCGCAGAGGAATTCGTCTTTCTTCAATCCGTATCCCGCAAAACCATCTTCATAGTTGACATACAGTTTTTGGTTGCTGATAGTAACCTCTGATGCAACCACCTGTTCGAACGAATCAATTTTTGTTTTACGCTCTTTGCCTTTGCCGTATTTCTTCAACAACTCTTTGAAATAATTGATCGCAAATGTTTTCAGGTTAGCCAGATGATGATTCACTTCAGCGATCTGCGCTTCCAGACCTTTGATCTTCTCATCCTGCTCTTTTACATCGTACCTTGAAATGCGTTTGATCTTAATTTCCGTCAATGAAACAATATCATCGCGTGTAATTTCTCGTTTGAATTTTTTCCTGTACGGTTTCAAACCTGAATCAATCGTCTCGATTACACTTTCCCACGTTGTACATTCTTCAATGTTTCGGTAGATGCGTTTCTCAATGAATATTTTGATGAGTGAACTGAAATGCCAGTCTTCCTCGAGTTCACTCTTCTTAATTTCAAGTTCGCGTTTGAGTAACTCCAGTGTCTGGTTTGTATTGTACTCAAGAATATCATTCACATTCATGAAACGCGGCTTGTCTTCGATGATGACGCAGGCATTCGGTGAAATCGAAACTTCGCAATCCGTAAACGCATACAAGGCATCGATTGTCTTGTCGATGTCTTCGGAAGAATCAGGATGAAGATGAATCACAATTTCAACTTTCGAAGACGTATTGTCTTCCACTTTCTTTACCTTGATTTTCCCTTTGTCGTTGGCGTTGAGAATAGATTCAATGAGAGAAGTAGTGGTGGTTCCAAACGGAACTTCCGTAATCATCAGCGTCTTTTTATCCTTCTTCTCGATCTTTGCACGCACGCGGACTTTTCCGCCACGTAGTCCTTCGTTGTATTTTGAAAAATCAGCAATACCTCCTGTCGGAAAATCAGGATACAACACCACTTTTTGCTTTTTCAGAATAGCAATAGAAGCTTCAATTAATTCAATAAAATTGTGCGGAAGAATTTTGCACGCAAGACCGACAGCAATTCCTTCTACACCTTGGGCAAGTAGTAACGGAAATTTCATCGGTAAGGTAACCGGCTCACGATTTCTTCCATCGTAACTTAACGACCACTCTGTTGTTTTCGGATTGAAAGCAACTTCGAGCGCGAACTTACTGAGACGCGCTTCAATGTAACGCGGAGCTGCAGCACTATCGCCTGTATGAACGTTTCCCCAGTTTCCCTGCGTATCAATCAACAATTCTTTTTGTCCGAGTTGAACGAGCGCATCACGAATGCTGGCATCACCATGCGGGTGGTACTTCATGCAATGCCCGATGATGTTCGCTACCTTATTGTAGCGGCCATCTTCCATGTCCCACATGGAATGCATCAACCGGCGTTGCACAGGTTTCAAACCATCGTTGATATGCGGCACTGCTCGTTCAAGAATTACATACGATGCATAATCAAGAAACCAATTCTCATACATTCCATTTACATGGATGATGTTTGTTTTCTCGCGGTGTTGCGGCAACTCCTGTGGCTCCTGCTTTGCTTCTTCTTTTTTCTTCTTTGACATTTTTTACCAATATGTCGCTCCTACGGGGCGTTAATTATTTATTACATCAACAAATATCTACCAATATTTCGTTCCTGCGGAGCGAGATTCCAATTTCCAACATCCAGCTTCCAAAAACAATTACGCTTCCTCAGCCAACTCCACTTCCGCTACATTCTTTTCCACTCTCAATTTCCCGATGATAAAATCCTGTCGCTCCGGAGTATTCTTTCCCATGTAATAATCGAGTAACTTCTGAATGGTTTCTTCCTGGCTGATGAGTACCGGTTCAAGGCGAATATTTTTTCCGATGAATCCTGAAAACTCATCCGGAGAAATTTCTCCCAATCCTTTGAATCTGGTGATCTCCGGTTTCGGGCCCAGCTTCGCAATCGCATTTACCTTTTCCTTGTCGCTGTAACAGTAAATGGTTTCTTTTTTATTCCGCACACGGAAAAGCGGCGTTTGTAAAATATACACGTGCCCTGCTTTCACTAACTCAGGAAAAAACTGAAGCCAGAAAGTCATCAGCAATAAACGGATGTGCATACCATCCACATCGGCATCGGTTGCCACGACAATTTTGTTGTAACGTAATTCTTCCAAACCGTCTTCAATGTTCAATGCATTTTGAAGGAGATTGAATTCCTCATTTTCGTAAACCACTTTTTTAGTGAGGCCATAACAGTTCAATGGCTTACCTTTCAAACTGAAGACGGCCTGTGTATTCACGTCACGCGCTTTTGTAATGGAACCACTGGCAGAATCACCTTCGGTAATAAAGATCGTAGACTCGAGACGTTCGATGTGTTTTGTATTGAGATGCACACGACAGTCGCGCAACTTTTTGTTGTGAAGATTGGCTTTCTTCGCGCGTTCGTTCGCTAATTTTTTTATTCCCGCAATTTCTTTTCGTTCGCGTTCACTTTGCTGAATTTTTTTCAGGATAGCGTCAGCGATTTCAGGATGCTTGTGAAGGTAATTGTCCAGTTCCGTCTTCATGAAATCATTGATCCACGTACGAATTTGCTGTCCGCCTTCAGGAGTAACTGTTAGCGAACCTAATTTTGTTTTTGTCTGTGATTCGAACACTGGTTCCTGGATTCTCACACTGATGGCAGCGACAATCGATGAACGCACATCACTCGGATCAAATTCTTTTTTATAAAACTCGCGCACAGTTTTTACAATCGCTTCACGGAAGGCCGCCTGGTGTGTTCCACCCTGTGTGGTATGCTGCCCGTTAACGAACGAATAATAATCCTCGCCATACGCAGTGGTGTGCGTGAATGCAACTTCAATGTCATCTGCTTTAAGATGAATGACAGGATACAATACTTCATCGCTGATGTTACGCGCGAGCAAATCTTTTAGTCCGTTCTCCGAGAAAAATCTCTCTCCGTTGAAATAAATAGAAAGCCCCTTGTTGAGGAATACATAATTCCACAACATATTTTTTACGTAGTCGGCATTGAAACGGTAATTCATAAAAACAGAATCATCAGGAATAAAAGAAAAAATTGTTCCGTTTTTTTCACTGCACGATTTTTCTTTTTCGTTCAAGGTGATATTTCCTTTTTTGAATTCGGCAATTTTTGTTTTTCCTTCACGGACAGACTGCACACGGAAATAATCCGACAATGCATTCACGGCTTTCGTTCCGACACCATTTAATCCAACACTCTTTTGAAACGCTTTGCTGTCGTACTTTCCACCGGTATTGATCTTACTCACACACTCGATCACTTTTCCCAATGGAATACCCCGGCCGTAATCACGCACCTCCACTTTGCCGTCCTGAATGGTTACTTCAATGTGCTTTCCGTAACCCATCACAAACTCATCAATAGAGTTATCAATTGTTTCTTTCAGCAACACATAAATGCCGTCGTCCTTGGTAGAACCGTCACCGAGTTTCCCGATGTACATTCCCGGGCGTGTCCGAATATGTTCTTTCCAGTCGAGCGATCGAATACTGTCTTCTGTGTAACCGTGATCGGGTTGATTTTCCTTTGCCATAATTTGATGGTGATTGCACCGTTTTAAAACTGACTTTTGGTGCGAAGTAAAATTATTAAGTTTGAATTGCCTGAGTTGAACAGAAGAAGATAGATATTCACAGGTGTTTGTTAAGTAATTTTTTCAAGTAATAAGGTCGAATCAATAAGTAATAAATGGATGCGATTATTGTTCTTTATTTCTTTTGAGAAGCGTATAAAGATTTAATTTTGATGACACAGATTCGTCCAATGGTTCTTCGTTATTACTTTTTCATTCTTCCTTATTACTTAGTTTTCAATGCGCCATTCAATTTCTCCAGAACAATTACTTCATCCGCAACAATCTCTACGCACTTCACCCTCGCCGTTTGTCCTTTCTTCAACATGATTTTTGATTTCGGAAGATCAAGTATTTCGCCTAAGTATTCGATCAGGTATTCATTCGCCTTTCCGTCGACCGCCGGAGCTTTTAACCTGATCTGCCAGTCGTTCCCGATTTTCTCTACCTTGTCGAAACGCTGATTGGGCTTGACTTTCACATATAAAATCATGTCGGGAGCGAAGATAATTAAAGAGTCTGAAGTTTGGGATTATTCGTCTTTTTTAGATTCCCGGAGATTAATAAACATCTCCGCCGCAGAGCAGCGGAGTATTTGATGGGAATTCTTTCCGATCGCCCCAAGGGGCGGGGAATAATTCCCATCAGATCCCGATACG
>JAYVZS010000092.1:0-4227 GCA_043783155.1 Bacteroidota bacterium | reverse complement strand
CGCCGGTCATTCTGCGTCATTAGAAGTCATCGGAAGTCAAAATGTTTCCAAAATGTTTCCGAAATTTGAAATGTTTCCGATTGGCTTCTTTTTTCCTTGCGTAATCCGGTAAGTGATACCGCACGTTTAGCGTAGTCTTGTGCTCGGGCTCGTGCGTGAGGAGACTACGCTGCGCATGGATTTCAAATTGTTTTTTTATCTTTCAGTAAACTTTTCGAGCTATGCCAACCGGATATCAAATTTCAAAACAGGAAGCTGCGCATTATTTGACGTTGCAAGTTATAGACTGGGTAGATTTATTTACACGAAAACGTTATCGCGATATTGTAGTGGATAGTTTAAACTATTGTATTTCCAACAAAGGATTAATTGTTTACAGTTATGTTATCATGAGCAACCATGTGCATTTACTTGTACAGGCTGAAAATGCGAACTTAAGTAATGTGTTACGTGATTTAAAGAAATACACCAGTAGTCAACTTTTGTTTTCGATTCAAAATGAAACTGAAAGCAGAAGAGAATGGGTATTACAGCGGTTTTCGGATGCCGCATCTAAACATGCCCGCAACGAACATTTTCAATTGTGGACACATGAGAATCATGCAGAAGAAGTTTTCAGCAACCAATTTACACTTCAGAAGGTAAGATATATTCATGACAATCCTCTACGGGCAGGAATTGTAAAAAGTCCGGAGGAATATCTATATAGCAGTGCGGCTAATTATGCTGGTGAAAAAAGATTAGTTGATGTTACAGTTTTGAATTTGCATTCACTGATGATATAATAAATAGTAATTGTTATAGTTATACGCAGCGTAGTCTCCTCTCGCACGAGCCTATGCACAAGACTACGCTGAACGGGGTACAAGTTTTAAAGGGAATGGCATGAGCAGCCACGCTATTGGTTTTCATCTTGACCAGTGGACGCAAATTCAACCAACGCATGATGGAAATATTTGGGATCCAACTTCTTTTGCTGGGAGTACACTTGCGGCAAAATGTGATAATCCTAATTATGCATCAAACAGTCAAGTTCTCGTTGACCAGCAATACTGTGGTTCCGCATATTTCGCATATATGCCGCCAAGTATGGATCCTACAAATTGGTTTCTGCCTGACCCAAGTACCCATCACGTTTGCGAAGATTTTGAATGCGACAGACTATCAGCTATTCCGAATGGTACTTACTGCCATCCGGGATCTATCATTGATTTGTATCCGCTGATTGAGCTATGGAAGAATGATGAGGATAAAAGAATCGCCATGGATTCTATTCGTTTCGATAATTTTGATGATGAGATGAAATGGACGCTTGGAAAATACCTGTTCGAAAAATTGGTGGATAACCCAGCCATGCGCGATACCGATACCACCATGTATAATTTTTACATAGACAAATTAGGATCTCCCATCGAAAAATTCAGTGAAGTCAATCTCAGCATCGAAAACTTACCGCAACCTGAACAGGTGCTGAAAGAAAGAGTAGATCAATACCAGTTGCAAATTGATTCGAACATGGTTCGTGTTTCGGCTTTTAACGAATTACTCAATGGCGGCTTGCTAACCGAACCGGAAATAGCGCAAACAAACGCTGACATCAACCAACTGAACCAGCAAACAGATTACCTGCAGAATTACATCAACGCGGCATCCGATCAGATCATGCAGGCGAGAATCGTGGACGCCACAACCGTCATGCAATTGAACTATGGAATCATCACGACTGCAACAATCGAAGACAACCAGCAATTGGTGAATGATATTTACCTGAAAGTAATTGCAGAAGGATCGATCGAATTCACACCCGCACAGGAAAGCACTCTGTTTGACATCGCCATTCAATGCCCTGTTTCGGGAGGGAAAGCAGTGTACCAGGCGCGTTCCATGTATTCCATCATTGATCCGGAGCAGCAATACGACGACAGCTATACTTGTTTACAGGAAGGTATTGTACTTAGAAAAGGGCACTCAAACCAAACTATCACTGGCTCAGCTTTTGTGTATCCGAATCCTGCAAAAGATGAGGCGACATTGGTCTATAATATTGGTGAAGACGGCACGTTTGAAATTTTTAATTCTCTTGGACAAAAACAAAGTGCTGCAAAGCTTCCTTCAAAAACACACCGGTATGTTTTTGATACTGGCAAGTTAACCAATGGTGTTTATTATTTCAAGGTAGTTTGCTGCGGAGAAAATGTGAATACGAATAAATTAGTTATTGCAAGATAGTTAAAGGTTAATCCTTCCATGTATTTGTTGCATGGGAGGATTAACTTTCGTATTTTTGATTGAATGAAAAAATATTTCTTATCTTTTTTTTTATTTTTAATGGTATCTGATTCCTTTGGCCAGGGGTTGACAAATTTGTGGATGATGGGTTATAATAATTTGTCGGGCCCACCCTTAGGAGGAACAAATATTGATTTTAGTTCCGGCTCTCCAAATATTTATTATGTTAACAGGACAATGAATTTTAGCAGGACAAACGGTATTATTACAAATAAAACGGGCAATTTATTGTTTTCTACAAACGGTATTTATATTGGGAATGCGAATGGAGATACCATGGTAAACGGTGGTGGTCTAAATCCTGGAACATATACAACAGCCCAAATGAATTTGGGGCTGGCAATTGCACAGGCAAATCTTATTATTCCTGTTCCAAACGACTCCATGAAATATTATTTATTTCACCAAACGATAGATGATGGTGGTTATTTAACTTACTTTTTTCATACATCGCTTATTGATTTAGAACTTGATAGCGGTAGAGGAGCAGTGGTCAATAAGAATGATACACTTTTAACAGACGTGTTAGTTGCCGGCTATGTAACGGGATGTAAACATGCAAACGGAAGAGATTGGTGGGTAATCTGCCATCAGTATAACAGCAATAAATATTTTAAATTTTTGGTAACGCCGGCTGGAATTAGTGGCCCATTTATTCAAAACATCGGAAAAATAATGAGCATCTATGGGGCTGGCCAGGTTGTGTTTTCCCCTGATGGTTCTAAGTTCGCGATTTATCATGCCGCCAATGATTTGGATATAATGGATTTTGATCGTTGCACGGGTAATTTCAGTAATTGCATTCATGTTGTCATTAATAACTCAATGGGAGCAGCCGGTGTCGCATTTTCAGCGAACTCAAAAGTACTTTATGCCTCATCGAGTGATTATATATTTCAATTTGATTTAACAGCTTCCAATATTCCTTCGACGAAAACAACCGTAGCTGTTTGGGATACATTTTATTCTCCTTCACCGCCTTTTGCAACTACTTTTTACCTTTGTGAGCTTGCGCCGGATGGAAAGATATACATTAGCTGTGGTAATGGAACAGATTATTTACATGTAATCAACTATCCTGATAGCGTTGGGCTGTCATGTAATGTCTGCCAGCATTGTATTCATCTACCAACTTATAATGCGTTTACAATTCCCAATTTCCCAAATTATTTTCTGGGAGCAGATTCGACGAGTATATGTGATAGCCTAAGTTCAGTGCCATTACTTTCGAAAACAGATGTTGTAAATATTTTCCCAAACCCGGCCACACGAATTTTATATGCAACGGTGAACGGTAATTTTAAGACAAAGGATGTGAAAGTGTTCAATGTATTCGGTCAGGAGTTGCGCCCTGATTTTTCTTCAGTCCATAATGGAGAGTACCTGGAGCTCAATGTTGCTTCTTATCCTGGTGGTATTTACTTTTTAGAATTGCTTTCTGAAAAAGAGAAAGTGGTGAAGAGGTTTGTGAAGGAGTGAAGCGTTTAATATAAATGTGAGTTACTGCCAGACTCCAAAGTTTCACTTTTTATAGAAAGTGAAACTGTTTTTTTTTCATTTCGCAATCCGGCATGCTTTACCGAAATGATAAGCTTACTTGGCTATTGTACAAAAACAAAAAAGCCGATCTTACGGGATCGGTTTTTTTTCGCTTGGGTTAACTTACTTTTTTTCTGTTGGCTTGACTTCTGCTTTCTTTGTAGTAGTCTTTACCGTTTTGGCTTTTTTCACTTTTGCATTTTTGGTTTTGGTTGCAGTCGGCTTAGCAACAGCTTCCTTTTTTTCACCCTGTTTAACAACAGGGGTTTTTGCATAAACTGTTCCGAAGAGGAATGTACCGGCAACGAGTGCACTTAGAATGATCTTTTTCATTTTTGTTTTGGGTTTTAGATTTATGCTGCCCATCTTGAAATTAGCGTGCCAGAATTTTTTTCATGA
>JAYVZS010000091.1:0-11297 GCA_043783155.1 Bacteroidota bacterium | reverse complement strand
TCTCAAACTACGGGTATAACGTAGATGTATGCGCTCCCGGCAGTGGCATCTTCTCAACCATTTTTAACAACAACTATCAAAGTCTTAGCGGAACTTCGATGGCATCACCCATTGCAGCCGGTTGTCTCGCGATGGTTCGTTCAAGATTTCCTTCTTACAACCAGGCGCAGGCTGTTGAACAATTGAAAATGACCTGTGATAATATTTATGGATTGGCACCCAATGCTGCGTTCGCCGACAAACTCGGTCATGGCAGAGTGAATCTTTACAGGGCGGTTTCCGACAGCACTACAGAAGGAGTACAGATTAGCAACCTGAATATCAGCGACGGCAACGACAACATTTTTTTAATTAACGATACATTACAGATCGGAGCTTTGTTTACAAACTTACTGAAGCCGGCAACAAATCTCACCGTTACCTTATCAACGAATTCTTCCTACGTTCAGATACTTAATAATTCATTTACCGCCGGAGCATTGAATACGCTTGATACCATTTCAAATTACAATTTACCTTTTACTGTCCTCATCAATCCTTCAGCTCCTATCAATGCGCAGATTCCTTTAATGATGACTCTGTCTGATGGCACATATTCCGACATCTATGGTTTTTATGTCACCGTTAATGTTGATTACATCAACATCGCGATCAATGACGTGAGTACGTCCATTACCAGTATCGGACGAATCGGGTATAACACGAATGGTCCCGGCCAGGGACTTGGCTTTACTTACATGGGAAGCAATTCACTTTTGTATGAATCCGGATTGATAACCGGCAGCAGTGCAACTCGTATCTCCGACAATATCCGGTCTACAACAAACGGTGTCGACAATGATTATAGCTCGTTGCTGAATGTTCAGCGTATACCTGCCGTTGTTTCTGATTTCGACGCGTACGGAAAATTCGATGATCACATTGCCACCACGAATGCTCCGATGAATATTATGATTCAGCATCGCGCGTTTGCATGGACTTCGGCGGCCGACCGCAACTATGTAATTGTTCAATATACCATTACCAACAACGCGGCTTCTACCATCAATAATTTCTACGCAGGTATTTTTGCTGATTGGGATATTCTGCCGGCGGCAGAACATAACCGGAGTTCAACGGATGTGAACAGAAAAATGGGCTATGCTTTTTCAACCGATACAAGCGGGTATTATGCCGGTGTGAAATTGCTTACAAGTGGTGGCTTCAATCATTACGCGATCGACAACAACCTGAACGGAAGCGGTGGTATCAATATGAGTGATGGTTTCAGTACCGTTGAAAAGTACACGGCGCTTTCTACTTTCCGCGCGAATGCAGGATCTGCAGGAGTGGGAGATGATGTTTGTGACGTAACATCAACAGGACCATTCTCGATTCCTTCAGGTGATTCCATGGTGGTTGCGTTCGCGATTTTAGCGGGACGAAATCTTGCTTCCATTCAGACAGGTGCTACAGCGGCGCAGATAAAATATGACGGGATTACAGCAGTCAATGAAATTTCATTGGCGAATGGTTTCGGCATGGCGCAGAATTTTCCGAATCCTGCCGACAAGCAAACCACTTTTACGTTTGCGCTCACTGAAAATAATTTTACCGAGTTAAGTATTTACAATACACTCGGTGAAAAAGTAAAAACGCTGCTGAGCCAGAAATTAAATGCCGGTAAATACAGCGTTGTCACTGATCTTTCTGATCTCCAAAACGGAACCTATGTATGCCGTTTATCTTCCGGAAAATTTTTCCAGGCGAATACGGTGGTGGTGGTTCATTGATGATACTTTAATATAGAATAAGATGCCTGTTGGAGGGAGCCCAACCCCTTAAGGGTTTTATAACTATTGATTTATTGCACGAAGAAAAGTTCTTTAGTGCTTTTAAATATTGGATCAACCCTTTAGGGGTTTAATGGATAAGATTTAATGAGCAAGTTTATTATATTGTGCAGTAGATAAACTAAGTGTTCCACTAAGCCCCCTTATCAATGATTAACTTTTTTATTTATTTCTATTAGAAACTGTTTAAATTTCTATGAGAGAAAATGTTAAAGCCAGCGCACCCTTCGACTTCCACTTCGACTTCGCTCTGTGCTTGGGCTCAGGGTGACATCGTGCGCGGGGTCATGCTGAGCGAAGTCGAAGCATGTGCAATAGCAAATATTTGAAATGAATTTTAAACACTTTCTTATAGATGTAAGAAATATTATTCAAATAATGATCAAGCCAAGGATGATTCGGAATTTTCTTCTGTAGTCCTGATTTCCGTTTGTCAAACATTGAATATTTCTACAATCTATATTTTGACTTTAATAATTGCCAGGCAAAATGTTGTAATTGTACCGTTATATGGAGTCTTATTATATACTGCCATAATGATAATTAATTGGTTTATATTTATTAGAAGGAAAACAGGGGTCAATATTTATCAAGCGATTATTTCTAAGGAAACAACGAGTCAAAAAAGGAAAAAAATATTTCTTATTATTTTGTATGTAATTCTTTCTTTGGTTACTGCTGTAATATCATCACAAGTACTTTTTAAGTCAGGACTTAGTAGTTAAATTACTGAAGACATGAGGGCTGACCCTGAAGTGTTTACTGCCATTTAGTTTATGGAAGTCAGTGAATTTTTTGATGTTTTTTTAATAACCGTATTACCCTTTAGGGGTTTGATTGGAAGGTAGCACTGGAAAAGCAACTTTCTATATCTCATCACCTAAATATTTTTCATGCACATAAATCAGGTTCTCCAAGCCTCCAAAAAGTTCTAGCACTTCGGTTCTTAATACCAGAGTCGGTTTGTTTCCGATTATTGCAACGTAAGATGAATATTTCCATGCGTCTCTTTTTTCAACGAATCCATGACTTATCGGATTATTATGAGTGTAGCATATCGCCTGGCATAGGTATTCATTTGTATCTATTCGTTTTCGCTGAAAGCTTTGTTTGAACAGCGAGCCCTTCCGGTTATAAGTTTTGTTATAGGACTGCGCATACGAATTGAAGCAATGAGAGAACTGTTCAGTAATTAAATCGTTTAGCAAAAGGATTTGATTATGCGAAGCACCCGTTGTGTCAGTTTTTGACACTCTATTCCTCTTCTTCAGTTTTTCAACCCATAATTCATTTAATAAATTTGAGCTTTTTATCCTAACAACGAAATGAAAATGATTCGGCATTAAGCAATAGGCGAAAATGTCAGCAATAGGAAGTACCCATTTCTTTATTTTTTTCAAAAAGAAAAAATAATTCTCGTCCTTCCGAAAAAAATTATCATTTCCTACTGCATGATTGAAAACGTGGTAAGTTCCATCTGGTTCCAAAGAGATTTTAGGGTTCGGCAAGGCAAAAGGTTTTTTTTGTAAAACTATTTGAAAAAATTTAATTCATCGTTTCAATTGCAAACTTACTTTTAGAAGTCATCATAAAAATCTCTTTCAGTAAACCCTTCTAATCAAATCCCTAAAGGATTGATTCATTAATTAAAAGTACTGAAGAATTTTACTTCCTGCTATTAATTGATAGTCAATAAACCCTTTAGAGGTCAGCCTCCAAACTTAGAGTTAGAAGTCAATACAAAAATCTTCTATTAAATTTCTCCGTTAAAACCCCTAAAGGGTTGATTTATTAATTAACAGCAGTGAAGAATTTTAATTCTTGTAACAAATTGATAGTCCTTAAACCCTTTAGGGGTTTCCTGCTGTCTTAACCTCCCCAATATCGTCGTTTCAGATTTTCATGTTACCTTTGGGCAAATATTCAATTTACAGATGGAACAGGAAAAAGAAGCAGTTATGGAATTAAAAGATATTATTTCGATACCGGGAACCAGCGGACTTTATAAAGTGGTCGCGCAGAGCAAGAACGGGTTTATCGTAGAATCTCTCACCGACAACAAACGCATGCCGATCAATGCCAGTCAGCGTATAAGCTCTCTGGTTGATATCGCTGTTTTTACAAAAGGCGATGATATGCCTTTGAAAGAAGTCTTCAAAAAAATACAGGAGACGGATGGCGTTAAACTTTCTGTTGACCCGAAAGCAGATCAGAAAATTCTGAAAGACTATTTCAAAAAGATCGTCCCTGAGTTTGATGAAGAACGTGTATATGCTTCCGACATGAAAAAAATTCTTTCATGGTACGAAATGCTGAGTGGTAAAATTGATTTTACAAAGATTGAAGAAACAAAGGAGGATGATAAACTCAACCTCGACCGTGAATTTGATAAGC
This sequence comes from Bacteroidota bacterium, assembly GCA_043783155.1. GTDB lineage: Bacteria > Bacteroidota > Bacteroidia > AKYH767-A > 2013-40CM-41-45 > JAPLDA01. The sequence goes on along the minus strand of JAYVZS010000091.1, from coordinate 7,071 downwards.
CGGTTCCGAAAGCGCATGAAGGCCATACCCAGAAAGCGGATCAGCATGCAAAAGTTGGCCAGGTAAAATTGCGTAAGAAAGTCTGATCCATTTCCGATGCTTACAAACGAAGTCACTCTTCCCAAAAAAAACGCACGTTATTTTCTTCCCGAATCAGTCAACCTCGATTCATGGGAAGCCATCGAGCCGTTTTATGTAAATCTGAAATCGAGATCACTTCAAGCTACAAACGATTTGAAGCAGTGGCTGAAAGATTACAGCGAGCTGGATGCCGTTGTTCAGGAATATTCCGGATGGTTGTACATTCGTATGACATGTGACACGCAGGATAAAAAAGCAACGGATGCCTACATCTTTTTTGTAAATGAAATTCATCCGAAGATCGCTCCTTACCAGGATGACCTCAACAAAAAATTAGTTGACTGCAAATTCAAGAGTGAACTCGATCAACGTTATCAAATTTATCTGGCACAGGTAGCGAACCAGATAAAAATTTTCAGACCCGAAAATATTCCTCTGATTGCTGACCTCTCCGTGAAAGAACAGAAGTACGGTGAGATTGCCGGCGCGATGACGATTAATGAAAATGGAAAAACACTGACGCTTCAGCAGGCAGCAAATTTTTTAAAAGATCCGGACAGAAATAAGCGTGACGAAGTCTATCATAAAATTAAAAGCAGGAGGTTGACGGATCGGGTAGAACTGGATACTCTTTTTTCAGAACTTGTAGCTCTTCGTCATCAGATTGCTATGAATGCCGGTTTTAAAAACTACCGCGATTTTAAATTTGTCGAGTTAGACCGTTTCGATTATACACCGGCAGATTGTTTTTCATTCCATGATTCTATTCAGCGTACCGTTGTTCCTGTGTTGGATGAGCTCGCTGATCAACGCAAACAGGAATTAAAATTGGCATCATTAAAACCGTGGGATTTGGATGTCGACACAACCGGAAAGCCCGACCTGAAGCCGTTTTCGAAAGGAACGGAACTGATGGATAAAACGATTCAGTGCTTCTACGATATTCATCCGTACTTCGGTGAAGTGATGGAAACATTGAAGTTGATGAAGTACGTGGACCTGGATTCACGTGTAGGGAAAGCCCCCGGTGGTTACAATTATCCGTTGTATGAAATCGGTGTACCTTTTATTTTTATGAATGCAAGCGGATCACTGAAAGATGTAATTACGATTGTACACGAAGGTGGTCATGCTATTCATTCGATGCTGACACGGGATCTCGATTTTATCGGCTTCAAAGATCTGCCTTCTGAAATTGCTGAGCTTGCTTCTATGAGCATGGAATTAATTTCGATGGAACACTGGCATTTCTTTTTTACGGATGAAGATGAATTGAGAAGAGCGAAACGCGAGCAGTTGGAAAACATCATTGAAGCATTGCCATGGATTGCCTGCGTCGACAAATTCCAGCATTGGTTGTATGAACATCCTCAACACACGGCCGGAGAAAGAACAAAAGCGTGGACTTCCGTTTATCAATCGTATAGCAGCAAAGTGGTTGACTGGAAAGGTGAAGAAGATGCTCGTGAAGCAATCTGGCAAAAACAACTTCACCTTTTTGAAGTTCCGTTTTATTACATCGAATATGGAATGGCTCAGCTTGGCGCGATCGCTGTGTGGAGAAACTACAAACTGAATCCCGAAAAAGCGGTGAAAGATTACATCAGCGCGTTGAAATCCGGCTACACAAAATCCATTTCTGAGACGTATGCGGCGGCGGGAATTCGATTCGATTTTTCTGAAAAATACATTCATGAACTCATCAGTTTCGTTAAGGAAGAGTTGAAAAAAGTGTAAGGTTTCAGTTCAGATTTTTACCGGCTTCTTTGATAAACCGTTGATTCCTTTCATGGTTTCCTGTAATGGGTTAATAAATCCTGTTTCCGTTCCGGCTGAAATGCGCTGAAACCTTTGTGCAGTCAGGTGTTTGAAGCAATCCGGTATAATCAACATTCTTCTTCATCCGACAATGAAAGTTTGGAGGATAATTCTTTCACCTTTTTTCTACTGTAATAAACCCCTTGCTTTTAGTCGCTTTCATTGGAGGTTTCACACAACTTCATGGCTGTACTTCCCATATAAAGAAGAGCAATAAAAGGCCCAGCCTGTTTTGATTTCTACAAACACACATACCGGAAAAAAGCCGGGAAGATTTTTCATTTGGAAAACTTCTTTCCGGGTACTGCTTTTGCTAACGGCATTTGTTGCAAGCGTCGCGTTTAATTTTCTTTTCGCGGATACACATTCCGATAAAATTATTTCGATTTCCCCGATACAGATCATAGCAGGCATTGTGATCACAATCGTTATTCTATTGCTGATCATGTTGTCGGTGACTGGTACTAAACGGACTGAAAAAAATGTTCAGCCGGAAAATCTTCCTGTTAATTCTTCTCTGCCTGAAGACGATGCAATTTTCCTCGTCAGCACTGCAACCGGAACAACGGTTGAATGCAATGACAGTGCAATGGAATTATTTGAAACTTCGGAAAAGAAATCGCTGATCGGAATCGACATTGCGTCTTTGCTGAACGAAAGGTGGACGGCCGAAGAACAAAATAAAATACAGGTTGATCTCGCACAAGGACGAACTGCTATCATTGAATCGCAATTCAGAACGGCAAAGGCAACTGTTTTTACAGGGCTGATGTCAGCAAAGAAAATTGAACAGGCAGAAGCGAAAATGATTCAAATTCGGATCACAGATATTTCTTCATTGAGAACAGAAGAAAAAAGATCGGAAATGAAGACGGAAGTTGCTGCAACTGCAACAGAAGAATCTCCGGAAAAGATTTTTAACGAAGGATATTTTCCAATCGCATTCATCGGCATCAATTATAAATTCAAAAAAGCGAATCCTGCTTTCTGCGATTTGCTTGGTTACACCGAACAGGAATTGGGGCAGCTTACAATCCTTGACATCATTCCGACAGAAGATAAATCCAATCATCAGAAAAATATTTCTCTTCTGTTTCGCGGAGCAGTTCCCGCTTCGAAAAGTGAAGTTCGTTTCATCCGGAAAAACCGCCAGGTGATCTGGGTGCATACCGCTTCATCGATGACGCGTAACAACGAGGGATTCCCGGAGTTTGTGATTACGATGGTGGAAAACATCACACGTCAGAAACGCTTGCAGCAATCGCTTTCCAACAACTGGAACAAAGTAAACGCATTGATTGATCATGCGGATTACTCTATTGTTTCAGTGGACCGCCATCATACCATTACCGTGGTGAATGCGAATTTCAGCGACATGATTTTTACACTCACCGGGATTGTTGTCGAAACAGGATACAACCTGAAAGATATTCTTCCTGATCAGTTCACGGCTCTTTACATCGACATGTTCGAACGTGCGAATCGAGGCGAACATTTCATGATTGAAAAAAAATTCTCGCTGAAAGATTCGCATGAAACAGATGTGGAAATTGTTGTTTCGCCTGTGAACGATGATTCAGGAAATGTGATACAGGTTTCGTTTTTTGGCCGGAATATTTCTGATCGAAAAAAGGCCGAACAGGAATTAGTGAAAGCGAAAGACCAGGCGGAAGCTTCCACACAGGCGAAGTCAAGTTTCCTTGCCACGATGAGTCACGAGATCAGAACTCCGCTGAATGGTGTAATCGGAATGGGAAGATTGCTCAGCGATACTCCTCTTACTCCGAAGCAACAGGAATACGTGGATTCTATTTTGCTGAGCGGTGAAGCATTGCTTTCCGTTATCAATGATATTCTTGATTACTCGAAGATCGAGTCCTCAAAGATGGAACTAGAATACAAACCGTTTGCATTGAAACGTCCGGTTGAAGAATCGTTCGATCTTCTTTCTTCAAAAGCAATTGAGAAAAGTCTTTCGCTGCAATACTCGATCAGCCGAGACGTTCCGACGTATATATTCGGCGACATCACACGTCTTCGCCAGATTTTACTCAACCTTGTTTCCAACGCGATCAAGTTTACTCCGAAGGGAAAAATTTCCATCCACGTTTCGAAACTTCCTGAACAGGATGAAAATCTTCAGTTACTTTTTGAAGTACGTGATACAGGTGTCGGAATTCCGGCAGATAAGATCGACAGGTTGTTTCAATCGTTTTCGCAGGCAGATGCTTCAACGGCGAAAACATACGGTGGAACAGGGCTGGGTCTTGCTATTTGTAAAAATCTTGTCGCGTTGATGGGTGGAAAAATCTGGGTGGAAAGCACTTCTGGAAAAGGATCGACATTTTATTTCACAATTCGCACCGCGAAAGCATCGTCGTCGGATGTTCCGAAAAATATCCGCAACGGAACCAATCAACTTGTGAATGCCAGAGTGTTGTTGATCAGCGACGATAAAACGGAGTCCGATATTTTCTCAGGTTATTTCCATCGCTGGAGTATGTTGCCTACTGCAACAGATGATGCGAACAAGGCGATGCAATGGATCAGAGGCAATGAACATTTTGATTTAGTTGCCATCGACGCGCAGATGATCAGCGCGAAAGCAACAGAAGTAGCCGCTGAAATAAGAAAACTGAAAGGGAAGGACGAACTTCCGATTGTATTGTTCAATGCCGATCGCACTGATAACATCCTGTTTGATTATACCGATAAAGCAGTGTCGGCCGTGATTCCGAAAAATGTGGATCGCTCAAAAATGCTTGACATTCTCATTGGTGTATTCTCCATTGAAGAACATCAGCGAAGCCAGCAGAAGGCAGAGCTTTCAAGGATGGATAAAAAATTAGGTGAACAGATTCCGATTCGCATCATGATTGCTGAAGACAATAAAATCAACCAGAAACTCGCGCAGAATATTTTTGAAGGGCTTGGTTATACACCTGTCATTGTAACGAACGGACTGGAAGTGATTGAGAAGATGAGAAAGGAATCGTTCGATCTTATTTTTATGGATGTGCAGATGCCGGAGATGGATGGATTGGATGCGACGAGATTTATTATTCATAAACTATTGCTTACGAAACGTCCGGTAATTATTGCGATGACTGCATTTGCACTGGAAGGTGATAAAGAAAAATGTCTCGAAGCGGGCATGAATGATTACATCAGTAAACCGTTTATGATCGAAGAGATTGTGGATAAGATTACCAAATGGTTCGGACAGGAAAATGAAAATACAAGTCAAAAAAAATATACCGTGCAGAAAACAGAACATGAAATTCTTGATACATCAATCGTTACGCGATTGAAGGATATGGCAAGCCAGACGGATCCGTCATTTTTTAAAGATGTTGTGAACATGTTTGCTGAGCAGGCACCGGGAATTATCCATGAAATGGAGAGTGGTTTAAATGCGAACAATTTTGAATTGATCGGACAAGCGGCACATAAACTAAAAGGTTCAGCGTTGAATATCGGCGCGAAACAACTGGCTGAAATCTGCAGGGAGATTGAGATAGGAATAAGATCCGGTTTGAGTTTAGATTACGGAAAGATGATAGCAATGTTAAAAACGACTTACGACAAAACGATGAATGACCTCAACAGGATGATCTGATACTTGTCACTCATGCATTGATTCTATTGAGTAAAATTTCGTTGATACCATTTCCCCTTGTCTGAGAGTATGCGCGAAGGGGGTTAGGGGTGTAGTGAGATCAACTTAATTTTGTTTAGGAGTAGCAGAATAAAATTTCTGATAATCAGACAATGTTGACTTCCATTTCCATATCCACCGCAAATTTTTCTTTTACACTTTGCTGCACAAGGCGTGCGTGTTCAATCAATTCTTTTCCCGTCGCGTTTCCATAGTTAACCAGTACGAGCGCCTGCAAAGCATGCATGCCAACATGTCCTGAAACTTTTCCTTTCCATCCGCATTGTTCAATCAGCCAGCCGGCAGCTAATTTCATGTTGCCGGACACAGTTTTATGAGCGACGATTTCAGGGAAATCTTTTTTCAGCGATTCGTATTTTTCTTCACTCACTTCAGGATTCTTGAAAAAACTTCCGGCGTTACCGATTATTTCAGGGTCAGGAAGTTTACTGAGACGGATGTTACACACCGCTTTGCTGATCGCCCGAATATTTTTTTCAGTGACTCCCATTGCTTTCAACTCTGTTTCAATCGCGCCGTAAGACGTATTGAAGACAGGATGTTTGAGAAGCTTCAGTGTAACACTTGTAATCATGATTTGATTCTTCAACTCATGCTTGAAAATACTATCACGGTAGCCAAAGCCGCAATCATTTAAGGAATATGTTTTCAGTTCACCTGTTTTTAGATTAACGGCTTCCAGTTCGCTGAACACATCTTTCAGTTCCACGCCGTATGCACCGATGTTCTGAATAGGAGCGGCGCCAACCGTTCCGGGAATCAGCGAAAGATTTTCAACGCCTGCGTAATTATTTTCAACGCAATACGTCACCAGGTCATTCCATCTTTCTCCTGAGCCGGCTTTCACCCGGACAGCGCCAGCATCTTCTTTTGTTTTTTCAATTCCCTTTAAATTATTATTGATAACTACGCCCGGGAAATTTTTTGTAAACAGGATGTTGCTGCCGCCACCGAGAATTAATTTTGGAAGTGATGAAACCCGTTTGTCAGAAATAACTTCTGCAAGTTCTTCTGCCGAATTTACTTCAACAAAATAATCCGCGAAAACATCGAGGTGAAAAGTATTGTAGAGTTTCAGCGAATAATTTTCCAGGAGTTTCATAGTCGTTCAAAATGATGGTGAAAATACGTTGAATTAGAAAGGCAAAGTTTGCCACCGAAAGGAAATTTAAACATGTTTACTCACAAGGTAAATGGCGGAATTCGCCAACTCAAGTCCGGACTTTACCGAATTAAATTGGCTTTTGAGAAAGGCGAGGATACATTTGATCAACACGTCTTCATGGTTTGGTTTTTGGTTAGGCAATTCGATGAAGTGTTAATTTTGAGTTATGAGAATGCAGTCCCGCCTAGAAACGGGACTGTTTTTTTTTAGTGAGACTCAATTTTCGCAAGCCACAGGCGCAGCGAAAATTGTTAGCCAAACTAACCCTGCATACCGGGATCTATAACCCAGTGCAAGCCGAAGGCATAGCGGAAATAGTCAGTCGAGC
>JAYVZS010000090.1:0-63695 GCA_043783155.1 Bacteroidota bacterium | reverse complement strand
CAAAGTTGAAAAATTTATAACGCAAGGACTTATGCACCCATCGGGACTTATAAGTTTTGAAAAACGAACAGAAGACAAATCGAAAATTTATTCTCATGAAAATACAGAAGTAAAATTTTCACCTGGCTTTGAAAAACAATTTAAAGCAAATAAGATAGCATGGAACTATTTTCAATCCCTTGCACCATCTTACCGCAAACCTTCAACTAATTGGGTTATGAGTGCAAAACAAGAATCTACCCGAATGAAACGCCTAAACGAACTTATTACTGACAGTCAATTATTAAAAAATAAATGGAAAGATAATAAATACAGCAAAAAATGAACCCTCATATCCTGAATCAACCAAATGATCTGGTAGCAATCAGGAGGTTGAACGCAAAAAATCAAAATCCAAAAGAAAAAACTTTTTGAAGGGCAGTTGGAAGTTAGTAGATTACATCCGGTAAAGAAATTTGTGGCATAGTAATTTTGCAACGAACATTGTTAGCAGTATCAAAATAATTTTTACATATTTGATTAACTATTTCATACAGCGTGCGCGGAGTTGCAGAACGATCGACGCTATAGGAGTTATCACCGCAGGAAATGTCATTTGAAATTACTCTCAGCGTTCTCCGTTTCTCAGTTCCCTCTGCGTGAAACGAGATGCGCAATGCATTTTTGAGGTTACTTCTTTTACGATATAAGTCATAACACATACCCTTATTCCAATGGCAGAATTAAAAACAAAAAAAACCGAACTCAGTGTAGATGCTTTTATAAAAAAAATTCCGGAAGCAGGAAAACGAAAGGATGCTTCTGTAATTGTTGAACTAATGGAGAAAGCCACCAAAGCCGAAGGTAAAATGTGGGGTTCTGCTATTATCGGTTTTGGTGACCGGCATTTAAAATATGATAGTGGCCGCGAACTCGATTGGTTTGTCATGGGATTTTCTCCGCGCAAACAAAATCTCACACTGTATATTACCGGAACCGTTGAAAAACAACAGGCGCTTCTGAAAAAATTAGGAAAATATAAAACAGGAAAGGGATGCCTCTATATTAATAAGCTCGAAGAAGTGGACATGGCTGTTCTGAAAGAAATAATTAATAAAGGAGTTGTGAAATAATGAACAATCTCAGGGCTTTAATCAAAGTTCATACATTACTGAAGCTTTCTCTTCCCTTCATCCTACATCGAAAAGTGTTTCTTTAAAACCGAGTCAAGTTCATTAAAAGCGGTGACACCCTTCACTACATAATCCAAAGCTCCTTTTTCTCTCGCGAGTTCGATAATTCTTTTATTGTCAACGGAAGTGAGCATAATGACATTGGTACCGGGACAAATCTCCTTAATTTTTGTAAGCGATTCCAGACCGTCTTTCGACTGACCAAAAGAAGAATCTAAAAAATAATCCATCAAAATAAGATCCGGCTCCTCCAGCTTTCCAACGATTAAATCATTGATACAGGCAACCCCGGAAGAATATTCACTAATTTTCAGCTTCGGATATTTCGAAAGATGATCCTTCAACATTGTACGTTCAATTGGGCTGTCTTCCACAATGAATACTGTTTCAAGATTTTTTGTTGTCATAAGATTCATTTCTAAAGGTCTGTTATTAACCTGCGGGGTTGTCTATTGATTGACAAATGTAAAAATTTTCGGTAACCGTTGTAAAAATATTTTTACCTGTTAAAACAGAGTTCTATAGCTTGTCAGAAACCGGATGATGAATCGTAACACCGGCCATCCATAACCTCCACTCTCGTGTACTCTTTTTCGGAATTGAAAAAAAAATTCCGCCCCTTGCCCGGGCTCCGAGTTTATACCTATATAACCGCCTTTATTCTCAATTATTTTCTTTGCAATGGCAAGTCCGGCACCGGTGCTTTCAAATGTATCACGTGCATGGATGGTTTGAAAAATGACAAATATTTTTTCCTGGAATCTTTTTTCAATTCCACTTCCATTATCTTTTACAGAAAAAATCCATTTCGTATTACTTTCAGTAAATGACAGTTCTATTTTGGCAACCGGCTTATCACTAAACCGAACCGCATTGTCAATAAGAATTTCAAATACTTCCTAAACTGATATTCCGTCCGCATGAATAACAGGCAGAATACTTTTTATTTCAAAGCTGCAATTTTTTGTCCCGCTAAATTGTTGTATTACCTTTTTTACAAGCAATTCTGTATTTACCTCCTACAACTCTAATTCTTTCTTGTCAACACGAAAATATTTCAACAACGCATCAAGCAGTAAATCCATTCGCTTCACTCTGTTTTTAATCGTTTCTGAAAAAATAACGGTAGAAGGAAATCATACAATTCTAAGACTGAAATCACTTTACGAAAACCACCGAAATAGGTTATTCTTTACCTCTTCTTTTGTTAATTTTTTTAATCCTTCATTTCCCATTTTGAGACCTAAAATCTGTCAGCTTTTTAAAGAAGAACATTATCTTTGTCCGGCATTGAAATTATTCAGGAGACTTAAAATGAAAACGATAACTAAATGGCGATAGCTGTCAGAAAATCTATCTATACTATTTTTACAGTCATAATAACAACAGTCGTTGCTTTCGGGCAGGACGAGTATTTACAATTTTCACATGATTGCAAAGACTTTCAATCACGTTTTACGAAAGCAATCGTAATCGACAACAGACCTGAAAACCCCACCCTTGGATTTGTTCAAAAAGGAGCGTTCAACAAACTTACACCGGTTAAATTCCATGGCAATCTTTGTGATAGTCTGTCAACATTTTTTGTCACTCCAGATTCGGCAGGAAAAGCACCGTTGAAACTAACTGTTATCCTGAACGAGTTGTATATAAGCGAAAAGACAAAAGCTATTAGTGAAACAGGACGACTGAAAATATCGCTACGACTATTTTCCGAAACCAACCCTGATGAATACAGAGAATTGCTTTCGGTTGATTCAGCTTATTCTTTTAATGCGATGGACGTTACAAAAAAACTACTTCGCTCTGTCAGCGAACACCTGTGTGAAATAGCGAAAAGTGCAACCGCCTTAAAACTGTCAGAATTTAAAAACAGCCGTTCTTATTCTTTGAGTGAACTGTATTTTCTTGATAGCATTGAAAAATTAAAAATCCCAATTTACAACGCCATAAACATTAATGCCGGAATCTATTACGACTATGAAGACTTCAAAATGAATGCGCCTGATAGTTCCGTGATTACGATTGATACAAGCAACCCGAAAAACTGCATGGCATTCAAATGGGAAAAAGGGAAAAACAAAAAAACAAAAATTGATAAAGAATCCATCTATGCAGTCAGCGACGGACACGTCGTACTTAAAGCAACAACAATCGGTTTGTACCAGTTAACAAAAACTAATAACGATTTTTATTACGTGGGACAGACATCTTTTTCAAATTCAAATAATGTAGCCATGTGGGGCGCGACTTTCGGTTTGATCGGTGCTGCGATTGCTTCAGATTCAGAAAGGAATTCCGCCTTGTTTCGTTTCAAAATTAATTACCGTATTGGGAATTCAATTCCGATTTCTCAAACCATGGATCGTAAATGAGAGAACCAAATTTACCGATGACATCGAAAATCAGAGAGTCATACGTTCAGAGAAGGAAAGAAAGAAAAAACGCAAACAAAAAGCTGCCGACCATTGAACCAAATTACTGATGATTAAATAATTCTTCGTCTATGAAAAAATCTCTACTCGTAATCCCGCTCTTTTTTATGACAACCACAGTTGTAAAAGCACAAAGTCTCGTTGATACAAACAAGATTTGGAAAGTTGTAGAATGCCTGTTTAACGGCGACTGTTTTACCTATTCATACAAATTCGAGGGTGACACAACTTTCGGAACCCATCAATACAAAAAATTATATACTGCAACCGATTCCATGGCGTTGTTCTGGCATTACGAAACAGCGATGAGAGAAGACAGTTCTAAAAAAGTTTATATAAACGGCTTCTCAGGTGAATCTCTTTATTACGATTTCAATTTGCTTCCCGGCGATACATTCCTCACCAATACAAATGGCTGCATGGTTCAACTTGTGGTAGATTCAGTTGACACGATTACTTTATTGAACGGAGAATCAAGAAAACGGCTATTCCTTTCCCACATTTCTACTGATACATGGATTGAAGGTATTGGAAGTCTTTTCGGCGTTAGTCACATGGATCTTTATGAATGCGCCTTTGACCTGTTCACTGAATTAAATTGCTTTTCAGAAAATGACACGCTGAAGTACCACAGCGCCAACTACCCTTCCTGTTACTATACAACAGTTGGAATAAATGAACCGGAGAAAGAAAATTCTTTTTCAGTAAATCCGAATCCGGCAAATGAAAGCATCATCATAACCTTCTCCAAAGAAAGTACAATCGTTCCGCATGAACTCAAAATTTTTGATGTGCCGGGAAAAGCAATATTAAGGGAGAATATAATAAGTCAGAATCAGGAAATTGATGTAAGCAAATTTGAAAACGATATTTATTTTATTCAGCTAAGAACTAAAAATACAACCGTAATCAAAAAAATTATTGTTCAGCATTGAACGATCTGGCTGAACGATGTCGTCCATGTAAATGAAAGCTCTTAGAACGTTCAATCCACTTTTCAATTAAAGATAAACTCCAAACTTATTTCTTCTCCTCAAACTTGGAACACTTAGGTAATTTCTCATACGCCTTCAGATCTGCTTTCAACGAATCAGCATCATAACCCATTTTTGTAATCGCTCCGCGGATTTTCTGTTCATCCGCTTTAGCCGGATTGTAAACCACCGTTACCACTTTCGTCTTTTGATCGAGATGAGAGGACTTCACTCCTTTCTCGAACGACAAATCATTTTCAATCCTATCCTTACACTGATCGCAAACCGCTGACGTCTGAATCTTAACCGTACTATTCCGGGCATTCACTTTTTCCAAAATGGCTATTGCAATAATTACTGCGATGATTGATTTATTTTTAAACATCTGATTTTTTGTTGAATGGAATGATGAAATAAACAGTTCTCCCATTCGGAAAAAAAGTTACGACAGCGATTCGAACGCACAAAAAACAAATCAGATTTTTAAAAGATGGATCGAATGTAAAAGCGACATGCCTCCTGTAAGACGCGGCGGCGCTTTATTAAAAGTGAAGGGAGAAGAATGATCAATAAATTTTTCGGATGAAAAATTGAAAAGCGTTGTTGAAAATAAAGTACGGTCAGGAAAAGAAAAATCCTTTACGACCGTGAACTGACATCCACTTTATGATACGTAATTTTAAGCTGGCAACATTCCATAGTAAAAGCACTTTCTTCGGAATGTTTGGAATGACAGGTTGATTTTTCGGCGGAGCAACATCCTTTATGCACAAACAATGAAACTTCCGTTCCGTGTTTTGAAAAACAACTATGTGCCCCCAACACAACACCGGTTGAACTAACCAGCATAATTGCCGACAATATAACAGCAAGACTATTTCTGAAAAAAGATTTCATTTACCGGACAAAGATAAGAAAATTAGTTACTCGTTAAGGAAATCAAATCCACCTATATCCGGCACCAGTTCTATATACTATATACTATATACTATATACTTTACACTCTATACTTTTTACTTGAGGCCTTTCTTCCTCTCAAAATCACCTGCCTGCACGTACGTAATTTTTTCCGGCTTGATCCATTTATTCATGGCAACATTTATCTGTTCAACGGTGAGGGTATTGATTTTATCATCAAAATCCTGACTCCATTTCATCGTTCGGCCAAGGCGCAGATTTGAATTCAGCTTACCAACCATCTCATCATCTTTTGACCAGGCAACCTTTCTTTCCTGAAGATAACCTGAACGCGCATCTTTTAATTCACTGTCTTTAAAACCATCCTTCAGCATTTTATTCAATTCCTCTTTATAAGCAGTTAGGAGCCGGTCAGCATTGTCGGGATTATAGATTGCATACGAACCGAATCCGCCTGACTTATCAATGGGATCGGCATCGAGCCATGAACCTACTCCGTAACTGATTCCTTCTTTTTCCCTGATACGATCTGCAAGACGTGAATTCAGGAACCCTCCACCCAACATAAAATTCCCCATAACCAATGCAGGTAAATCCGGATCATCATCGCGAATCTCCAGGTTGTACCCGGCAAGCAGCATGGCATTACTTTTATCAGGTGTATTTATTTTTTCCGCTTTGGGTACCACATTAAAGTACAAGTTTTTTGCGCGTTCATATTTTACAGGAGCAGTCCAGTCTTGCAACATAGTATTGAGTTCCGTCATCACTGCCGGTTCGTCAAAATCACCGATCACAGCAACAGTTGCACTGCCGCTTGAATAAAAATCAGCGTAGAATTTTTTTACGTCATCGAGTTTTACATTTTTCAGTGCTGTTGTTTGCTCGTCGAATGTCATTGAGTAACGGAAATCATTTTCAGGGTAGGGATTGGTGATTCGGGCAAAAACATTTCCGCTGATTGCCTGTGGATCGCTTTTTTGCTGGTCGATACCAGCCAGACCTTCAGGAATCATTTTCTCTAACTCTCCTGCAGGAAAAGAAGGTTTGCGAAGAATATCATTCACGAGTTTCAAAGCCGCAACCAAATTCTCCTTTGTTGTTTGAATATTAACTGAGACATCCTGCCCACCGCCATAAACATGTATTTCCGCTTTCATTTTGTCGATTGCATCGTTGAGTTGTTCGCGCGTTTTTGAAGTTGTTCCCATCATCAGCATACCGGCCGTGATTTCAGAAAGCGTTTCTTTACTGCTCAGTGTTTCCGCTGATCCAATGTGAAGAAGAATCCTTGCGTTCACAGAATTTCCACGCGTTGTTTTTTTGAGTAAAGCATATTTTGCCCCGCCGGGGATTGTTCCCGTCTTCGTCCTGCTGTCGATGTTAGCAGGCGTTGCATCAAATGCTTCCGCTGAAGCCAATGCCTCTTTGCCTTTGTAATCCTTCATCAACGCATTCAAATCAGGACTTGCCGGAACTTCTACGCGATCAGGTTTTGCATCCGGAATAAAAATTCCGACGGTACGGTTCGACGGCTTGAAATATTCTTTCACCACGCGGTTCACATCTCCGGGAGTGATTTTCTGAACGCAGTCGCGGTATAAAAACCATAGCCGCCAGTCTCCCTGGGCAATAAATTCACTCATGGTTAAACCCACTTCCTCACTGTTGTTATAGGTGAGTTCAAAATATTTCAGCAGTTTATTCTTCGCACGATCCACTTCTTCCTGCGTCAGAGGATTATTTTTCAAGTCATCAAAAAGACTCATCATGGTTTGCTTCGCATCGTTCAATGATTTTTCTTTCAGTACATCAGCGGAAAAATAAATGAAGCCGGGATCTTTCAAAGGCTGTGCATATCCAAAAACCGAACTTGCTTTCTTAGCTTCAACCAATGCTTTGTAAAGCCGTCCTGAAGGTTGATTCGTGAGCACATCTGTAATCACATCAAAAGCGACATAGTCAGGATGCGCGCCGTTGCAGATGTGATACCCGCACGAAACAACCTGAACATCACCGACACGTTTCAATTCGCACGTACGCTCGCCATCCTGCGCGGGTTCTACCGTGTAGGGCTCCTGTATAACACGCGATGGTTTCGGAATCTTACCGAAGTATTCATTCACCATTGAAATTATTTTTCCCTCTTCCACTTTTCCCGCAACAAGGAGTACCGCATTATCCGGCTGATAATATTTATGATAGAAAGCCTGCAGATTTGTGATCGGAACTTTTTCAATGTCTTCTTTGGAACCAATGGTTGACTTCCCGTAATTGTGCCACAGGTAGGCAGTGCTTACAACGCGTTCCATTAAAATAGAAGTCGGATCATTTTCTCCCGACTCAAATTCATTTCGTACCACGCTGAATTCCGTTTCAAGATCTTTTTTGGCAATGAATGAATTGACCATTCTGTCGCTTTCAAGATCAAGTGCCCATTTCAGATTTTCATCAGTAGCGGAAAATGTTTCAAAGTAATTGGTGCGGTCGTCTGACGTAGAACCGTTCGGACTGGCACCGTGCGATGTAAGTTCCTGCGGAATGTTGGTATGGTTAACAGAACCTTTGAACACCATATGCTCCAGCAAATGCGCCATACCTGTTTCGCCATATCCTTCCATGCGTGAACCAACAAGATAGGTGACGTTTACCGTAATGGTCGCTTTTGAAGGATCAGGAAAAATCAAAACGTGCAAGCCATTGTCGAGCTTGTATTCGGTAACGCCTTCTACCGAGGTCACTTTTAGTGGTTCTGATTTTTGCTGCGCCGTTGCAGCATGAGCGAAAAAAGATGCAAGCACAACCATACATTCAAAAATTTGTTTGCTGAGATTTTTCATCGGGAATGTGGTTTTTGAAATTGAATTGTAAAGCGCCAAATTGAGAATTTGCCTGACAGAAACAAAATTCAACACAACAATTTAACGAACCAACAACTTTTTCTCCTGTAATGAAGGGAAAAAAATGAAAAACTCAGTTGATGTTTTTTAAAAGCAATTTAAAAACTAAAAGCAGTATTTGTTCTCAGCAATCACCTTCGCGGCAATTCTTCTCCTCGCTTCTTTTACATTGAGCGGAGCAACTTTCGAGAAACGTTTCAAACCCATCAGCAACATCCGTTGTTCGTCGCCTTCAGCAAATGAATTGATGGCATCTTTGCCCGCTTTGTTTATCCGGTCGGCTGCATCGTTCAGCCAGACACGCATCATATCAATTTGCTCTGTGCATGCAGCTTCGCCTTTGATGCTTACCAATTTCTCAACTCTCAACTGAAGTGACTCTCCGATATATACATCAATAATCATATCGGCAATGTTCATGAGTACTTCCTGTTCTTTAGCGAGTTGCATCATGAGTTTTTGAACGGCAGCACCTGCAACGAGAAGTACGCATTTCTTAAAGTTGGCGACATATTTTTTTTCAGCGGAAAATAATTTGTCTTCCCCGTTACCGAAATCAGGAATCTGCAGTAACTCATTCGCGACAGCCGTTGCAGGACCCATCAAATCCAATTCACCTTTCATGGCACGCTTCAGCATCATGTCGACAGTGAGCATGCGATTGATTTCATTGGTGCCTTCAAAAATCCGGTTGATGCGTGAATCACGGTAAGCTCGTTCCATCGGCGCATCGGCACTATATCCCATGCCACCATATATCTGCACACCTTCATCGGCATTGTAGTCGAGCACTTCGCTTCCATATACTTTCAGAATGGCTGCTTCGACAGCAAACTGTTCCACACCTTTCAACTTCGCTTTGCCTTCTTCCATTCCGGAAGCAATCAGATTTTTTATCGCGTCTTCAACATTCTGACTGCAGCGGAAGATGGCGCTCTCACAGGCAAAAATCCGTGTGGCTTGTTCTGCAAGTTTATACCGGATGGCTCCGTACTTTGATATTGGTCTTCCGAATTGGTGACGTTCGTTCGCATACTTTACCGATTGAGTAGAAATTCCTTTCGCTCCTCCGATTGCTGCTCCGGCTAATTTTATTCTTCCGAGGTTCAGGATGTTTACGGCAATTTTAAATCCGTTCTGACGGTCACTCAATAAATTTTCAACCGGCACTTTGCAATCATTAAAAAATATTTGTCGGGTTGAACTTCCCTTGATTCCCATCTTATGTTCTTCCGGATTCAATGTGATTCCACCAAAATTTTTCTCCACGATAAATGCACTCAGGTTTTCATCAGCGTCAATTTTAGCGAACACAATAAAGACGTCTGCAAACCCTCCGTTGGTGATCCACATCTTTTGACCGTTGATGAGATAATGCTTTCCATCGGGCGTCAGCACTGCTTTTGTTTTTCCTGAGTTCGCGTCAGAACCAGAACCCGGCTCAGTGAGGCAGTAGCAGGCTTTCCATTCGCCGGTCGCTAATTTTGGAATGTATTTTTTCTTCTGCGCTTCCGTACCGTAATATAAAATAGGTAGTGTGCCGATGCCCGTATGAGCAGCCATAGCAACAGAGAAAGAATGTCCCGATCCGAGTGATTCCGTTACCAACATGCCGGTGGTAAAATCTCTTCCAGAGCCGCCGTACTCATCCGGAATAGAAATTCCAAGCAATCCAAGCTGCCCTGATTTATCCAACAGCGATTGCATCAATCCTTCTTCCTGCGCATCAATGCGATCAAGATTCGGATACACCTCCTGCTCCAAAAAATCAATGCAGGCCTGGGCAATCATCAATTGCTCTTCCGTCCATTCTTCAGGAATAAAAATATCCTCTGCATGCGTTTCCCTGATCAGGAATTCTCCGCCTTTGGTGCTTTGCTGCTGCTTCGTGTCAATCATTTCAGTGTCTTTTATTTTCTTCTTCGTGAAATAGAAAAATTTGTTTCATCAATTATCAAACTTTATTAGAAGACATCTCAAAAATGAATATTAAGTCAATCTGAGCGGAGTTGCAGACCGATATAAATTTAACTGATGACATTTCGTCTTCGCTTAATGTGATATATTAATTCAGATTCTATTTTTGAAATGGTTTCTACACAAAATCAATTCATCATCTCAAAAATTCCCGCTGCTCCCTGTCCGGTTCCCACACACATTGAAACCATTCCATATTTTAATTTACGTCTTTTCATTTCAGAAAAAATCTGAACGGAAAGTTTCGCGCCGCTGCAACCAAGCGGATGACCAAGCGCAATCGCTCCTCCGTTTACATTTACAATTTCCGGATCCAATCCGAGTGTTCTTACAACGGCGAGTGACTGCGATGCAAACGCTTCATTCAATTCGATAAGCTGAATGTCGCTTTGTTTAAGTCCGGCATGTTTTAATACTTTCGGAATCGCTTCTACCGGACCGATTCCCATCACCCGCGGTTCAACACCTGCAACAGCGTAATCGACAAAACGCGCGATCGGTTTTACGTTTAATTGTTTCAACATTTTTTCACTCACAACCATGACAAACGCAGCACCGTCACTTGTTTGAGAAGAGTTGCCCGCCGTTACCGTTCCACGCGCGTCAAACACAGGTTTCAATGTCGCCATTTTTTCTAACGTCGTATCTGCACGCGGACCTTCATCGGTGTCAACAATGTAATCACGGTTCTTCTTTTTTTCATTCTCATCAAGATATGTTTCCGTAACTTTTATCGGAACAATTTCATCTTTGAACTTCCCATCAGCAATGGCTTTCGATGCCTTGATGTTTGAGTCGTAGCCGAATTTATCCTGGTCTTCGCGTGATACCTTATAATCCTTTGCAACTGCTTCTGCCGTTAATCCCATTCCCCAATAATAATCTCCGTGCGATTGAACCACTTTATAGTTCGGAACAATTTTCCATCCGCCGAAAGGAATCGGTGACATGCTTTCAACTCCCCCGGCAATAATACAATCAGACATGCCTGCATGAATTTTTGCCGAAGCGATAGCAATCGTTTCCAGTCCGGATGCGCAGTAACGATTCACCGTCATGCCCGGAACTTTTACGGTATCAAGCCCCATGAGAGAAATCATTCTTCCGATATTCAAACCCTGCTCTGCTTCTGGTGTTGCGTTGCCCGCAATAACATCGTCAATCAATTCTTTGTCGAGCTGTGGAACAGATGCAACGAGATGTTTGATCACCTCAACTGCAAGATCGTCAGGACGGGTAAAACGAAATTTTCCTTTCGGTGCTTTACCGACAGCGGAACGGAAACCGGCGATGATGTATGCATCCATTTTAGTTGATAGTTATGAGTTCGATGTTGGAAATGGGAGATTGGAAATTAGAAATGGGAAATGGGAAATGGGAATTTTTGATTTGGGACTTTTAGATTGAATTAAAAGCAGAAAAATATTTTTGGATTGGGGATTTTGAGATTAAGGATTTTCGGATTTGAAAGATAGAAACGGGATGAAGGTTAAAATTATTTCACAGATAATGAAAATTGAAACTCAATGAAGGACTCTAACTTCCAATCTCCGGCTTCCAACTTCCAACAACCGATACCAATCCTACTTCTTTTTCGCTTTCGTTGTGTCCTTCGCCGCAGGAGCTGACGTTTCCGGCGCAGTTCCCTTCTTTGAACCATCTTTCTTCTTATCAGTCGCTTTCTTGTCTTCGTCTTTTTTCTTCTGAGTGGCTTCTATTTCTGCAATGTCAACACCACCTTTAAAAGTGGACTGACTGATGACGACACCTTTCCTGTTATATGTTTTCCAGACACCTTCTCTCTTTCCCAACGTAAATGAACCTTCTGACCGAATGGTGCCATCTTCAAAATATTTCGTCCATTTGCCATCTTTCTTTCCTTCCTTATATAGCCCTTCCATCTGAACCTGCCCTGAGAAGAAATATTTTGTGTACTGACCTTCTTTTATACCTCCCAGAAATTCCTGTTCTTCCTTTATCCTGTCATATCCGAAATATCTTTTCTCGACACCTTCCTTCTGACCATTGACAAAATCAATTTCAGAAAGTTTTTCACCAAACGTGTTAAAGAACATCCAAGTACCTTGTTTTCGGCCAAGTTCATCTGTTTTGTTCTTATGTTTTTCTTTGCCAGGAGCATAGGCAGGTTTTTCTTCACCTCCCTGAGAAAAGGAAAGCATCGGAATGCATAGCAAGAAAGCAATAAACAGGAATTTTCTGATCTGATGTGGTTCCATTGTTTGATGTAAAGATGTTGCAAAGTTAATTTCTTAATGCTTTCCCCGAAGTCAATATGCTTTGAATCCGTTCGAGGGTTTTTCTCTCACCGCATAAAGATAGGAATGCTTCCCGTTCAAGGTCAAGTAAATATTGTTCTGACACGAGTGTTGCTGCTGACAAATCACCCCCACACATAACATAGCCAAGCTTTTGAGAAATCAGCTGATCATGTTTAGAAATAAAATTACCGGCCTGCATCACATTGGTTCCGGCGTAAATCATCCCAAGACCACTTTTTCCCAATACTTTAATGTCCTTTCGTGCAGGTGGTTTTACGTATCCATTCTCTGAAAGAACAATTGCGGCTTCTTTTGCCTCCGTGATCAAACGATTAGCATTCATGCATACTTCGTCGAGACCTTTTCTTAAAATTTTCAAATCAAATGCCTCCTGTGCTGATGTGGAGACTTTTGCCATAGCAATAGTAAGAAAATATTCGCGTAAAACCTGTTCATCGATGTTGCCATCAGAGAAAGCATCCGATGCACGCAATGCAAACTCTTTCGTTCCTCCTCCGCCGGGAATTAATCCAACTCCAAATTCCACAAGGCCAATATACGTTTCGGCCGCAGCAATCACTTTGTCTGCATGCAAAGTCATTTCGCATCCTCCGCCAAGTGATAAAGCATGGGGTGCCACCACGACAGGAACTGAAGAGTAACGAACGCGCATATTCATGTTCTGAAAAGCACGTACGGCAAGATCAATTTCATCATACTCCTGCTCGCTGGCAAACATAAAGATCAACCCAAGGTTAGCACCGGCAGAAAAATTTTGTCCTTCGTTGGCAATCACCAATCCGCGAAAATCTTTTTCGGCAAGATCGATGGCTTTGTTAAACCCCTGGAAAATTTCGCCGCCAATTGTATTCATCTTTGTATGAAATTCAAGATTCAGAATTCCATCGCCGATGTCAATCACACTGCAGCCGGAATTTTTCCAGACCGTCTTCTCTCTTCGCGCATCCAGGAACACAAGATTTTCTGTTCCTGTTTTATTCGCATACGTGGATGAAGGAATATCATAATATGTTTTGATATTTTTCTGAAAGCTATAAAACGTTTTGAATCCTTTCGCCAGCATATCATACACCCATTGCGCGGGTCTTTGATTTCGCTGCTCCATCAGTTTCACTGTTTCGGCGACACCCAGAACATCCCACATTTCAAACGGACCGATCTCCCAGCCGAAGCCGGCACAAATAGCATCGTCAATTTTATAAAAATGATCCGAAACTTCCGGGATGCGATTCGTGATGTACTGAAATAAACTGCAGAAAGATTCGCGGTAAAATTCTCCCGCTTTGTCAGTGCCCGCGAATAAAACTTTTATACGCTCGCGAAGATTATCAATTGACTTCGCCTGATCAAGCGTAGCGAATTTTATTTTGCCCTTCGGTTTGTAGTCAAATGTTTTTAAATCGAGTGACAGAATTTCACTTTTACCATCGGCTGATTTTTCTTTTTTATAAAAACCCTGTTTCGTTTTATCGCCCAGCCAGTTGTTGTCAATTAGTTTTTGTACAAATGCAGGAAGCTTAAAAATTTCTTTTGCTTCATCGGTTTTGCAACGTTCGTATAAATCGTTCGCCACTTTCACCAATGTATCGAGGCCGACTACATCACACGTTCTGAAGGTTGCTGATTTCGGTCTGCCGAGTACGGGACCTGTAAGTTTGTCGACCTCATCAACAGTGAATCCGTTTTTTTCCACGAGATGAAACAACGACAGGATGGAAAAAATTCCGATCCGGTTCGCGATAAATGCCGGCGTGTCTTTGCAGAGAACAGTTGTTTTCCCGAGGTACAGATCGCCGAAGTTCATCAGGAAATCAACAACGTCAGGATCTGTTTTCGGTGTCGGAATAATTTCAAGCAGACGCAGGTAACGCGGTGGGTTAAAAAAATGCGTCCCGCAAAAATGTTTTTGAAAATCTTCGCTTCTTCCTTCCGTCATCAGGTGAATCGGGATACCGGACGTGTTTGATGTGATCAGCGTTCCGGACGTTCTGTATTTCTCTACTTCTTCAAAAACTTTTTTCTTGATGTCAAGGTTTTCAACCACTACTTCTATCACCCAATCGGAGGAAGCAATGTCTTTCATGTTGTCTGAAAAATTACCGGTCTTTATTCTTGACGCGAATGATTTTTTATACAGCGGCGCCGGGTTCGACTTCAATGTATTTTGAAAAGCTAAGTTGACAATTCTGTTTTTCACCAAAGGCGAATCAAGTGTCAAACCTTTTTTCTTTTCATCGTCGGTGAGTTCTTTCGGTGCAATGTCGAGCAGCAGTACATTCACGCCGATATTCGCAAAGTGACATGCAATGCGGCTTCCCATGATTCCGCTTCCTATAATGGTGACCTGGTTGATTGTTTTTTTCACTTTATTATTAGATGTGAGATGTGAGACGTGAGATGTGAGACATGAGACAAGTCTCAGATCTACTTTTCTTTTAAAGTATGTTGTAAACCGTAAGTCATTTTTTATATTTCATCAATGGAATAAAGTAATGGATTTAAGAGCGCCTCTTTCAACAGTCTTAATTTATATGATATTATCAATTAAGTTTGTACTTCGTATGATGATCCATTGGCAATTCCGTGGAAATGAAAAAATTCATTGTTCGAATTTCTTCCTGCTCCTTCAGAAACATTAGAGGGAATTGAAACCGCAGATCTTCTTGTTTGAGAAGTAAGCCCGTACATTTCTTCTTTGGGAAAACTTCCTGTTGACTTATAAACATCAACAGCCAGTTCAACTGACTTGGTACAGATTTTTAATTCTTTTAAATTATGCATAGCGAAGAGTTTTAAAATGTTTAACACTAATTTAAGTACCCTTTCTTTCATTCTCGCATCTCACATCTACTCCTTATAAATCTTCTCCACCAACCCCTCACACTTCGCCATAATAATTTTTCTCTTTAACTTTAAAGTCGGTGTCAGCTCTCCGCTGTCGACTGTCCATTCGTGCGCAAGGAGTTCAAACTTTTTAATTTGTTCCGGCTGTCCGTAATCTTTGTTGAATTCATCTACTTCTTTCCGGATACGACTGATGATTTCTTTGTTACAAATCATTTCTTCATTCGTTGTAAATGGAATTCCTTTCACTTCACACCATTTTTTCAGATGAGGAAAAGATGGAATGATTAACGCGGCCGGAAATTTCCTGTTCTCACCGATCACCATGATCTGTTCGATGAACAATGATTCTTTGAATTTATTTTCGATGGCTTGCGGGGCAATGTATTTACCACCTGATGTCTTAAACATTTCTTTCTTTCGATCGGTGATTTTCAAAAAGCGATCGTTCACCAGTGTGCCGATGTCGCCGGTATGAAACCATCCGTCTTTGTCAATCACATCAGAAGTAAGATCAGGACGCTTGAAATAACCGAGCATCACATTCGGACCCTTGCAAAGTATTTCTCCGTCTTCCGCAATTTTCACCGAAACTTCTTTGATCACAGGGCCGACCGTTCCGAACATAACACTATCGGATTCAAAATTATTCACCGCGATTACGGGTGATGTTTCCGTCAATCCATATCCTTCAAGCACCTGAATTTTTGCCGCCCAGAAGACTCTTGCAAGTCGCGGCTGCAGAGCGGCTCCGCCGGAAACAATCACTTTCACCTTACCACCCAATGCCTCACGCCATTTTACGAAGATAAGTTTATTTGCAATCTTTAACTGCATTTCATACCACCATCCATTCGCGCCATGCAACTCATAACGCAAACCTAAATTTAATGCCCAGAAGAACAAAGCTTTTTTTATTCCTGTCAGTTCTTTTCCTTTTTCAACAATCCGGTCGTATACTTTTTCGAGCAGGCGCGGGACAGTTGAAAAACCATCCGGGTTGATCTCTTTGAAATGCTCCATCAGTTTGTCCATGCTTTCCGCATAGTAAATAGAAACGCCGCTATACATATAAAGATAGGTGAGCATTCGTTCGTACGAATGACAGAGCGGAAGAAAGCTCAGCGTTCTGCCGTGGTAATCAAAAGGAAGTAAATGTTCGGTGGCCGTTACATTGCTGATGATGTTGTCGTGCGAAAGCATCACACCTTTCGGATTGCCCGTAGTTCCTGATGTATAGAGAATGGTGGCAAGATCAGCCGGTTTTATTTCCGCTTTGATCTGTGAAAGCTTCTGATCATTTCGTTGTGCTTTTCCAAGTTCTGTAATTTCCGACCAATGCCTGGCTCCGCTTACTTTATTGACGGTATAAATTTCACGAAGAGAAGGGACATCTTTCCGGATGCTTTGAATTTTCTGAAACAGACTTTCATCCGAAACAAAAACATATTTTACTTCGGCATCATTCAGGATAAATTTGAATTCACTTTCGCTGAGCGATAGATAAACCGGAACATTTACCACGCCGATCTGTAACATTCCGAAGTCCAGAAAATTCCACTCAGGACGGTTGTTGCAAATTAACGCGATGGTATCATCTTTTTTTAATCCCATCGCCAGCAAGCCGAAACTTACTTCGTCTGCTGTTCGAATAAAATCATCCGTACTGTAAAGTTTCCATGAACCGTTTTCCTTCCCGCACAATGCATCTGATTTCGGAAATTTTTTTCTTTGCGTTTCAGGGATGTCGAAAATGCGTGTGATCATACTAATTCTTTCAATGGCGGTTGATTCATTGATGATTTAAAACAAAACTTACGGCCGATAGAAACGACCCTCGTCCCTTGATGAACCTCGTTGCCAAAATAAATGATTTTTACAATAGAAAAACGAAACAGGTATATTTTTTATTCTTTACATTTCAACATACGCAGACTGTTTCTTTTATAGCTTTGGCTTCGAATTTTCAGAGCCAGTAGCGATCTCAAAACCCAATTCGCGTATTCGTACATTCGTTACCTATTCGTAATTCGCTACAGGACGATAAACTAAGAACAAGAATTATGAGCGTCCAGAACGAATTAACGAGGTTACTGAATATCCGCTTTCCACTCATTATGGCGCCGATGTTTTTAGTGAGCAACGAAGCCATGCTGATACAAGCCATGGAAGCCGGAATCATGGGTTGTTTTCCGTCATTGAATTACAGGGATCAAAAAGTATTGGACGTTATTCTGAAAAAACTAAATCAACAACTTTCTCTGCAACAAGGTAAACCCGGTACGTATGCAGTCAACCTGATTGTACAGAAAACAAATCCATTGTTTGAAAAACACCTCGCTGTTTGTGTTGAAAATAAAGTTCCCGTTTATATCACATCGCTCGGAAATCCGAAGCCGGTGATTGAAGCTGCTCATCGTTACGGCGCGAACGTTTTTTGTGATGTGACGAATCTTACACATGCAAAAAAAAGTTTTGATAACGGTTGTGACGGTTTCATTGCTGTCGGACAAGGAGCAGGCGGACATGCGGGGCCGTATCCGTTAATTATTCTCACGGAAGTATTGAAGAAAAACTTTCCCGGCAAACCGATTCTTGCCGCGGGGGGAATCGCGCATGGAAGAGCTGTGCTAAGTGTTCTTGCTGCCGGAGCATCAGCAGCGTATGCCGGAACACGGTTTATTGCCAGTACCGAAGCGGATGTTTCGATGGAATACAAACAAGCGATCCTCGATTCCGGCATGGAAGATATTGTGATGACGGATCGCATCAGCGGAACTCCCTGCACGATCATCAACACACCGTTCGCGAAAAAAATCGGCATGCATCAGAACTGGTTTGAACGAATGCTAAGTCGTAATCCGCGGACAAAAAAATATTTTAAAATGCTTGTACAGGTGCGCGGCATGAAATGGTTTGAAGAGGCTGTGCGACCGGGAAACTATAACAACCTTTGGTGCGCGGGACAATCGGTAGAAATGATTCATGACATTAAACCGGTGAAGAAAATTGTTGAAGACATGATTTTAGAATTTGAAGTTGCAGATAGAGAATTAAATGAAATGATTAGTGAGTGAGTGGGAAAGTGGGTGTGAGCACACTAATTAACCAATAAACAAATGAACAAATTATTTTCCCTGATTGAAAAAGCAAAGCATTCAAAACTCTACTTGAAGATTCTGAATGTGATGCTGGCACGATCGATTCCTTTTAATAAACCACATGGTTTCACCATCAAAGAAATATACGATGACGGTTTTAAAATTTCTCTTCCATACAAAAGAAAAAATCTCAATCATATCAAAGGAATTCATGCCTGCGCGCTGGCAACACTTGCCGAATATACATCGGGCTTAACATTGATGCTGAATCTTACTTCAGATGATTACCGGCTGATCATGAAAAACATTTCCATGACCTATCACTACCAGGCAAAAACAGATGTAGTTGTTTCGCTGAGTTTAAATAAAGAGTGGATGAGCGCAATTGTTTTCACGCCTTTAAAAAATGCAGACAGTATTTTCACGGAAATAAAAGTGGAAGTGTATGATGTGCTGCAAAACCATATCTGCACAGGACTCGTGAATTGGCAGATAAAAAAATGGGAGAAAGTAAAGACAGTGGTGTAGGCAAATTGCTGATGAAGACGCAGCTGAAACATGCTTTACTTTTTTATCATCTTATTTTCCCCGCACCCTTCGACTCCGCTCAGGATGACATCGCGCAGGGTGTCACTCAGAGAGGAATCGAAGAGTGAAACAAAACAGAAAGAGTGTGACAAAAAGAACCTCCCCGCAAAATATTTTTTTCATCCTTCTTGCTTATCGCATCGAATTGGTTAAGTTTGCACCCCGTGTTCGAAAAATCTTTTTCCTGATTTCACTTTCGATTTTTCATTACCCGAAGATCACGTGAACACTAATGATCTTCACAACAACTAAACACGGTGGCAGCAAAATATATTTTTGTTACAGGAGGCGTTACTTCATCTCTCGGCAAAGGAATTATTTCCGCTTCGCTTGCAAAACTGTTGCAGGCAAGAGGATATAAAGTAACCATTCAGAAATTCGATCCGTATATTAATGTGGATCCCGGAACATTAAATCCGTATGAACACGGAGAATGTTACGTGACCAACGACGGCGCTGAAACCGATCTTGATCTCGGACACTACGAACGTTTTCTGAATGTTCCGACATCGCAGGCAAACAATGTAACGACCGGACGAATTTACCAGACCGTCATCAACAAAGAACGCGAAGGTTCATACCTCGGAAAAACTGTTCAGATCATTCCGCACATCACCGATGAAATAAAAAGAAGGATGATGTTGCTCGGCGATTCGGGTGACTTCGATATCATCATCACTGAAATCGGCGGAACTGTTGGCGACATCGAATCACTTCCGTATGTAGAAACCGTTCGACAATTAAAATGGGAATTGGGAAGTTCATGCTTGTCGATCCATCTTACGCTTATTCCTTTTCTTGCAGCAGCCGGTGAACTGAAAACAAAACCGACACAACACTCTGTAAAAGCATTGCTCGAATTGGGCGTGCAGCCGGATATTCTTGTCTGCCGTACCGAGCATCACATCACGAATGAAATCAGGAGAAAGATCGCGTTGTTCTGTAACGTAAATGTAAACGCCGTGATTGAATCCATCGACGCGGAAACAATTTACGATGTTCCGATTCTCATGTACAAAGAACAGTTAGATAAAGTGGTGTTAACAAAACTGAAACTCCCGCTTCAGCATGAACCTGAACTGGAACAATGGAAAATATTTTTAGGGAAATTAAAAAATCCCGTCAACGAAGTGCGGTTGGGTTTGGTTGGAAAATACATTGAGTTGAAAGACGCATACAAGTCGATCAATGAAGCATTGATTCATGCCGGAGTCGCGAACGAATGCCGCGTGAAAGTGGAATGGATTCATTCCGAAAAAATTGACAAAGACAATGTTCAGTCGCGCATGGCCGACCTCAGCGGAATATTGGTGGCGCCGGGTTTCGGCGATCGCGGTATTGAAGGAAAAATTTCCGCCATTCAATACGCGCGTGAACACAACATTCCGTTTCTTGGCATTTGTCTCGGCATGCAATGCGCCGTGATTGAATTCGGCCGTAACGTTTTGGGATGGACAGATGCGCACTCCACGGAGATGAGTCCGAATACAAAACATCCTGTGATTGATTTCATGGAAGAACAAAAAAAGATTACAAAGAAAGGCGGCACCATGCGTCTCGGCGAGTATTCATGCGTGCTTACGAAAGGAACAAAGATCTCCAACATTTACAACAAATCGAAAATCAGTGAACGTCATCGTCATCGATATGAGTTCAACAATAAATTTTTGAAAGACTACGAAGACGCCGGCATGATTGCTTCAGGCATTAACCCGGAAGGAAATTTAGTGGAGATTGTCGAATTGAAAAATCATCCGTGGTTTATCGGTGTACAGTTCCATCCCGAATATAAAAGCACTGTGGAGAATCCACATCCGCTGTTTGTAAAATTTATTCGCGCCGTTTTGGAAAAATCGAAGCAGGCAGTATGAGAAGATTTTTAGTACCTCGTTGTTAGTTTTTTGTTGTTGGTTCATAACTGATCGCTCACAGTTGCATTCAGAGAATAAATATTGGAATTCACTACTGTCCGACAAAAAGATAATCACCTCTTGAAACATCTATCGATATTGGATTAGCCCCTCTCCGTGGCTGTTCCGCCTTTTAGCGGGAGAGAGGAGTTGGGGTGAGGTCAATAAGACAGAAACCAATGGTGACGGCATATTGAAAACGACAAAAAAGATTACACGGACAGTGGTAATCAGAATTGAATTTTACTTTTTACAGATGAACTTTTTTTGAAAAATATTACAGTCATTTTAGTGTAAAATTTTACGTGTTTAACTGTTAATTCTATTCATTCACTTATTAAATCAAGATGTTTACAAAGTTTTGGTACTAAAAGGTTAAGTAGCTTGCAATTGCTATTATTATTTTGCAACTTTGAACCACTTTTATCAAATCTTAATATAGCAACCAATATTTGATCTTTTCGTATTTGTAGAGTTCCATTTTCTCAAAACTCTAACTGCGAATTAATACTTAAAACAATCAACCATGAAATTAAAAATTACTCGCATTGCAGTAGGCATTATTTTTCTGCTTACTTATTTTAGCTACACGGGTAGTGCACAACCGGGGGTGGGGTTACCGTATTCTTTAACTATTACGTCCGGGGCCGGGGTACTGGCGCCGCCGACAACTGTCCCGAATTTTACTGCCGTATTTTCTCCCGTCAGCCAGGACGATTCAATTTCTAAAACAATTATACCGGCTGCATATACCGGTTTCACTTATGCAGGTGTTAATTATCCATCGTTCTGCGTTTCAACTAATGGTTTTGTTCTACTTACTACTTCAGCAACTGCCAATGTTTCGGCTCCGATTGCTGCTGCCGGTCTTCCTGTAAATAGTTTGGCTAACAACTCAACTGGACTTCCAATTATTGCTCCTCTTTGGGATGATTTGAAATCGACCCCTGCGTACAGGTGGGATGTCACTAATAAAATTATGTGGATCCGATGGACAGGTGTATTCTTTGATAAAAACAACACATCCTCTTCATTTGCCTTTGCGGTCGGTTTATATTGTGCTGGTTCAGTCTCTCCAGGTTATATTTACTTGGATAATTATTGGAGTGCAGGTTACAACTATAATTTATCACCCTCTGTTCCGAGTTCGTCAACCGGTATTTCAGGACCTTGCCAGGGAGATTACTGGTCTGTTCGTTTATCAGGTACTGCAGCTGATTCAAGCGTAGACAATATTCTTTCGGGTACAACTGTCGCTTTAGATGCTGTCTACAAACAAAAGGGATTTACATTTGTTCCAAAAGCAAACATCTACGACAATTGTTTGCAGGCAAAACTTTTAAGCTCAAGTCCTGTTTCCACAACTGCTTTTGATGATACCTTGTCAAATGTGCATGCAACAGCCAGTACTTCCGGCCTGGTATCTTGTTCTCCAGGAGGTACAGATTCAAAAGACGTTTGGGTGAAATTTGTAAAACCTTCGGGGATTACATCTTTTAATTTTAACACCAGCGCTGCTCCTTGTCAGCCGGTAGCCGGAACTTCCGTAGAGATTTTTCATGGATCGTGTGCGGCACTTGTTTCAGATCTCTGTACGACCGTTAACACAGGAGGCACTGTGAATAGTCTGACCGCTTGTTCGGTGGATACTTTTTTCGCCCGCATTACAACCGATGGCGATGTAGTCGGAAAATTCAAAGTAAATGTTCAGAACCCTTCATGGGGTTACACGTGTGCAAATCCAAGACAAATTTGCGCGCTCAATTACAGCGCTCCCGGTTTAACTACAGCCAACAGCGTAAATGATTACACCGCTGCAAATACTCCATGTGCATCCGCTTTCCACGGTGGAAATGATTATGTTTTCAGTTACACGCCTGTGTCAAACGAATGTGACTCGATTTACATCAACGGCGTAACAGCAGGATTATATCCGGGATTGTTTGTGTACGATGGTTGTCCGAGTTCAGCGGGAACACATTGCATCGCCAGTTCAACGGGAGTCACAGGCGCCTCCACCTCCGCTGTAATCAGGAAAGTGAATCTGCTGGCGGGAGTAACTTATTATATCATTGTAGACAACAATACTACTTTAGCCACAGCCGGTAACCCCAGCATTCCATTTAACTTTTACATGTTGAACAATGGTACTCCTCCAGCCAATGATGATTGCGCTTCAGTAGTTGTGGCCGGTGCGTATGATTTCGGAAATATCACGACAGCGTCCGGTTGTGCTGCACATACTAAAACAGGATCAACTGAATGTGCTTCACCTTCTACCGGCGGAACAAATCCTGCCTGCGGCGGATTTACGTCATTAGTGAGCAATGATGTCTGGTACATGTTTACATCGCAAATAGCGGGACCGATTCAAATCAATCTTACGCAAGGTGTCACCAATCCAATTCTTAGTGCAGGCATGGCGGTTTATTCAACCAGTTGTGTCGGTGCAATTGTAGATTGCCAGGGAGCCGGTACTTCACTCACTTCAACTGTTATTGCAAGTGTTGGTGATGTGTTTTATATCCGTGTCTGGACAACCAATGCAGCGCAAACCGGTACTTTCAATCTATGTGTGTTTGATCCTTCAGGAGCTGCATGTTCGAATGCCGCTGTTATTCCTTCAGCTCCTTACAACAGTCCAGCAATCAACACCTCCGGTTATGGTAACGAATACACAGCTGCTAATACGCCATGTGCATCGGCTTATCTTGGCGGACAGGATTTTGTTTTTCAATTTACAACAGGAGCGAGCCCACAGTGTTTACAGATATCCATTACCGGTACAGGTATTAACTCTTACCCCGGACTATTTTTGTATGATGCCTGCCCTGATGTGGCGACCAACTGCGTAGCGTTTGCAACCGGAGTTTCCAATTTAGCCGTCATTAACAAGGTCACGTTATTACCATCTACAACGTATTACATTGTGGTGGATAACAACCCTACCTTAGCGGCAGGCGGAATTTCTGCTATCCCATTCGTTTTGCATCTTGTTACTCAAACGATGCCGGTAAATGATGATTGTGCCGGCGCTGTTGCTGCAGGTCCTTACGATTTCGGAAACATTAACCCGGGCGCCAGCTGTGCTGCGACTACAAAAGCCGGGAACAGTGATTGTTCAAGTCCTTCATCAGGAGGCGTAAACCCTTCCTGCGGAGGATTTGTTGCCGGTTACAGCGGAGATGTATGGTACAGGTTTACCTCACAGGTAAATGGAAGTTTACAGATTAATCTTACCCAAGGTTCAGGAACTGCATTAACAAATGCTGGCATGGCGATTTATACTGGCAGTTGTGCCGGGCCAATCGCAGATTGCCAGGGTCCCGGAAATTCACTTACGTCTAACATCATTACCACTGCCGGAACAGTGTATTACATCCGGATATGGTCTGCTCCCGGTTCAACAGGATCTTTTAACCTGTGTGTGTTCGACAATTCAGGTGCAACCTGTGCAACGGCGGTAAATATTCTCTCACTTCCTTTTTCCGCGGCTTCGTTAAATACATCCGGTTTCGGAAATGAATATACACCTGCCAATACACCGTGCGCCTCGGCATGGCACAACGGTCCTGACTATGTTTTCAAATACACCACCGGTGCAGCTGCACAGTGTGTTCAGATAGCTGTTACAGGTACCGGTGCAAACTCTTACCCGGGCGTATTCCTGTACGATGCATGTCCTGATGTTGCTGTGCATTGTGTTGCAAGCGCAACAGGAACATTGTCATCGTCCACTTCAGCAACCATTACGAAAGTTTCACTTGCAGCGAGTACAACGTATTACATCATCGTGGATAATAACAGCGTACTTGGTTCTGCGTCGATTCCTTTCAGTATTAGTATATCTGTAAATGGAAGTGCTCCGGCTAATGATAATATTTGCAGCGCAACTTCACTGGGAACTGTAGATCTCAATACTGTTTGTTCTGCTCATACGAGTGCAGGTACTACTGAATGTGCTTCTTACTCAGCTGTTGCCGCAACAGCTCCTTCATGTGCCGGATTCACCTCTGGTTCTACCGGAGATGTATGGTATAGTTTTGTCGCAGGTACAGCTACTACTGCCGCTGTAACGTTATCACCAAGCGGTGCTACCCCGATACAAAATGCAGGAATGGCAGTTTATTTAAACGGTGGAAATTGTGCGTTAAGTCTTGGAAATGTCGGAGCCGGCGTTTGTGTCGGACCATCTAACAGTCTGAGCGCATCCAACATTTCCCTCGTCGCCGGATTTACCTATTGGATTCGCGTATGGTCGCCGAATCCTTCTCAAGCCGGTACGTTTACCATTTGTGTTTCTGATAACTGCAGTGCCAATGATGAGCCTTGCGGTGCTATTGACCTGACTACTCCGACTACTACATGCAATCCTCAAACTTTTTCGACAGCATGTGCCACTCCTTCCGTAGGACCTCCGGGACCTACCTGTGTTGCCTTTACGCTTAAGAGTGATATGTGGTTCCATGTAACAGTTCCTGCAAATGGAACATTCGTTTTCAACCTCAACAGGGTAAGTCCCGGAATGACAGATCCTGTTATGCAACTTTATACAAGTCCGACAAACAGTTGCAGCAATCTTGCAACACTGGCTTGTAATGATGACGGACAGATAGCTCCTAATAATTTGTTTTCAAATATTATCCAGGGTGGGTTAATAGCAGGTCAATCTGTCTGGATCAGGATATGGCCATACAATACAACCTATGGTCAGTTTACAATTTGCGTATACCAGGTTTGCCAGGTAGGAGTATCTGCTCCTTTTGGTGATGATCCATGCTCAGTTCCTGTTACATCAACTGCTCAAGTTTCCTGTACTTTTGATACATATGATACCCGCTGCGCGACCCATACTACAATTCCTGGTAACCCATCCTGTCCGTTTACGACGGGGCAAAGTGATGTCTGGATGCGATTTGTTGTTCCGGCAAGCGGACAGTTTGAAGCTGTTTTTCAAAGAGGAACTGTGTATGATTGGGTGGTGACCGCTTATAGACAGACAGGGGCTAGTTGTTCGTCCCTGACTGAGGTTGCATGTAATGATGACGGCGGTATTGCTCCTAACCCTTTACTGCCATATATTTTCGTTTCGTCACCAACCGTTATGCCGGGTGATACAATTTATATCCGAATATTTACTTACAGTCCCGGACTCACAGGAACAGGTTCCGTTTGTATTCACAATCCTTGCCCTGCCGTTACTCCTCCGCCGAATGATGATCCATGTAACGCCATTGTTCTTCCGGTAAACGCTACATGTACCTATTCCGGACCCTATACAAATCTTTGCGCCGGAATTAGTGTTGCACCTCCTGCAGGATGCGGTGGAAGCGTATATCATGATGTCTGGTTTAAAGTAAGGGTACCCGCATCAGGTCGACTGGATATTGATGCCTTAGGAGGAACCATGACGGATGGCGTCATGGCTGTTTACAGATCACCTTCAGCACCGACAAGTTGTAGTAATTTAACAAATGTTTTGCTGTGTGACGATAATGGAAGTCAGAATCCGCAGATGCCGCATGTCTCCATTACATGGACTGCGGGCGATACTGTTTATGTTCGCTTCTGGGACATAGGAGGTCTTGGAGCCGGGACGTTCAGTTTATGTGCGACAGATCCATGTCCGGGTGGTACCAATCCGAATAACCTTCCATGCAACGCGATTCCAATGAGTATCGGAACGTATTACTCAGCTAACAATTCATGCGCTGATAACACCGGTGAACCATTTGTTTACCCTGTCGCTACACCAAATTACAATCCTCCATGCTGGACAAATAATGGAAGTACTTACTTTAATACTGTCTGGTACTCTTTTGTTGCACCAAGTACTTCTGTAACCATCAGAACCATTACGGGATCATTATCTAATACACAGATCGCTTTGTTTTCCGGAACGTGTAATGCTCCGGTTATTGTTCCAGGAGCGTGCAACGACAACTCTCCAAACTGTGGTGCTGGGCAATTAAGTTCTCAGTTAACAGCGACTGTAACCCCCGGACTTACCTATTATGTGGTAGTTGACGGGTACCAGGCCCTCACCGGCACCTTCACCATAGTGGTTCAGGACGCAACACTTTCAAATCCTCCTCAGCCGGTTCAGGATTGTGTGTTGCCTGCTTCGGTTGGTTGTGAGGTTACCAATGTCCCTCTTCCGGGATATCCGGGCTATGGGAATATTTGCGATCTACCAGGAGTAACTGCATTTGGTTGTTTCCCTGGTTCTGGTGAAGGAAACTCTTCATTTTATACATTTACGATCGACAGCACGGGTACATTATTTTTTGATATCACACCTACGTCAAACGGTACCAACTACGATTGGGTATTGTGGAGAATCGGTACCACAGCCAATCCTGTTTCTTCTATGACCAGTGTTTGTAATTTACTTAGTTCGCATGCAACCGCAGGAGTTCCTGCATTGCCTGCTATTGTTGGCTGTAATATTTCAACCTTAGCCCCGGTCTCTGCAACAGGGATGGGCCCTTCGGGAGTCGGTACCAGCAATGGAGTCGGTGGACCGGCATATAACGCGCCATTAGCAGTGGCACCCGGCGAAACCTATTTGCTGATGATTAATAATACATCCGGAACACCGGTCGGTTATACACTCGATTTCACATCCAATTCTCCGATTAATTATGGCGCACCTACAACTGTTCAATGGGCAGCAACCTCCGGTAACTCCTGGACAAATAATTTAAACTGGGGATGTGCTAACGTTCCGCCTTCATGTGGTATCAGTGCATTTATCACTACCTCGCCGACCAGTGTTGTTTCGAGTCCGAGTCTTGCCAGAGCAAATGATGTTTTAATTGATTTCAATGGAAGGGTGCAGATTAACCCGAACGATACGTTGTTCGTATGTGGTAATTTTACTCAAAACGGTGTACTGTCTTGTGCGCCAAACTCTGTAGTTGCATTTGTCGGAACCGGAACGCAAGCCATCAGTGGTTCTCTCACGGGATTAAATAAATTCTATCATGTTGTTATTAATAAACCAAGCGGGTCGGTCATCTTGCTTTCAGACATTGATGTTGCCGGTAGTTTTACCATTGCTAACAACACGAGTGTTTTCAATATTAACGGAAAGTATATGAAGGTTGCCAAAAACTTTACAAATGTTTCAGGTAAGAGTACATTTATCGGACGAGGAAGAAGCACTGTTCAGTTTAACGGAGCCGCGATTCAAACGATTACCAATGGCACTGACTCAACGCTGTTCGATCGGGTTGTCATAAATAATTCCGGCGGAGGAGTTCTTTTAAGCGGGGCTAACAGTTCCCTGTATGTCGACTCTTCACTCACATTAACGAATGGAAAAATTAATGCTCCCGCTCCAACAGAAGTTGTAATTTTGAAAAATGACTTTGCTCTTCCGGCAGTAGGAGGGCTTTATTCGTTAATCGGAGGTAATGCGAGTAGTTATGTGATCGGAAAATTAAAACGGTTTGTTTCCGGCCCTGGAAACTTAATGCAGACCGATTTGTCATTTGATTACCCGGTTGGTGATGCAACACATTTTGAACTTGCAAACATCTACTGGTATTACTCAAACCAATTCGGGTATGTAACGGGTTATTATACACCTTGGCCTACGTTGCCGTCACCTTTCGGCCCGGCAGCCAACGAATGTCTGTATGCTTCCTACGACACGAGCAACCTGTTAGATAACGGGTACTGGACATTCTTAAGATCAAATGGAGCACAGGTTGGCGGAAAATATGTAGTGTCACTTCACAATACAGGTTTTACAAATGAAGTTGCTACACTTGGCGCCAAAACAGTTGCCATTTGTGATACGGCTATTGACCCTTACTCTGTTGCGGCCTGGTACCTGAAAGGACGTTGTGTATATGCAAGTAATGCTGCCAATACGCAACGTGACAGCGTGAACTCTGCAGCTTACGGGGGATCTAGTCTTGGTATAAACTTCCGTTTTGCGACAGGCCAGCAGGGATTTTCTCCTTTCCCGATTGAGTTGCTTTATTTCACAGCCAACCCTGATAAAAATGGTGTTTTATGTTCGTGGGAAACAGCATCTGAAATCAACAATGAGTATTTCTTTGTTGAAAGAAGCAATGACGGGAAAAACTTTACTTCTATCGGAAGAGTGAAAGGATTCGGATCCGGTACATCAACACAACCGTTGTTTTATAAGTTGTTTGATAAACAACCTCCTTGCTTCGAATTGCTTTACTATCGCCTGAAACAAGTTGACATTGACGGCATGGTTTCTTATTCTGACATTGTAGCTGTTAACTGTAACAACAAAGATGTGATGTCGCTTTATCCGAACCCTGCCAGTACAGAAGTGAGTGTGAACTTCTACCAGGAGACGCGTGGTAAAATAACGGTAAGCATTGTTGATATGCTGGGTAAGATTGTGAGTGCAATTGAATATGATGTGCAGAACGGTTACAATTCCATCAAACTGAAAATTGAAGATCTTCCGCAGGGAGTGTATTATATGAAACTTTCTGATCCGGATGATGTCACAAATTCATCAAGACAAGCGAAGTTTTTAAAGTACTAAAAGCCGGAAGGTAGCATACAAGATTTTAAGCAGACAGTGCTTTTTGCATTGTCTGCTTTTTTGTGCACGGTCAGTGGTCGATCGTGCATCGGTGGCTGCTGTTGTCTACTAAAACTTTTGGTTGAGCACTGAATCCTGTATGTTTTTTCTTCATTTATTTCTTTTCAAAATCGCCAGAAAGAACATTCAGAGTAAACAGTCCACTTGTGATTGAGCAGTGAATCCTGTATGTTTGCGCCCTCAAAAAAATTTAATGGACAGGAATTCTGTTATCGGCATTATTTTAATTGGCGTACTCATTATCGGGTACAGCATCTTTACTCAGCCAAGCGCTGAAGAACGGGCTGCAGTGAAACATCAGCAGGATTCAATTGTAGCCGTGATGAAAGCTGAAGAACAGAAAAAGGCGATCGTGCCCCAACAAAAAATTGCTCTTGCAGATTCTTCTTCAACTTCATTAAATGATTCTGCAAAACAGGAAATTTTAAAGCAACAGTTCGGCGATTTTGCTTCAACAGTATCGGGTTCAGAGAAATTTTTTACCCTTGAAAATGCACTTGTAAAAATTACGCTGACCAACCGCGGCGGAAGGATTAAAAATGTTGAACTGAAAAAGTATAAAACATTTGATGGCAAACCTGTCATCCTGATGGGTTCCGACTCGTCTGAATTCAGCCTGTCATTGTCGGCACAAAACAGAATTATCAGTACGGGCGGATTGTTTTTTCAGCCCTCCGGCACTTCATCTCCGCAAAATATTTCGCTAAGACTTTATTCTGCCGAAAACAAATACATTGAATATGTCTATTCGCTGAGTAACGAATCCTATCTCGTGGGATTCAAAATAAATGTAGTCGGATTAAACGACGTAGTTGCTGCGAATGCCACTTACATTTCGTTAGACTGGAGAGAACCCGTTACCAAGCAGGAGAAAAGCATGGATAATGAACGGATGGCAACCACCGTTTATTACCGTTTTGCAGGCGAAGACGAGGATGTAGATTATATTTCAGAAAGTAAAAGTGAACAGGTGCCATTGAAAACAAAAGTAAAATGGATCGCTTTCAAACAGCAGTACTTCACCTCCGTTCTGATTGCTGATAACACGTTTGATTCACCTGTAGTAGAAAGTTCTGCTGATAAAACATCTAATAAATATGTAAAGACTCTGTCGGCTTCTTTCACTTTGCCGTACGACCACAAACCATCCGAAAGTTATGGCATGCGTTTCTACATCGGCCCGAATCATTACCAGACGTTGAAGAAAATCGATGACTTGCATCTTGAAAAACAAATTCCACTCGGCTGGGGAATCTTAGGATGGGTAAACCGCTTTCTGGTTATCCCTACATTTAATTTCCTGAATGGTTTTCACCTGAATTTCGGAATTATTATTCTTCTGCTCACCATTCTCATTCGTGTAGTTCTGCTTCCGCTGACGTATGGCTCATTCAAGTCGCAGGCGAAAATGAAAGTACTTCAACCGGAAATTGCAGAACTCACCGCCAAATATCCTGACGATGCCATGAAAAAGCAACAGGAAACAATGGCGTTATATCGTAAAGCCGGTGTGAATCCGCTCGGTGGTTGCATTCCCGGACTTTTACAAATGCCGATTCTCATTGCTATGTTCCGTTTTTTCCCTTCATCGATTGAACTGAGAGGCGAACACTTTCTTTGGGCAAAAGATCTTTCAACATACGATTCAATATTAGATCTTCCATTTAAAATTCCTTTTTACGGTGATCACGTAAGTCTCTTTACATTACTCATGACTGTGTCCACATTGCTTTACACACGCATGAATATGCAGATGACGAGTGCTGCCAATCCACAAATGAAGTGGATGATGTACCTGATGCCGATTATGTTTCTCGGTGTTTTTAATAATTATTCAGCCGGTTTGAGCTATTATTATTTTCTGAGTAATGTGTTCGGTTTCGGACAACAATACCTGTTCAAAGCATTCATTGATCAGGATGCCATTCACCGCCAGATACAAGAAAATAAAAAGCGACCGAAAGCTCAGAAGAAATCATCTTTCCAGGAACGGCTTGAAAAAATGGCTAAAGAGCGTGGATACCAGCCGAGGAAGAAGTAGGCAGTAGCAGAAGACAGTTAGCAGCGACAGCACCGGTAAGAAAAAAAAGCAGGCAGTAGCGGAAAGCAGTTGGCCATGTCAGCATCCGT
Source organism: Bacteroidota bacterium (assembly GCA_043783155.1). Taxonomy (GTDB): domain Bacteria; phylum Bacteroidota; class Bacteroidia; order AKYH767-A; family 2013-40CM-41-45; genus JAPLDA01. Next base: position 31,847 of record JAYVZS010000090.1, on the reverse strand, counting down.
AAGAGCAAGAGAACTGTCTTGAAACTCCTGGCATCCTGCTTAATTCAAAAATTCAGCATTTAATTCATTTGACTTTATTGGCTATAATTAAGACATTTGTAGTTCTAAGAATTAAGATAAAAGATAATACCATGTCACAAGACTTTCTTCCATTAAACGGCACCGATCATATTGAATTCTGGGTCGGCAATGCAAAACAATCTGCATACTATTATCAGATTGCCTGGGGTTTTGAACTCGTCGCCTATTCAGGACCTGAAACCGGCGTGCGCGATCGTGCTTCGTATGTATTGCAACAGGGAAAGATCAGGTTTATCCTGACTTCATCCATGCATCCGGATTCTGAAATTACGCTGCACCACGGAAAACATGGCGATGGTGTAAAAGTGCTGGCGTTATGGGTGGATGACGCTGAGAAATCTTTTTATGAAACGATGTCGCGCGGAGCAATCGCGCATACCCAACCCACTGTTATCAGCGATGAACACGGCGAAGTTAAATTTGCAGCCATCCATACCTACGGCGATACGATTCACAAATTCATTGAGCGAAAAAATTACACGGGTGTATTTATGCCCGGCTTTAAACCGGCGAAAAGTTCACTCAACATAAAGCCGGTGGGGCTTCAGGTGGTTGACCATTGTGTAGGCAACGTTGAACTCGGCGCAATGAATAAATGGGTAAAATTTTACGAGGACGTAATGGGCTTCAAGTTGCTGATCACATTTGATGACAACGACATCAGCACAGAATATACTTCGCTGATGAGTAAGGTTGTTTCTAACGGAAACGGGTATGTTAAATTTCCGATCAATGAACCTGCGAACGGAAAGAAAAAATCGCAGATAGAAGAGTACATTGAATTCTATCACGGTGCCGGTGTTCAACACATCGCTGTATTAACGAATGACATTGAAAAAACTGTCACGGAACTTCGCAGCCGCGGCATCGACTTCCTCCATGTTCCTGAAACCTATTATGAAGATCTGAAAAAACGTGTCGGAAAAATTGACGAAGACATTGAGATGTTGAAAAAACTCAACATCCTTGTCGACCGCGACGAAGAAGGATATCTTCTTCAGTTATTCACCAAACCGGTTCAGGACAGGCCAACCGTTTTCTTTGAAATCATCCAGCGTAAAGGAGCCAAATCATTCGGCAAGGGAAATTTCAAAGCTCTGTTTGAATCAATCGAACGGGAACAGGCGTTAAGAGGAAATTTATAATACCCATTTCAGAAGATTTATATTCGTGGCTCATTTTCAAAGCATTCGTAAGATTCGGTTGCTTTTTTGTTCGTGGAATTTATCAAACCTTCATCTCAAAAGTCGTTAAGTGCTTAACTTTGCGAAACTCACCTGAGACTTCAAAACCTGTAATCATTCATTTAATGTATATGAAAAAAATAAACTTCTCTTCCATTATTTATTTCCTGCTTGTCTTTGTTTCAGCCATCGCGTTTTCCGCGAAAGCAACGACGGGCAGCAGCGGAGGATATGAAATCAAGGTCCACATCAATGGTTTGAAAGACACCGTTTGTTACCTCGGAAATCATTTCGGTGAAAAGCAATATGTGAAAGACACGATTCGTCTCGACAAAAACGGTTGGGGAGTATTCAAAGGAAAAGATGCTTTGCCGGGAGGCATTTACCTGGTGATCATGCCGAACAAAACATATTTTGAAATTATCGTTAACGAACAAAAATTTACTGTCGAATCCGACACCCTTGATTTTATCAGCAACTTCAAAGTAACCGGTTCACTGGAAAACAAACTCTTCAACGACCACCAGATTTTTATTGTTGACAAGACAAAGGAAACGCAGGTATTAAGAAATCGAAGAGATGCTTACAAGGACAACAAAGATTCAGTTAAAACGATCAATGAAAAAATTACTGCCATTGACAAGGAAGTGAAAGCATACCGGATTAAACTGATGAATGATTATCCGAAAACATTCCTTGCAAAAATTTTTAAAACAATGTCGGAGCCCGAAATTCCTGACCCTCCGAAAGATTCAAAAGGAAATATTACAGACTCTACCTTTCAGTTCCGTTACTACAAATATCATTATTGGGAGAATGTTGATTTCGGAGATGAGCGTTTACTTCGTACGCCAATTTTTCAAAATAAAATAAAAACGTACATGAATCAGCTGACGGCTCAGAACCCTGATTCAATTATTGTTTCAGCCGATACCATCATCGAAAAATCAAAAGCAAACAAAGAAGTATTCAAATATTGTGTTGCTACTCTTACCAACTACTATGAAACTTCAAAGATCATGGGTTTCGACAAAATATTTGTACATCTCGCGGAAACCTATTACTTATCTGATATGGCTTATTGGGCTGACTCAACATTGAAAGCAAATATTCATGCCCGTGTAGAAAAGATAAAACCAAATATCCTGTTTACTCCCGCGCATGATCTTGCAATGCCCGACACTGCTTTGGTGATGCACACATTGTATAGCGTGAAAGCAAAATACACAGTGTTGATTTTCTGGGACCCGACATGCAGTCATTGTAAAATAGAAGTGCCTAAACTGCTGCATTATTACGACAGTGTAAAAACAAAAATCAGCATAGAAGTCTTTTCTGTAGGAATTGAATCGGATATGGACGTCTGGAAAAAATACATACACGACAACAAACTTGACTGGATCAACGTTTCTGATTTATACAACCAGACCAACTTCAGGAATTACTATGACATCTACTCCACTCCCGTTATTTACCTGCTTGACGACAGGAAACGTATCATTGCAAAACGACTGGATACAGAAAAGGTGAATGGGTTTATTGACGACATTGAAACCGGTAAGCTCAAATTGCCTGAGAAATAAACTTTTGTTGCCGTTGCTGATTTCTTTCGTTATTTAATTGAACACATACGAATGAATTAACAGCCGTTAACATAAAGTAAGAACAGAATTCCTACATTTGTTTTCATGAAGCCATACGGGCAACATATTTTCAGGAAAATTACAGCGTACATTTTACTCGCTGCTGTTTCTTTTTTCTTTGCCCCGAAAGAAATCGTTCACGATTTTTTTCATCATGATGACACGTGCGATGTCATCTCACACAATTCAACGGATCAACATGTTGAAAAATTACATGAGCACTGCGATCTGGACCAGTATTCGGTTCCACCGCTGTTTCACCAAACGAATCATTTTTCTTTTGTTTCTTCACCACTCTTCTGCGCTCAGACTGTTGAGCAAACAAGCAGTTACCACTTTTCTTCTTCTGCTTTTTTATTTTTCAGAGGACCTCCTGCAATTATCTGATGTAACTACGTTCTGAAAATTCAGAACAGGGGATCGCATGTGCGTTCCCTTACTTCCATTTTATGTATCACATCAAATAATTATCAAATGAAAAAAAAACACATCTGCATTTTTTCCGCATGCTGCTTTATGATTCAGGTTTCGTATGCTCAAAAGGACAGCATCCCTCCTGATTCTTTGCTGCTGTTGCAAATTCAAAATCAAATGCAGCAGGAAAATATCCCTGTTGCTGCACCAGCAAGGAGCGCACCTTCTGTTAACCCGGACATCAGTGTCATTGGTGATTTCAGAGGAAGTTATCAAAGCAATTACAAAAGAAACTTTGACGCCAACCTTCACGAAACAGAAATATCACTGCAATCTGTTGTTGATCCGTATGCCCGCGCTGATTTTTTTATTTCCATGAGCCGGGATCCTAAGACCGGTGAATTTAAAAGCGAAGTGGAGGAAGGATACCTAACCACTCTTGCTTTACCTGCTCATCTGCAGTTGAAAGCTGGCAAGTTTAAACAGGCACTTGGGCGCATCAATCCGATTCATCCACATGCGCTTGCATTCGTGGATATGCCGAACGGGTATGTTCGATTTTTCGGAGAAGAAGGAATGAATGATGAAGGACTTCAGTTAAGTTGGTTGTTACCGAATCACACATTCTTCCAGGAATTGACTGTTGAATTGACTGACGGGCCAAGAGAGAGTCCCAGTTTTGCAAGAAGCGCAGGAAATAATTACCTGAAGCTTGCGCATCTGAAAAACTTCTGGGACCTCACTCCAAATGCAACACTGGAATTTGGCCTGTCGGGAATTTCCGGAGCGAACATTACAGATCACACAACGAATGTAGGCGCTGTTGACCTGACCTATAAATGGAAGCCGGTGAAATATAATACGTATCGCTCCTTCACATTTCAGAATGAACTGTATTATAGCCATGCAACTTTCGACAGCACTTCTGTAAACGCGATCGGCTGGTACTCGCTGATCAACATACAGGTGTCGAAACGTTGGTTTGTTACCGCACGTTACGACTATACAAACAAGCCTTCTTCGGCACAGTTTGTGGAACAGGCCGCGTCCGCGACAATCGGCTGGTATGCAACAGAGTTTCAGAAAATTGAACTGCAGGGAAAAGCGACTTTCGCGAACCAACCGGATGAAATAAATAACTTCGAAAAAAATTTCACACAGGTATTTCTCCGTTGGATATTCGTAATCGGTTCTCACGGCGCACACCAATATTAGAAAATTATAAATGCTAAATTATAAATGAAAAATCTCATGTCTCAAATCTCAAATATCAAATCCCTTAAAATGTGTTTGCTTACTCTTGTTTCATTGCTGATGATAACACATGCATTCGCCGGAACAATTCATGTCGTTGCAACTACGCAGGATACAAAAAGTATAGCGGAAATAATCGGCGGAAATAAAGTGGATGTGTTCGGTATCGCCACAGGTTACCAGAATCCCCATTTCGTTGATCCGAAACCCAGCTACATCATTAAACTATCGAATGCCGATCTTTTTGTAACACTCGGCCTTGATTTAGAAAGCGGCTGGTCGCCTTCACTTCTTTCGAGTTCAAGGAATCCGAAAATTCAAAAAGGCAACCCTGGTTATGTGGATGCGTCTATCGGCGTTCAGCTGATGCAGGTTCCTTCCAGTATTAACCGCGCTGAAGGGGACATTCACATCTTCGGAAACCCTCATTACTGGCTCGATCCGATGAATGGAAAACACATTGCGAGAAATATTTGTGATGGTCTCGAACGAATTTCTCCCGAGAACAAAAATCTTTTTGAAGCGAATCTGAAAACATTCAATGAAACGATTGACCAAAAGATGAAAACATGGAGTTTCATCATGGCAAAATACAAAGGAACGAAAGTGATTGCCTACCACAACGAGTGGTGCTATTTTGAAAATCGTTTCGGTTTGCAGATCGTTGATTTCCTTGAACCGAAACCGGGCATCCCTCCTACTCCGTCTCAACTGGTAAAAATTATCGGTGAAGTAAAAAACAATTCTATAAAAATAATTATCTCGTCACCTTATTTTACTTCTTCTTCTTCTGATGTTGTCGCGAAACAAACGGGAGCAAAAGTGCTGACACTGGCGACATCAGTCGGCGCATTCGATTCAATAAAAAATTATTATGATGTGTTTGATTATAACATCAATCAATTGATCACTGTCTTAAAATAACGAGCCGAGAGTTTGGAGCCAAAAGGCGTTTCGCTCTTGTCTCCGGGCCGTAAACTATAAACTCAAAACAAAATCTCCATGTTTGAAATGTTTCAACTTGATTTTATCACCCAGGCATTTATATTGAGCGTAATCGTAGGAATTGTGCTCTCCTATCTTGGAGTACATGTTGTTGGCAGAGGCATTGTGTTCGTTGATCTTGCCCTCGGACAAATATCTTCACTCGGTGTTGCCTTCTCAGATTACATCGGAAAAGGAAAAACTTTTATACCGATTCTCTTCGCCATACTTGGTGCATTCCTGATGTCGTTAATTAATATTCGTGACAGGCGGTTAAAACTCGAAGCGATCATCGGAATTATTTACGCAGTTGCTTCAGCCGCAACCGTCATGCTCATTTCAAAAACACCGCACGGAGATTCAGATATCCAGGAAGTGTTATTCGGAAATATTTTATCGGTGAGCTGGGAGCAAATAAAAATTACGGGAATTGTTTTAGGAGCGATTGCATTGTTGCACACTCTGTTCTACAAAAAGTTTTTCGCGTTAACGCAACGTTTCGAAAAAGGTGAAGGACATACCATCGGAATTTTTAACCTCTGGAATTTTCTCTTTTACATTTCAATCGGATTAAGCATCGTTTTCGCAGTTCGCATCAGTGGCGTAATCCCTGTGTTTTCATTTTTGATTATTCCTGCAGTCGGAGCCATCATGCTGGCAAGAAAAAATTTAAGCGTTGTCTTGTTCGCTGTTTTACTTAGTATTCTTGGTGCGTTCTTCGGCTTGTATGTCTCTTATAAATATGACTTCCCTGCGGGATCATCAATCGTTGCCATGCTCGGAGGACTATTTCTTCTTGTCTCTGTATTTTATATTATCCGGTTTATTGTGACACGAAAAAGGCCGGTTTAAAAAACAACAGAATTTTCCTGAAACAAAAAATGCTTATCAATCGAGATAGGCATTTTTTATTTTCCTGTTTTTACTTTTTATTTTTTCTTTCGTCTTTGCTGGCGCTGCTTCCCGGAATTACTTTTCGTATGCTGCTGTTGTCTTTTCTGAACAGCCATCGCCAATATTTCAGCGGTGTGATTGAGTCGTACTGTATCCTGCAACTTTACTTTTCCTCCGGATAATTCATCCAGATGGCCGATGATTGTTGAATCATCCACCGTATCTTTATTCCAGGTGAGGTAAGACATCTTCATAAAATTGGCGAGATTTTGCGCGATCTGATCTTTGCGTTCACCTTCTTCCATTTCCGCAATCTGCCTGATCATCTGCTCCATGGTCTTTCCGTAATATTTGTAACGGATTTTACTTTCGGGATAAGCAATTCGCTGTGGCTTTACTTTTAATGTCTCACGAGGTGGAATCGGGTAAGGTGAATCCACATCCAGTTTAAAATCAGAAATCAGGAAAAGATGATCCCATAGTTTATGTTTGAAGTCAACAATGTCGCGGATCTGCGGATTGAGATATCCCATCACAGCAATGATGGACCTCGCAGCACGGTTACGTTCCTCACGGTCTTCGAGAGTAACGGCATACTCAATCATCTTTTGGATGTTGCGGCCATATTCAGGAATGACCATTTGATTGCGGCTGGAATTATATTCCATTATCGCCGGTCTCGGAATTTCTTTACTCATAATTATTTTTAATAAGCGATCGAAGATAAGAAATTATTCTGACGTGCCATTGATGATCTTCAGCCGGGCAAACTTCAAAAGCAGCTGCTTTTGGCCGATTCCCTGAAAAAAAATGGTCGCCTTCATATCCGGAAACTTTCCTTCTACAAAAAGTACTTTCCCGATGCCAAAACGCTGATGTTCCACTTCCATCCCGGTTTGTATTCCGCTGGTATCGTCACCCGCAAAATTCTGAACTTCCGAAGAATTAATTTTCTTCAAGTGAGCAGGTGCCGGTTTGTTGACCGGAGCTCGTTGCAAAGAAGATGGCTTGTTGTTCCAGCGTTCCGGTAATTTATTCGTCTGATCAAACCTGTCAAAACTATTGTTATTACTCTTACGCGAATTCGTTTCTTCAACAAACTCAGCATTGATCTCTTCAAGGAATCTGCTCGGTTCGCAATTGATCAGGTTTCCCCAGCGATAACGGCTCGAAGCGTATGATATCGTGAGTTTGTGCTCGGCACGCGTGATGGCAACGTAAAACAATCTTCTTTCTTCTTCCAGGTCTTCACGCGAGTTGACAGACATCTGTGAAGGAAAAAGATTTTCTTCAAGTCCCACGACAAAAACAGCCGGGAACTCAAGACCTTTCGCTGCATGAATAGTCATAAGTGAAACGGTGTCGTTGTCATCTTTATTTTCATCGTCGGCATCGGTGAGAAGCGCGATGTCCTGCATGAACATATCAAGCGTTCTGTTTCCCTCCTGGTCCTGGAAAATATCTTCATCCCCTTTCGGCGTTATGCTTCTTCCCGTTTCCGTAAACTCCTTTACACCATTCAAAAGCTCCTGGATGTTTTCGTAGCGGCTCAATCCTTCGGGAGTTTTATCCGCGTATAATTCGCGCATCAATCCGGCGGAGGTCGCGATATGACTGGCAAGATCGTACGCGTTGTCGGACTTCAGCTTTACAGAAAAACTTTTGATCATCGTTACAAACTCACTGATCCTCGTAAGGGTTCCGCTGTTAAAACCGGCGGCATTTTCCGAAGAATTTTCAACGATCTCCCAGATACTTTTATCCCGCTCAGAAGCCGTCACCGTTAATTTTTCAATTGTAGTTTTTCCGATTCCTCTCGCAGGCACATTGATCACGCGTTTCAACGCTTCTTCGTCGTGCGGGTTAATCGTTAATCGAAAATACGCGATGAGGTCTTTGATTTCTTTTCGTTTGTAAAAAGACAGGCCACCGTAAATACGGTAACCAATGTTCATTTTGCGCAACGCTTCTTCCATGGCACGCGATTGCGCATTGGTACGGTATAGAATCGCAAATGATTTGTTGTGCCATTGCTTGTTCACCTTCGTATCGAAGATGGAATTAGCAACCATGTTCCCTTCTTCGTTATCACTTAGCGCACGCATCAGCTGAATTTTTTCTCCATGATCATTATGTGTCCACACATCTTTTTTAATCTGGTTCTTGTTGTGAAGAATGATGCTGTTGGCAGCGCTTACAATATTTTTAGTGGAACGGTAATTCTGCTCCAGCTTAAAAACTTTCAGATCCGGGTAATCTTTTTCAAAATTCAGAATGTTCTGGATGTTCGCTCCGCGAAAAGCGTAGATGGATTGCGCATCGTCTCCGACTACACAAATATTCTCATGAACAGCAGTCAGCTTTTTCAGAACTACATACTGCGCATAGTTGGTGTCCTGGAACTCATCCACCAAAATGTATTTGAACTTGTGCTGGTATTTGTGCAGCGTCTCAGGATGTTTGCTGAGCAGGACATACATGTTGTACAACAAATCATCGAAATCCATTCCGGAAGCTTTGAAACATCTTTTCGAATACAATTCGAAAAGCATTCCCAGCTTGGGTTTCCCGCTTGTCGTATCATCGTTTACAAAATCAGCGTTTGCCTGATAATCACTCCATGAATACAAATTATTTTTTGCCGCTGAAATACGGTTCAATACCATTTCAGGTTTGTATACCTTATCATCCAAACCCTGCTCGCGAAGAATGTCGCGCATTAAACTTTTAGCGTCGTCTGTATCATAGATGGCGAAGTTGGAAGGGTATCCTAATTTTTCCGCTTCGATGCGGAGTATTTTCGCGAAGACTGCGTGAAAGGTTCCCATCCAAAGATTCTTCGCTTCGGCACCTGTCAGTTTTTCAATACGCTCCCGCATCGCCTTCGATGCCTTGTTTGTAAAAGTAAGAGCGAGAATATTGAACGCGTCCACTCTCAAATGAAGCAGGTGCGCGATGCGATACGTAAGCACACGAGTTTTCCCCGAACCTGCACCGGCAATGATCATCACTGGTCCATCAGTATGAAGCACCGCTTTGCGTTGCGCTTCGTTCAACTCATCCAAATAGTTATTCGTCATTCGTATGCAGACTTTACCGGTTCAAATTTTCTTTTCCAAAAGTAACAGTTTCGAATGAGAACCGTCAGGGTAAATTGAAATAAGTTCAACAGTTTCTTACTTAATCCAATAACAGGAAAACATTTTTTATCTTGCCCGTGAAAATACAATCTCAATCACCATGAAAAAGTACTTCGTCATTCTCATTGCCATTTCATTCTTTGGTTTTGCTTCCGGTCAAACGAAAAACAAAACTACTTCCGCTCAACCTGCTAAAAGCACGCCGTCAGCAAAGGATTCTGATCTTGAAATTTACAACCTTGCCGTTCAATTTGGTGACTATGACGTTGCAAAGCACGCACTTTATTCGCTCATGATTAAACACCCCGATAGCAAAGGATGGCTTGATTCTTTGGTGGTGCTATACTACAACCTCAATGCATCTCCGCAATGTATTCTTGCCGGCAATGCTTATCTCGAAAAGGATACAATGAATTCAGACATCATGGAAATAGTAGCCCAGTCAAACAGTTCATTGAAACGAAATAGGGAAGCTGTTGCGCTATATGAAAAATTATATCAGCGTTCGGGAAAAATTTATTTCGCCTACCAGCTTGCCGTTCAGCAGTACCTGTTGAAACGTATCGGTGAGTGCAACCAGATGATTGATATTATCATTAATGACCCTCAATCCCTGAAAGAAACGATCGGTATTGGCACTGATGAAGGAAGACAAAATGTTCCGTTAAAAGCGGCTGCGCTTAACCTACGCGGAATCATTCTTACAGAAATTAACATGAAAGACAAGTCAAAAGAAGCGTTAGAGGCGGCCTTGAAAGTTTATCCTGAATTCGCTTTGGCGAAAAAAAATCTTGATGCTTTAAATGCTGATAAAGATAACACGGATAAGAATCCTGCTAAGGATCAGCCGGTGAAAGAAAAATAAAACCGGTTTAGTCCTCCACCATTACCTTACTCATGCACTCAATAAAATCATCAAACAGATAAGCGCTGTCATGCGGTCCTGGCGCGGCTTCGGGATGATACTGAACAGAGAACGCCACTTTATCTTTCACTCTTATTCCCTCAATGGATTGATCGTTCAGGTTAATGTGTGTCACTTCCACTTTGTCTGATTTTCTTACATCTTCTTCCTTTACAGTGAAGCCATGATTCTGTGAGGTGATCTCACATTTTCCGGTGATGATATTTTTTACCGGATGATTGATCCCACGATGACCGTGATGCATCTTATACGTTCGGATACCACACGCTTCAGCCAGCAACTGATGACCAAGACAGATTCCGAAAACCGGGATGTTGTCGTTCAGAATCTCCTTCACCGTCTTCACTACATCAGGCATGGCGGCAGGATCTCCGGGACCGTTGCTGAGAAATATTCCATCGGGATTCCATTTTTTCAATTCCATGAAAGAGGTGCTTGAAGGAAAAACCTGCACCAGACAATCACGCTTTACGAGGTTACGTAAAATATTTTTCTTCACTCCGAAATCCATGGCAGCTACTTTGTAACGCGCATTTGGATCACCGATAAAATAGGATTGTTTTGTCGTGACTTTTGATGAAAGTTCAAGCCCTTCCATAGAAGGTACTTCAGCAAGTTTCGTTTTCAGAATTTCAACATCCGTTATAGCGGAAGAAATGATTGCGTTCATGGCGCCTTTGCTGCGGATATGACGAACGATCGCGCGTGTATCAACATCGCAGATGGCCACGATGTTTTGCGAAGTGAAATAGTCCTGGATAGAAGACACGGCTGCCTTACGTGAGTACAATACATTGAACGACCTGCAAATCAATCCTGATATTTTGATTGAATCACTTTCCACTTCCTCCCGGTGAATTCCATAGTTACCGATGTGAACGTGAGTCGCCACCAGCAATTGACCGAAGTAAGAAGGGTCGGTAAAGATTTCCTGGTAACCAGTCATGCCCGTGTTAAAACATATTTCACCGGTGGTAGTACCGATGGCTCCGGCAGCTTTGCCGTGAAACACCGTGCCGTCTTGCAGCAACAGGATAGCGGGAGATTTGGTGATGTATTTCATGGTTGTTTGATCGCTCAAAGATAATTGATTGTGGCAAAACCTGTACGCATAAAAAAAAGGATAAACCAACAGGTTTATCCTTTTGAAATTCAATAGGCAATTGAAATATTAATCTTCTTTTTTGTCATTGGAGTCGTCCGCGTTTTTTCTGCCGCGTTTTTTCGGAGCTTCAGCCGTCACATCCGTTGCAGGTGCCGCTGCATCAGTGCCTTCTGCTCCTGCTTCTGTTACTTTTTTCTTTCCTCCTCTTCTGCGAGTTGTCTTTGTCTTCTTCGCTTCTTTTGAAGAGAGCATGTTTTCGTTAAAGTCAACCAATTCCATCATGCACATTTCAGCGTTGTCGCCTAAACGATTTCCCGTTTTCAGTATCCGCGTATATCCACCCGGGCGCTCTGCAATTTTTGGCGCCACTTCTCTGAACAATTCCGTCACAGCATCTTTACTGTGAAGATAACTGAACACAAGACGACGTGCATGTGTCGTGTCTTCTTTTGAACGTGTTATGATCGGCTCCACGTATTTACGTAACGCCTTTGCCTTTGCAACAGTCGTGTTGATACGCTTATGCATAATCAACGACGTAGCCATGTTGGATAACATAGCAGCGCGGTGACTGTGTGTTCTGCTAAGGTGATTTATTTTTTTACCGTGTCTCATTTTTGGAGGTATTATGTATTAAGTACTAAGTATAAAGTATTGTGTATATCGCTGTACTTAATACTTTGTACTCTGTACTTTTTAATTTTTATCTAATTTATATTTTGTAATATTCATTCCGAAGGTCAGGTTCTTTGAACGAACCAATTCTTCTAATTCAGTCAATGATTTCTTTCCGAAGTTACGGAACTTCAGCAGGTCTGATTTGTTGTAAGAAACCAGGTCACCAAGTGTTTCAACATCTGCTGCTTTCAGGCAGTTCAATGCACGAACAGAAAGATCCATGTCAACCAATTTTGTACCCAGCAACTGGCGCATGTGAAGCGTATTCTCATCCAGTTCTTCCGTAGGTGTTTTCTCTTTTGTTTCGAGTGTGATTTTTTCGTCGGAGAATAACATGAAGTGATGAATGAGGATTTCAGCCGCTTCTTTCAACGCTTCTTTCGGATGAATAGAACCATCAGTGGTAATGTCCATGATCAGTTTTTCATAATCCGTTTTTTGCTCCACGCGATAATTTTCAACAGAGTATTTTACGTTACGGATCGGTGTGAAAATAGAATCCACGAAGATGGTACCGATCGGTGCGCTGTTCGATTTATTTTCTTCTGAAGGAACATAACCCCGTCCTTTGTCGATCTGGATGTCCATGCTTATTTTCACACTTGACTCCATATTGCAGATCACAAGTTCAGGATTCAATACCTGGAATGCGGTAGTGAATTTGCTGATATCGCCTGCAGTGAACTGGCTTTTGCCGGAAACATTTACGGTTACTTTTTCAGTATCTGTTCCTTCAATTTGTTTTTTGAAACGAACTTGTTTCAGGTTCAGAATGATTTCGATTACATCTTCTACAACTCCTTTGATAGTAGAGAATTCATGATCAACACCTGAGATTTTTATAGACGTGATTGAGTGACCTTCTAATGATGACAAAAGAATTCTCCGAAGAGCGTTGCCGACAGTAATGCCATAGCCGGGCTCAAGCGGACGAAACTCAAACTGACCTTGTCTGTCAGTTGAATTAATCATGATCACTTTGTCTGGTCTCTGAAATGCTAAGATTGCCATTTTATATTTTGGTTTTAAAATTTGATATTTATTGTTTACGATTTCCTGTTTACGGTTTCCTGTTCGCGGTTAACTAACTGTAAACCGAAAACAGTAAACTACAAACATTATTTAGAGTACAACTCGACGATGAGCTGCTCGCGGATATTTTCAGGAATCTGATCGCGTGATGGCAGGTTGATTACTTTTCCTGACATAGTCGTACGGTCGAAATCAAGCCATGTGTATTTGTTCACTCTTCCAACAACTGAATGCGTAATCACTTCCAGTGTTTTTGATTTCTCACGAACTGCCACTACATCACCTGCTTTGCAGAGATAAGAGGGAATGTTCACAACTTTTCCGTTCACGGTAATGTGACGATGCGATACCAACTGGCGTGCAGAAGTACGTGAAGGCGCTACACCAAGGCGATACACCATGTTATCCAAACGGGATTCAATCAGTAATAACAGGTTTTCACCGGTGATGCCCTGCATACGTGATGCACGGTCGAAGGTCTTCGCGAACTGACGCTCGAGAATACCATACATGTATTTCACCTTTTGCTTTTCCATCAGCTGAGTCGAGTATTCCGACTGCTTGTTTCTTTTCTTGGTTTGCCCGTGTTGTCCGGGAGGGTAATTCTTTTTCTCGAATGCCTTATCAGGACCGAAGATCGGCTCTCTGAATTTTCTTGCTATTCTTGATTTTGGACCGGTATATCTTGCCATTTTATTTGAGATTTGAGATGCGTGACACTTTACCGTCAAACAACTCTTAATTTATAATTTCGAATTAATAATTTTCAATTTCTATTAAACTCTCCTTTTTCCCGGAGGACGGCAGCCATTGTGAGGCATCGGTGTACCGTCAACGATTTCATTCACTTCGATTCCATTCTGGTGAAGTGTTCTGATTGCTGATTCACGACCTGCGCCCGGACCTTTTACAAACACTTTTACTTTGCGAAGGCCGAGGTCATGCGCCACTTTCGCGCAATCTGTTGCAGCCATCTGAGCAGCGTAAGGAGTGTTTTTCTTTGAACCTTTGAAACCCATCTTACCGGCAGAACTCCATGAGATCACTTGTCCCGCTTCGTTGGTCAAAGAGATGATGATGTTGTTGAATGTCGCATTGATATGTGCTTCACCTACTGCATCCACGCGCACTACTCTCTTCTTAGAGACTTTCTTGGTTGTTGTTGTTGTTGTTGCTTGAGTAGCCATGTTATTTAATTAAACTTTAGTTGCTTTTTTCTTGTTCGCAACGGTTTTACGTTTTCCTTTTCTCGTGCGGCAGTTGGTTTTGGTTCGTTGTCCGCGTACAGGTAGGCCATTGCGATGACGCATACCTCTGTAGCAGTTAATATCCACGAGGCGTTTGATGTTCAGTTGCACTTCAGAGCGAAGAGCACCTTCCACTTTCATCTCGTTGATTAACGAACGGATTTTATTCAACTCATCATCGTTCCACTCTTCAACTTTTTTACCGAAGTCGATTGCAGCTTCTGTCAGGATCCGCTCTGCCTGAGCGTTCCCGATTCCGTAGATGTAGGTGAGTCCGATTACTCCTCTTTTGTGTTTTGGTAAATCAATACCGGATATACGAGCCATTCTTTTGAAATTATGAATTTAAAATTATGAATTATGAATTTGCACATTTACTGATTTGCACATTTTCACATTTACTTATCCCTGGCGTTGTTTAAAACGCGGATTTTTTTTGTTGATGACATATAGTCTTCCCTTCCTGCGAACAATCTTGCAGTCAACACTTCTTTTTTTGATGGATGGTTTTACTTTCATTTCTTTTTGGTTTACTGTTTAATGTTTACTGTTTACAATACGCTGATTTTTCACATAACGGAAACAGTAAACTGTAAACTATTTATATCTGTAAGTTATTCTTCCTTTTGTTAAATCGTATGGCGACATTTCTACTTTCACTTTATCACCGGGTAATATTTTAATATAGTTCATTCTCATCTTGCCTGAAATGTGCGCAATAATTTCGTGACCATTTTCCAACTCAACTCTGAACATGGCGTTGGATAAAGCCTCTGTGATGGTTCCATCCTGTTCTATGCTCGCTTGTTTTGCCACTTTTTCAGTTGATGACTTTTATGTTGATGTTATCTTTTAATGCTTCTTCTATGCAATCAAATGTTGAAAGAATGTCTGCCTTCTCTTTCCTGATAGCAACCGTATGCTCAAAGTGTGCAGAAGGTTTGTTATCAGCTGTTCGAACTGTCCATCCATCACGTTCATGAACCACCGCTTTTCCACCCATGTTAATCATCGGTTCTATGGCGATGACCAATCCTTCTTTCAGCACCATGCCCGATCCTTTCTTTCCGTAATTGGGCACTTCCGGTTTTTCATGCAGGCTTCTCCCGATTCCATGTCCGACCAATTCCCGAACCACTGAGTAACCGTTTTTCTCAGCATGCGTTTGAATAGCTTCACACACATCTCCGAGACGATTGCCGGCAACTGCTTTCTCGATGCCTTTGTACAAACTCTCTTTGGTAACCTCGAGCAACCGAAGTGAATCACTGTGTACATCACCAATGGCGAATGTGAACGCTGAGTCACCGTAGAAACCATTTTTCAGAACACCACAATCAACGGAACAAATATCTCCGTCTTTCAGAATGCTGCTGTTCGGAATTCCATGTACTACCTGTGAGTTCAGAGAAATACACAATGAATTCGGAAACCCGTTGTAGCCGAGAAATGCCGGCACACCCTGATGATCCCTGATAAATTCTTCAGCCAGCTTATCCAACTCAAGAGTAGTAATTCCCACCCTCATGTTTTTAGCAACTTCGGCTAAGGTTTTTGAAACAAGTAAAGAACTTTCTCTGATAAACTCTATTTCTTCCTGCGTCTTGTAATACAACATCTTTGTTTACTGTTTACTGCTTACTGTTTGCGTTAATTGAAAACGGTAAACGCTATAAACTTTTTATACTGCTGATGCAACCGGTGTACTCCGTCCTTTGATCCTTCCGGATTTCATCAGTCCATCGTAATGGCGCATCAGCAAATGGCTTTCTATCTGCTGAAGCGTATCTAAAACAACACCCACTAAGATAAGAAGCGACGTGCCTCCGTAGAAGTGAGCGAAGTTGTTATTCACATTGGCTAAGATGGCGAATGTCGGCATGATGGCTACCAATGCAAGGAAGATTGATCCCGGCAAAATAATCCTCGACATTACTTCATCAATAAAATCTGCGGTTTGTCTTCCCGGCTTCACACCCGGAATAAAACCATTGTTTCTTTTCATGTCTTCCGCCATCTGGTTTGGATTAACCGCGATGGCTGTATAGAAGTATGTAAAAAGTATGATCAACACCGCGAAGGTAAAGTTGTACCAAAACGATGTGTAGTTACCGAAAGTTGAAAGAACTCCCTGCGATGCATTCGACTCAGGGAAAAACTGAGCGATCGTGGCAGGAATAAACATGATGGCTTGTGCAAAGATGATCGGCATTACACCGGCAGCGTTTACTTTAAGCGGAATGTACTGGCGAACTCCGCCGTATTGTTTGTTGCCGACAATCTTCTTGGCGAAGTTGACCGGGATTCGCCGCGTGCCTTGCACCAGCAAAATCACCAACGCAACAACGCCGGCAAGCGCTACCAATTCAAGTAAGAATACAACCAACCCTCCGCCCTGGTTCAAACGTGATAACAATTCATCACGAAGTGAGATTGGAAGACGGGCCATGATACCCACCATGATGATGAGAGAAATTCCGTTACCGATTCCTTTGTCGGTGATTTTTTCGCCCAGCCACATCACGAAGATGGTACCGGCAACAAGGATCATGATCGAAGTAAACCAGAATGTAAACGGAGAAACAAGTTCAGGATTCGTGACAGAAATAATAGCACCCGGAACCTGTGATCTTAAGTTAACGATGTAACCCGGCGCCTGGAATGCAGTGATGATAACGGTGAGCCAGCGTGTAATCTGGTTGATTCTCTTTCTTCCGCTTTCACCTTCCTTCTGTAATTTCTGGAAATAAGGAATGGCAATGCTTAACAACTGCACCACGATGGAAGCAGAAATATACGGCATGATTCCCAACGCAAAGATAGAGGAGTGAGAAAACGCTCCGCCGGAAAACATATCCAGTAAACCAAGAACACCTTTCGAAGTCTGGTTCTGAAGTTCTCCAAGTTTTTCAGGATCCACACCTGGCAACACAATGTGAGTACCGAGGCGATAGATCAACAGAAAGAAGAGGGTGTTGAGAATGCGAATCCTCAGATCTTCTATTTTGAAAATGTTTCTTAATGTTTGAATGAAATTCTTCATTTATCTATTTTACAAAATAAGATATAGAAATTTATTTTTGTTTTTCTTTAGTACCTTCTGCGGATTGCGGATTACCAACCACTTCAATGGTTCCGCCCTGTGCTTCAATCGCAGCTTTTGCGGATGCTGAAAATGCATGCACCTTCACATCAAGCTTCGCTTTTAATTCACCTCTGCCGAGAATTTTGATTTTATCTTTTTTTGCAGCGAGTCCGTTATCAACGAGTGTCTTCACATCGATGGAAGTAATTTTTTTATTTTCAGAAAGCGTCTGCAACGTATCCAGGTTAATGCCGTGGAATTCTCTACGGAACAGGTTGGTGAAACCGAATTTCGGAACACGTCTCTGCAAAGCCATCTGGCCTCCTTCGAAGCCTCTCTTGCTGCTGTAGCCCGAACGCGACTGAGCTCCTTTATGTCCGCGTGTAGATGTACCACCGCGACCTGATCCGGTACCACGACCAAGACGTTTATTTTTTCTGACTGAACCTTCTGCAGGTTTAAGATTACTTAAGTTCATTTTCGTTTACAGTTTACTGTTTATGCTTCCGTTACTTCTACCAGGTGATTTACTTTAACCAACATGCCTTTGATCTGCGGAGTCGCTTCATGCTCAACAGTAGCATGCAACTTCCGTAAACCCAATGCTGACAGCGTTCTTTTCTGACGCTCTGATCTGTCGATTCCGCTTTTTACTAATTTGATTTTGATCTTTCCCATTTTCAAGTTTGTTGTTTTAGGTTTACAGTTTACTGCTTTGGAAACAATAAACCGGAAACTGTAAACTATTATTAACCATTAAACACTCTTGCCATTTTAATTCCCCTGTGCTGAGCCACGGTAGCCGGGTCACGCATTTTCGCGAGGGCATCAATCGTTGCTTTCACCACGTTGTGAGGATTTGAACTTCCTTTCGATTTTGCCAATACATCATGCACGCCAACACTCTCGAGTACCGCACGCATCGCACCACCTGCAATTACACCTGTTCCCGGAGCTGCCGGTTTCAACAGCACATACGCGCCGCCGAATTTTCCGTATTGCTCATGAGGAACTGTTCCTTTCATGATCGGAACTTTCACGAGGTTCTTCTTTGCATCATCCACACCCTTCGCAACAGCGTCCGTTACTTCTTTCGCTTTCCCAAGACCGTAACCAACAACACCATGCTCGTCGCCCACCACAACAATGGCAGCGAATGTGAAGGCGCGACCACCTTTCGTAACTTTCGTAACGCGCTTTACTTTCACAAGACGATCTTTCAATTCGATCTCGCTCGTTTTTACTCTCTTTATGTTTGCTTCTGACATATCTTTATGTTCAAATAATTTGTATGATTAAAATACCAACCCGCCTTCACGAGCTCCTTCTGCCAACGATTTCACACGGCCATGATACAGGTAACCACCACGATCGAACACGACCGTTTTAATACCTGATTGTATCGCCTTTTCTGCAACCGCTTTACCAACTGCTTTCGCGATCTCCACTTTGTTACCTTTTAATCCATCAATATCTTTCGATGCGGATGAGGCGGATACAAGAGTTACACCTGTAATATCATCGATCAACTGCACATAGATTTGCTTGTTGCTTCTGTACACTGACAGGCGGGGGCGCTCAGACGTTCCTTTGTTTAGAGCTTTGCGGATGCGTTCGCGGATGCTATTTCTTCTTAATTGTTTCCTTAACATTTTGACTAAGATTTGAGATTCGAGATTTGAGATATGAGATGATTAGTTCTCCTTCGCTTTTCTCTCTTTCTGTTTTTTATTGTCTACTTTTTAATTTGTCTATTGTCTACTTATTTTTTAGCTGCAGATTTTCCTGCTTTTCTTCTTAATACTTCACCTGTAAACCGGATACCTTTTCCTTTGTACGGCTCAGGTGTACGGAACGAACGAATCTTAGCGGAAATGGCTCCAAGCAATTGCTTGTCGGCGCTTTCAAGAATAATGGTTGGGTTACTACCTTTTTCTGTTTTCGTACTCACCTTTACTTCAGCCGGAATTTCGAAAATGAAATGGTGGGAATAGCCGAGCACCATGTCGAGTAATTGTCCCTGGTTAGACGCCTTGTAACCTACACCAACTAATTCCTGTTGTTTCACAAAACCCTGTGATACTCCAACCACCATGTTGTTGATGAGTGCACGGTACAATCCATGCAGTGCACGATGACGTTTTTGCTCAGTAGAACGTTCAACCGTAAGCGTATTTCCGTCGATCTTTACACTTACGCCTTGTTCTATCTTTTGTGTCAACTCACCTTTTGGTCCTTTTACGTGAACCATGTTGCCGTTGACTTTCACTTCTACCTTTGCAGGAATCGTGATGGGTAATTTTCCTATTCGTGACATTTTGAAATCAGATTTGAGATTTGAGATTTAAGATTTGAGACTCTTAAACCCGCCGTCTGTTTTTTTTTATACTCTTTACTTTATATTTTATACTTCGTACTTACTAATAAACATAACACAACACTTCTCCGCCGATCTTTTGATCTTTGGCTTCTTTGTTTGTCATCACACCTTTTGATGTTGAAAGAATAGCGATTCCCAATCCGTTCAACACGCGTGGCATTCTGCTCATCCCCGCATATTTCCGAAGACCCGGTTTGCTGATTCTAGAGATGTTATGAATCGCCGGAGCTTTTGTTACAGGATGATATTTCAACGCAATCTTGATGACGCCCTGAATGTCATTATCTTCAAACTTGTAATCGAGGATGTATCCTTTCTCCTTAAGTATTTTGGTCATCTCCTTTTTGAGGTTCGATGAAGGAATCTCCACGATGCGATGATTTGCTCTTACGGCATTTCTGATTCTCGTCAGGAAATCTGCGATTGTATCTGTCATTTTTTCGTTATTCGTTATATGTTATTAGTTATACGACTATCTTTTTTATTTTGGTCTACCAGCCAGATGTTACATTCGTTTAACGTATAACATATAACTGATAACTTTTTTTACCAGCTTGCTTTTGTAACGCCCGGAATTTTTCCTTCGAGTGCCATTTTCCGGAACATGTTTCTTGACAATCCGAATGTGCGCATGTAACCACGAGGACGACCCGTTAGTTTGCAACGGTTATGCTGACGAACAGGAGAAGCATTGCGGGGCAGTTTATCCAGTGCCGCGTAGTCGCCTGATGCTTTCAAAGCTGCTCTCTTGGCTGCATACCGGGCAACCATGCGTGCGCGCTTCACTTCTCTTGCCTTCATTGATTCTTTTGCCATATTCTTGAGATTTGTGATTTGAGATTTGAGATTTTTTGGTCTCACGTCTCTTATCGCATATTTAATTTTTAATTGTTTGCTGCTTTGAACGGGAATCCGAACTCTTTCAATAACTCCATTGCTTCTTCGTCTGTTTTTGCTGAAGTTACAAATGTGATATCCATACCCGTTACTTTATTCACCTTGTCGATGTCAATTTCAGGGAAAATGATCTGCTCAGTAACACCGAGCGTATAATTTCCGCTGCCATCGAAACCTTTCGGGTTAATTCCACGGAAGTCACGGATACGGGGCAATGCAACAGCGATCAGACGATCGAGGAATTCGTACATGTTATTATCACGCAGCGTTACACGAACACCGATTGGAACATTCACCCTCAGTTTGAAGTTTGAAATATCTTTTTTCGATTTTGTCGGAACCGGCTTCTGACCGGTTACCATGGTCATCTCAGCGATTGCAGAGTCGATGAGTTTTTTATCACTCACTGCATCACCAACACCCTGGTTCACACAAATTTTTGTGATGCGCGGAACCTGCATCACACTTTTGTAGTTAAATTTTTTCCGCAGCGCAGGAGCTACTTCTTCTCTGTACTTGGTTTTTAATCTTGGAACATATGTCATTTTATTGCCTCCCCTGATTTTTTAGAGTAACGAACGATTTTGCCTTCTTCAACTTTTCTGCCTACACGCGTAGCATTTCCTTTACCGTCGATCAGCATAAGATTCGAAACATGAATGGTTGCTTCTTTCTTAACGATGCCGCCTTGTGTGTTCTTCGCATTCGGCTTGGTGTGTTTGCTCACCATGTTGACGCCTTCCACAAGTGCTCTTCTTTTATCAAGCAGCACTTCGAGAATCCGTCCCTGCTGACCTTTTGAGTCGCCGGCAACCACCTTCACGATGTCACCTTTTCTCAGCTTCAGCTTCGGTTGTGTATTTTTCTTTCTTTCCATTTTATTATTCAGATTTGAGATGCGAGATTTTTTTCTCTTACCTCTAATGTCAATTAAATTACTTCAGGTGCCAATGAAACGATCTTCATGAATTGTTTCTCACGAAGCTCTCTCGCTACCGGACCGAAGATACGCGTACCACGTAACTCATCCTGGGCGGTGAGTAACACCACTGCGTTATCATCGAAACGGATGTATGAGCCATCCTGTCTTTTTACTTCTTTTTTTGTGCGTACCACTACTGCTTTCGTAACAGTTCCTTTCTTGATATTTCCGGAAGGAAGCGCATGCTTAACGGTCACAACAATTTTATCACCGAGCGATGCATATTTTTTTCTTGTTCCGCCTAACACACGGATACAAAGAACTTCTTTTGCTCCGCTGTTGTCGGCTACTGTCAGTCTTGATTCTTGCTGTATCATTTCGTTTCAGATTTGAGATTTGAGATTTGAGATTGTCTAACATCTCATATCTTCCATCTATTTTTTATTTTGCTTTCTCTAAGATGGTTTTCAATCTCCAGTTCTTGTTTTTACTGAGCGGACGGGTTTCAGTAATGGTAACCAGGTCACCGATACCGCACTCGTTCTTTTCATCATGCGCCATGAACTTGGTCGTTTTCTTGATAAACTTACCATACATCGGATGCTTCACTTTACGCTCCACTGCCACCACGATACTTTTGCTCATCTTGTTGCTCACCACTGTTCCGGTTCTTTCTTTTCGCAGGCCTCTTTTTATTGTTGTCTCTTCCATTGTAAATTCTTTCTGAACTGGTTATTGGTTTTTCAATTGTTCTTCTTTCGTCCGTCTTGTAAGTTCAGTATGAATCATCGCAATTCCTTTGCGTGTAATTCTGATCTTCAGCGGATTTTCAATCGGTGAAATAGCATGATTCATCTTCAGCTTAGCATACTGAGTTTTCTCTTCTGCCAAACGCATCCGAAGTTCGTCTGTCGTCAATTCTTTAATGTCTTCTTTTTTCATTTTCCTTGCTCTTTTTAAAATTTCCAATCGTCACTCGTCACACGACTCTCGTCCCTCTATTTATTGAACTGCGTAATCTCTTCTCACGATAAACTTCGTACTCACTGAAAGTTTTTGTGCCGCAAGACGTAATGCTTCTTTTGCTGTTGCTTCAGAAACTCCTTCCGCTTCGAAAATGATGGTACCTGGTTTTACAACAGCTACCCAATATTCAGGAGCTCCTTTTCCTTTTCCCATACGAACCTCCGCAGGTTTTTTAGTGATGGGCTTGTCAGGAAATATTCTGCACCAGATCTGACCTTCACGTTTCATGAAACGGGTAACTGCAACACGGGCTGCTTCAATCTGCTTGCTCGGAATCCAAGCGGTATCCATTGATTTAATACCAAATGATCCGAAAGAAAGCTCGTGACCGCGGGTCGCATTGCCCTTCGCTTTCATCTTGTGTTGTTTCCTGAATTTTGTTTTCTTCGGCTGTAACATTTCTCAGCAATTTATTTATTTCGTTCTTAATTTTTTCTTCGTTGACTATCTTCCTCTTCCTGCGCCTGCACCAGAGCCGCCTCTGCGATCTCCACCGCCACCGCCTCTTCTATCTCCACCACCGCCGCCGCCTCTGCGTTCTCCTCCGCCACCGCCTCTGCGATCACGATCTCCTCCGCCTCTTCTCTCACCGCGTCCATCGCCTCTTCTTTCCTCACCCGGTCCACCTTTTGCACCACCGGTTACAGTTCCTTGTCCCTGGTTCGGAGAAAGATCACGTTTACCATATATTTCGCCTTTGCAGATCCAAACTTTCACACCGATTTTTCCATATGAAGTTTGCGCTTCAGCAATAGCAAAATCGATGTCTGCTCTGAATGTATGCAGAGGAATTCTTCCCTCCTTGTATTGTTCTGATCTCGCCATTTCGGCTCCACCCAAACGACCTGATGTCATTACTTTTATTCCTTCAGCTCCCATTCTCATGGTTGAAGCGATCGCCATTTTAGTCGCTCTACGGAAAGAGATACGTGCTTCCAACTGACGTGCAACTCCTTCAGCAACCAATTGAGCATCGAGTTCAGGACGTTTCACTTCGTAGATGTTGATCTGCACATCCTTCTTCGTAAGCTTCTTCAACTCTTCTTTCAGCTTATCAACTTCCTGACCTCCCTTACCGATTACAATTCCGGGACGTGCTGTATGAATGGTTACCGTAACAAGTTTCAATGTTCTTTCGATCACAATTTTTGATACACCTCCTTTAATAAGACGCGCCATTACATACTTGCGGATCTTATCATCTTCTAACAGCTTATCGCCATAATTTTTTCCGCCATACCAGTTAGAATCCCATCCTTTGATGATTCCTAGCCTGTTACCGATCGGGTTGCATTTTTGTCCCATGCTTTTTTGTTTGACGTTATTGGTATTTACTATTTCCTGTTCAATTGATTTTTAAAATTACTCTGCCGCAATTTCTGCTGATGCTGCTTCTTCAGTAGATGCAGAACCGATTGTATTCAAAACAATCGTTACATGGTTCGAACGTTTACGAACTCTGTACGCTCTTCCCTGTGGTGCAGGACGAAGACGTTTCAACATCCGGCCACTATCAACATTTACGGATTGTACAAATGCTTTTCCTTCGTCAATCTTCTCTCCTGTTTTTGCTTCCCAGTTCGAGATCGCCGATTGCAACAGTATTTCAAGACGAGTAGAAGATGCTTTCGCGTTGTACTTCAATATGTTCATTGCTGCCATCACTTCTTTCCCGCGGATAAGATCAGCAACCACTCTCATTTTACGAGGGGATGTCGGAACATTCACCAGTCTGGCGATGGCGGTGCTCTTCATTAATTCCTTACGGTCGTCTGCAGCTTGTTTCTTTCTGTTTCCCATGATTAATGTCGGATAAAAATTTATTTAGAAGGTTCACTCTTATTTCCACTATGCCCTCTGAAAGTACGTGTAGGGGCAAACTCACCGAGTTTATGACCCACCATATTTTCAGTGACATACACCGGGATGAATTTATTTCCGTTGTGCACCGCGAACGTATTTCCTACAAAATCAGGAGAGATCATGGATGAACGTGCCCATGTTTTGATTGCAGTCTTCTTTTTGCTTTCAATCATCCTGACAACTTTCTTATCGAGGTGATAAGCTATATAAGGACCTTTTTTTAGTGAACGAGCCATTGTTATTTCGAATTTCGGATTGTTGATTTCGGATTGTTGTTTCAAGCTGCAATTCGCAATTTGAAATTCGCAATTCGAGATTTTATATTTATTTCTTTCTTCTCTCGATGATGTACTGATTCGATGTATTCTTTGGTTTGCGGGTCTTATAACCTTTCGCCAGTAATCCTTTGCGTGAGCGGGGGTGACCTCCGGAAGCACGACCTTCACCTCCACCCATAGGGTGATCTACCGGGTTCATCGCAACACCTCTTACTCTCGGTCTGCGACCCATCCAACGTGAACGACCTGCTTTACCAAGACTCTCCTGGATATGATCAGCATTTGAAACAGTACCGATCGTTGCAAGACACGTAACGAGGATCATTCTTGTTTCACCGCTTGGCATTTTAATGACAGCGTATTTTCCATCACGGGCAGCAAGTTGTGCAAATGAACCGGCACTTCTTGCAATCTCTCCGCCTTGTCCGGGACGCAATTCAATGTTGTGTATCAACGTTCCGAGTGGAATATCTTTTAAGAACAATGCGTTTCCTATTTCCGGTGTCGCTTTTTCGCCTGCCATTACTTTCTGACCAACCTTCAAACCATTCGGGGAAACGATGTAACGTTTCTCACCATCCTGGTAATGAACAAGAGCAATACGCGCAGTACGATTCGGATCGTATTCAATCGTCTTCACAGTACCTTCAATGCCTGATTTGTCTCTTTTAAAATCAATCTGGCGATACAGTTTTTTATGTCCACCGCCAATGTAGCGCATAGTCATTTTACCGCTGTCGTTACGGCCACCTGAACGCTTCTTGGAAGAAGTCAGACTTTTCTCAGGACTTGAGGCGGTAATATCATCGTACGAATCAACGATCGTGTGTCGCTGGCTCGGTGTCATTGGTCTAAGTTTCCTAACTGCCATGTTTATTTCGTATTTAAGATTTCGTCCCGAAGTACGATGGGATGATTTCCGTTTTCTTAATTAATTTCTTTTTAAATGTTACTGTAGAAGTCAATGGTTTCACCTTTCTTCAGTTTCACAACCGCTTTTTTGAAAACACCTTTGCTGCCGGTGACCGCTCCTGTTTTCGTGAAACGTGATTTCAGTTTACCATAATATTTCATGGTATTCACGCGCTCAACAGTGACGTTGTACATTTTTTCAATTTCATTTTTGATCTGGATTTTGTTTGCAGTTTTTTCTACAACAAAACCATACGTGCCAAGTTTCTCACCGGCTTTGGTCATCTTTTCAGTGATGATCGGTTTTTTCAGGATACTCATTTTGTAAGTCTGTTTTCTAATGCAGTTACACAACTCTGCACCAACACAAGGTTTTGAGCATTCAAAACATCGTAGGTGTTAAGTTCTGACGCAGTTGTTACTTTATTACGTTCTAAGTTGCGCGACGACAAATAAATATTTTTGTCGTGCTGCGGCAATACCATCAGTACCTTCTTATCAGTCAGGTTCAGGTTCTTGAGGATGTCGGAGTAAGCTCTTGTCTTTGGCTCGTCCATATTGAAGTCCTCGAGTACAATGATGTTTTTATCTTTCGCTTTATATGTCAATGCTGACAGACAAGCGATGTGTTTTAATTTTTTATTCAGCTTGAAGGAATAATCTCTAGGGCGCGGACCGAATACACGACCCCCACCGACAAATAAAGGCGACTTCATTGAACCTGCACGTGCCCCACCGGTACCTTTTTGTCTCTTCAACTTTTTGGTAGTACGGTTAATCTCTGCACGCTCTTTTGATTTATGAGTTCCCTGGCGTTGATTCGCGAGGAATTGTTTCACATCAAGATAGATGGCATGATCATTCGGTTCAATGCCGAAAACTTTCGCGCTGAGTTTTACTTTCTTTCCGGTCTCCTGACCTGCTGTATTTACGACTGCTAATTCCATGATTATTTCTCCACGATTACATAAGAACCAATATGTCCGGGAACCGATCCTTTTATAAGAATCAGATTCTGTTCCGGAATTACTTTAAGTACCTCAAGGTTTTGCATTTTCACACGATCAACACCCATGTGACCACCCAAACGTTTTCCTTTGAAAACGCGTGACGGCCATGAAGAAGCTCCCATTGAACCTGGGGCTCTCAAACGGTTATGTTGCCCGTGTGTTGTTCCTCCAACTCCCTGGAAGTGGTGCCTTCTTACAACACCCTGGAAACCTTTACCTTTTGATGTTCCGATTACATCCACGAAATCACCTGCTACAAAAAGTTCTGCTTTCACTTCAGAACCCAGTGTTGGTAATTCAGGGAAATGTCTGAACTCAACTAATTTTCTCTTAGGAGTCGTATTTGATTTTTTGAAATGGCCTTTTAACGGGGCAGTAGTATGCTTTTCTTTTTTCTCACCGAAAGCAAGCTGCACGGCATTGTAGCCGTCACTTTCAACTGTCTTCACTTGTGTTACCACACAAGGTCCTGCTTCAACAACAGTACATGGAATGTATTTACCATCAGCCGCAAATATGCTGGTCATTCCGATTTTCTTTCCAATAATTCCGGACATTTTGTTTCGTTTTTAAGCCAGAGGTTTATCCCGCTAATGCGGAAAAACATACACCTTGTATTAATAAATTATTTATGACGCTTTAATTTCTACTTCAACACCACTTGGTAATTCAAGCTTCATTAATGCATCTACAGTCTTCGCTGATGAATTGTAAATGTCAAGTAAACGCTTGTAAGAACACAATTGAAATTGTTCGCGTGCTTTTTTGTTTACGTGCGGGGAGCGCAAAACAGTAAAGATTTTTTTGTCTGTCGGTAACGGAATGGGTCCGTTTACAACAGCACCTGTGATCTTCACGGTTTTCACGATCTTCTCAGCTGACTTGTCAACTAAGTTGTGATCGTAGGATTTTAATTTGATGCGGATTCGCTGTGACATTTTGATTAAGTATAAAGAACGTTATATTGAATTTCGATACTTATTAATTAAGAAACTGATGAGGTTTTTGTTTTGCCTTTCACTTTTGCAATTACTTCTTCAGACATTGCTTTCGGTGTTTCAGCGTAATGAGAGAATTCCATTGATGAGGATGCACGACCCGATGTGATAGTACGGAGTGTAGTAACGTAACCGAACATTTCAGAGAGCGGAACTTTCGCACGGATTACCTGTGCACCTGCACGTGTATCCATTCCTTCCAGTTGGCCTCTTCTTTTATTCAGGTCACCCATTACATCTCCCATGTATAAATCCGGAGTCACTACTTCCACTTTCATGATCGGCTCCATCAATACAGGTTTTGCTTTTGGCGCTGATTCACGGAACGCAACCTTCGCGCAGATTTCAAATGACAATGCATCCGAATCGACACTATGGTAAGAACCATCGAACAAACGAATCTTCATCGAATCATTCGCATATCCGGCAAGTACACCGTTGGTCATTGCCTGCGCAAAACCTTTCTGAACAGCCGGGATAAATTCACGCGGAATATTTCCACCGGTGATTTCATTCTCAAACTGTAAACCTGTATTTCCTTTTTCGAGCCACTCCTTATCAGCGGGGCCAATCTCAAACTGGATATCGGCAAACTTACCGCGACCACCTGTTTGTTTCTTGTATATCTCGCGATGAGTCGCACTCTTTGTTAAAGCTTCTTTGTAATTTACCTGTGGCGCACCTTGGTTCGCTTCTACTTTGAACTCACGTCTCAAACGGTCAACAATAATTTCAAGATGAAGTTCACCCATACCACTGATAACCGTTTGTCCGGTGTCTTCATCCGTATGAACTTTGAAAGTAGGATCCTCTTCCGCGAGTTTCGCCAGTGCCATGCCGAGTTTATCAACGTCAGCCTGTGTTTTTGGCTCGATCGCCAAACCGATTACAGGAGTCGGGAAGGTCATGGACTCAAGTACAATAGGTGCTTTCGGATCACATAAAGTATCACCCGTTTTTATTTCTTTGAAACCAACTGCTGCCGCAATATCACCAGCTTCAATACTGTCAATCGGAGTTTGTTTGTTCGCATGCATACGGATGATACGGGAGATACGCTCGTTCTTTCCTGTACGTGCATTCAATACATAAGAACCGGCATCTAATCGACCTGAGTAAACACGGAAGAACGCCAAACGTCCAACGAAAGGATCCGTTGCAATTTTAAAAGCTAGAGCAGCGAATTTATCTTCTGAATCCGGTCTTCTTGTTTCTTCTTTCTCTGTGTCTGGGTTAATACCTACAACTCCCGGTGTATCCATCGGAGAAGGAAGGTATTGAATAACCGCATCCAGCATAGCTTGTACGCCTTTGTTCTTAAATGCAGAACCGCAAAGAAGCGGAGTAATTTTCATGGCGATGGTCGCCTTGCGGATAGCCGCTCGCAACTCTTCTTCCGTAATAGAATCAGGATTCTCAAAAAACTTCTCCATCAGGTGATCATCAAATTCAGCAACTGCTTCAACAAGCTGTGCTCTCCAATGCATCACGTCTGCCTTCATATCCATCGGAACAGGAACTTCATCAAAAGTAGCACCCTGTGTTTCATCATGCCAGATAATCGCCTTGTTGCGGATCAGATCCACAACACCCTTGAACATATCTTCAGCACCAATCGGCAACTGAAGCGGAATAGGATTTCCGTGTAATCTTTCTTTTACCTGCGCGACAACGTTTAAGAAATCAGCGCCTGCACGATCCATTTTATTTACGAAACCAATACGCGGCACATGATACTTATTCATCTGGCGCCATACTGTTTCTGATTGCGGTTCAACACCACCAACAGCACAAAATAAAGCTACTGCTCCATCCAATATACGCAGTGAACGCTCCACCTCGACTGTGAAGTCAACGTGACCGGGAGTATCAATGATGTTTACTTTGTATTGAGTAGTTTCAGGAGTCGTTTTTCCGTTATTGGTTGGATAATTCCAGAATGTTGTAGTAGCGGCCGAAGTAATGGTAATACCACGCTCCTGCTCCTGAACCATCCAGTCCATAGTAGCAGCACCTTCATGCACCTCACCGATCTTGTGAACTTTCCCTGTGTAATAAAGGACGCGTTCAGTCGTAGTCGTCTTACCTGCGTCAATGTGGGCAGAGATTCCGATGTTGCGTGTGTATATTAGATCCTTACTCATATTTTTATCTGATGTACTGTGTATTAAGCTTTAAAATGCGAGAAAGCTTTATTCGCTTCCGCCATTTTATGTGTATCTTCTTTTTTCTTTACCGCAGAACCTTCATTCTTTGAAGCTGCGATAATTTCTCCGGCTAATCTCTCCGCCATTGATTTCTCATTGCGGTTTCTTGAATATGATATCAGCCATTTAATCGTCAATGCAATTTTTCTGTCGGCACGAATCTCACTTGGAATCTGAAACGTTGCTCCACCAACACGACGGCTTTTTACCTCTACAGTAGGCATTACATTCGTCATCGCTTTTTTCCAGGTATCAAGCCCGCTTTCTTTTGTCTTATCTTCCACTTTGGCTATCGCTGAATAGAAAATTCCGTAGGCAGTGCTTTTCTTACCTCCGTACATCAGGTTATTCACAAAGCGTGTTACCAATGTATCATTGAACTTCGGATCAGGTAACAGGATTCTTTTTTTAGGTTTCGACTTACGCATGTTAAGTATTTTGTATTTTGTACAATGTATTATGATAATCAAGATGGAGCAGTATTCATTGTACTTTGTACTCCAAACTTTGCACTTTCTATTTTTTCGCTTCCTTCGGTCTCTTCGCACCGTACTTGCTTCGTTGTTGTTTTCTTCCATCAACACCTGCAGTATCGAGTGTTCCGCGAATGATGTGATAACGGACTCCCGGAAGATCTTTTACCCTTCCTCCGCGAATCATCACGATGGAGTGTTCCTGAAGGTTATGTCCTTCACCAGGAATGTAAGCAGTTACTTCATACTTATTCGTCAAACGCACACGGGCAACTTTTCTCATCGCTGAGTTTGGTTTCTTTGGAGTAGTTGTGTACACCCGGGTGCAAACACCTCGGCGCTGCGGACAAGATGTCAACGCCGGCGACTTACTTTTATCCATAAGTTTAGAGCGTCCTTTACGAACTAACTGCTGTATTGTAGGCATTCTATTGTATTTGAATTAGTTTAGAGTCAGTAATTTATGCGATTTTCCCCATTTTTAGGGAACGCAAAGGTAAATCTATTTTTTTATTTACCAAGTTTGTTGATAAAAAATTTTAAACAATGATTGACCAAGATTTTTTCGGAAGAAAAGTCGTCCGAAAAGACAGGATGAAAACGACTCCAAAGTTATAACTTTTCTGGTGATCTGTATCTCGAATTCAGACAAAAAACCCACTCATATCTTGCTTTACGACAGGTTATTGAATCCAGAATCATGATCTGTTCATCGAGGACTGGCGAAACCGAAGCGCTTATCGTGAATTACAGACAAGAAAGACCAAATGCCAGGTGAAGATTATTATTTGGAGAGAATTTATTTCACGAAGGGTTTCAGAGAACTCCCGATAACTAAACTTCTAACGCTCTGCGAACTATGTTCCTCCGTGCCCTCTGCGTAAAACTTGTTTCAATAAAATTTCACGCAGAGAAAACGCAGAGGAGCAGAGGTCGCAGAGGGTTTTTGCAACTTAATTTTTTTAGTCAATTAGTTATGAGTTATCCATTTTCCTCAATATAGTTATTTGCCACTCTTTTCAATCCATCCGTCAACCTCTCAACATTGAAATTTATCAGCAATCCGATTTGAATTCCAGTTAATCTAAGATATGTAAGAACCTGCATTTCGGCTACCTTAGAAGCTGTCTAAATTTGATTTAAGCAAAATGATATGCTCGCTGATTCGTATAAATTTTTACAAATTTATAGATCTGTCATCTGTGTTTATCTGCG
>JAYVZS010000089.1:0-11384 GCA_043783155.1 Bacteroidota bacterium | reverse complement strand
TGTAAATGCTTGCATCAAATTCTCTGAATACACCTTTTACATTAGTAATCATCAGATGCCTTACCTTGAAAGCAATTTCACTGTGTGCAGGGTCGATTCCCCATTTGGTTTTGGTTAATACTGTTTCGCTTTCCATTTTATTTAATTTAATGATGGTTTTATTTATTGTGATTTAGTTTTTTTTCAAACGCCTCTGTCTTCTTCTAGATCATTGTGATTGTCTCCGCCTAAACTGTAATAATTATTTTCTTCGTCTTCACTTCCGATATCTTCCTCTTCGTCGTCCAACTCAGAACCCGGTACGTCAAGGTCTGCACCAGATACATCCTCCTGAAAATCTTTCTCGTTATGCTTCCCTGTTTTTTTATCCGCCTTTTTTATTTCAGAAGTTTTTTCGGGATTTAGATCTTCTTCTTTGTCATTCGCATAAATATCTTCACCGGGAGGATAGACAGGATAACCGGGTAAGGATTCTTTATCATTAACGGAGGACGAGGAAGTGTTTTTCTTTTTAGCCATTTTCTTTTTCTATTGAATGTTTTTATAACTCACCAAACCATTAGACTTGCTAAAAATATTATTCAGTTGCTCCCAGATAATAGTATTCGTACGCTTCAGCATTTTCAGCTTGAAGCTGCCGCGACGTTTCGAAAAAATATGTTCCCTCCAATTGATGTTTTTTCTCTTCCTGTTGATGATGATTACTTCTATTCCTGTTTGAGATCGCAACGACCTTTGATGCTTCAGCGAAGGTTTGAAATCTTCCTGGTCTTATTTCTGCTTTAGCTCTCATGAGTATAATTTTGATTTGTTTCTAATAATATATTTACTTGTCATGCTTCGTCCTTGGTAGTTCTTACCAGGCTTATGCCCGCTATGAAAAATAAAAGACCAAGGGCTCCGAAAATGGTAAGCGCCTTTACATCGCGGGTGCCACCAGAAGTATTGGTAAACACAACCGCCGCATAAATAAGCCCTCCGATGCCAAGCAGCGTAAGTATCGCTCCGAATATTCGTTTGACGTTCATATTTTTCTTTTTTTAAAATAAAATTTTAATGCAATAATGTTATGGCTTTTTTGAAGTATTCCACAGAATGACACCGCCAATTCCAATTAGCATAATACCAATAACGGGCGACCAACTTAAGTTGTGAGGTTTATCCCTCGTTATTTCTATCGCGCCTATGTCAACTACTTTCTCTTTGGTGAAAAATTTAGCCGCGGTAAAAATAGTCAGAACAAATCCAAGTATAAGAAGAGTGATGCCTGTTGTTTTCATCTATTAAAATTTAGAGGTTATAGGTAATGTAGAAATATAAAGATTATCTCCGTGCTTATAGTGCGCTGAAATTTTTGTCAAGAAAGGATAAATTCGTAAGATGAAAATCTACTTTATCCTCGTTGTACTTCATTTCAAAATACCTTCTTCTGAGTTCAGAGAATTTTTCCTCCAGCATGGCTATCCTCTTCGACTGTTTGTTAATAATTGCATTCTTCACCTGAACGGCTTCTTCTAATTCTTTTGCTTTCATTTTCTGAATGTTTTAAAAGATGAGTATATAATCTTCGTATTATTACGATGTAAAGGTGCTCACCCTATATCATAAAGCGTTACACAATTCTGAAAATAGATTACATGATTCACATATTTCACTTTCATTACGATCATTACTGTAAAGCAATTTCATTCTAAAAAACACAATCAGAATTCTGAATTATCAGGTACGAAATAATTATTTGTCAAGGTAATTCTTCTCTTGCTTTGGTTGCGCTTCTTGTCGTTTTTTCTCCTGGTTCATTTCTGGTGTTCTTTGGTCAGCCGGTTTTGGAGGAATTGCTTCTTGTTGTGGGCGATTTCTGTCTGGCTGTTGTTGCTGTTGCTGAGGTGCCGGCCTTTCCTGTTGTTGCCCTTGGGCGTGATTATTTTGTTGTGGAGGATTATTGCGTTCAGGTTGATGTTGTTGTTGAGATGGCTGTCTTTCCTGCTGTTGTTTCGGAACTGGATTATTTTCTTGTCTCTGCCGAGGCATTTCTTTTCTTTCAGGCATAGGTGTTACAGGTTGTGCAGGTCGCTCCTTCGATGGCCGTCCATGCTCCTGTTCGGGTGGAAATCTCTTCTGCTCATGATTGGGCGAAGGAATATTTTCTTTGGGAGCTTGATTTTCTCTTCTCTCCATTGGAGGTGTTGCTTGGGCAGGTACATTTTCTTTTTGCCGCCCCGGTTGCTTGTAAGCCGGCTGCTGACGCTGAGGTACACGCTGCGGCTGTTGTTTTTTCATCTCAGTTTTTCTTTCCGGATTATTTTGATTTCCTACATCCTTATTCGGAGGTAATCCATTTTGTTTTTGTCCGGGAGATGTCTTCACACCTGCATCTTTTGATTGCTGATTACCGATCGGATGTTCTGCACGCTTAACTTTTGGTGGTGCCGTTTCTTTACCTGATTTTTCTACGGACGGACGATATATATTTACAACATTGTTTTGTATCGCCGCTTTCCCGGGTATGCTTTCATTGCCCACTTTATAGACTGTCACATCTTTATGCGTGATTCTCCTAACATCTTCAGCACGGGGCCCGGCAACGTAAGTGCGACTGTTATTGACGTATGTATTATTAATGATTGTCGTGCGTTGAATAATCACGGTATTGCTCCCGTTACCGCGATAGTAATCATGCCAGCGGGGTTGATACATATAAGTCGGAGCAATAAATATCCACCAGTCATCAGACGGGCGGTAGTTATCAAACGACATTGAAACAGAAATGCCCGGACCCATCGGTGCCCAGCCGTAATAATCAGAACTTGATCTCCATGATACCCATGCCGGTCCCCATTCGTTGTCGGGTATCCAAACCCATCCATAATAACTATCATGCGTCCAGCGACCATAATGAAAAGGTGCCCAACCCCATGCATAATCCGATGTCCACATGTTTCCGTATTCTGTCATCACCCAATGACCTCCCGAATAATACGGACGAAAGTTACCGCCTTCAGAAGGAATCCAGACATAACCATAAGCAGGATCTTCCACCCATTGTCCGTATGGAGCTAAGTTGTCATAAAAGACCTGGAAGGAAACATTTACCCCTGCTTGTGCATTCACTTTTTGCAAAAACAATCCAGTTGCAAGAAGTGAGAATCCTAAAATCACGGTTAATCTTTTTAATTTGTTTTCTATTTTCATCAGATTTCTATTTTTAATACTTCATATTGAAAATATTTTCACGCAAGATTTAACTCCTGTTTACTTTTTATTTTTTGATTTGCTTTGAAATATTTTTCCACCGTTAAACGTGCCATAAGGTAACTGAGCGTAGACTCAGCGCCCTGGTTAAGGTTTACATTGTTTTCTTCCAACCCGTCGTAACAGCCACCAGTGCTCGGATTGTATATGATCTGATGCAAATGATTGTTGCCGAGAAACCAATTGAAAGCTGTTTCCATTTTCAGCAAATAATCGTCCTCCTTAAAAACATTGTAAAATCTGCTCAACGCAAGAATCGTGTAGGCGACATCAATCGGCTGCTCTCCGAAATGCTCAGCGTCTTTCCCTTTGTGAAGCCAGCTTTTATTGGAAATCACTTTTATTCCTTGCTTTGTAAATGTGTGTGACAAAAGAAAATCAAACGACGTTTTGGCAATATCCTTATATACTTCTTCCCCTGTTTCAAGCCATGCACATAACAACGCTTCGGGTACAATGCTGTTGGCATAAGTCAGATAACTCTCAAACCATTCCCAGTTGTCTCCCAGTTCATGTCTGTACATCTGAACCAGCCGGTTAGCAAGTGTTTGTATAAGGAATAAATTTTCCGGTGATTTAACCTTTCGGTTGTAATAATACAATCCTTTTATTGCAAATGCCATCGCACGTGTAGAATGTGTCGTCACCAAACGCAACAACGCACGTTTCATAATTTCTTCAGCATCAGATACTATTTCCGGAGGTAGAATTTTATTTTTAGAAATCAAATAGCCCAATGCCCAGATGGCTCTTCCGTTGGCATCAGCGAGGTTAGTACCATTATTCTGTTCAGTGAAATTTTTATTTTGATCAGCATAATTCAAAAAGTAACCTTCGGGTTGCTGGCAATGTTTTATAAAACCAAGATACGATCGAATGTAACTCAAATCATTTTGATCACTGGTCAATTCATATTGCATGCAAAGCGCAATTAACGCACGTGCATTGTCATCGAGGGTATAGCCGGACTCAATATCGGGCTGATTGAATTTTGAAAACTGGATGATTCCGAATTCAGTTGTCATTTTTTTCACATGAGCAAGGTTGATTTCCGGCAACCTGTATTGGAGTGAAATCGCCTTGCCGGAAATTTTTTCAAGCAACAGCGCATGCGCCACAGCGGAATTTTCCCAAGCTGTTGGAGCAATGCGCTGCAATGTATTAGCGGTAAATGTGGTTAACAAAGGTTCATCGTTCAGCAATCGAACAATGCTGCTTGTTAATTGTTCTGAATTCTGAAAATCAATAATGATCCCGGCATCATCCCGAAGCACTTCCTTTGCATGAGGAATTGGAGTCGAAATAATAGGACATGCACAACTCATGGCATAGGCAAACGTTCCGCTTACAGCCTGATTCGGATCCTTGGAAGTGAACAGGTAAATATCTGTCAATTGGAGGTACTCTAATAAATCTTCAAGCGGCAGGTAACGATTGATAAACCGGACATGCTGATGGAGGTTTAATTCTTCAACTTTTGCTTTAAGCATTTCGCGGTACTTCTCCCCTTCAGTTACGAGAACGCAGGGATGAGTTTTTCCGATAATGAGGAATATAACATCAGGATTTATTTTACTCACAGCGGGCAATGTTTCCAATGTAGTCTCAATACTTTTTCCGGAACTTAGAAGTCCAAACGTTGACAACACTTTTCTTCCGGTCAATTGATGTTTCCGTTTTAATAAATCTTTGTTCATGTGCAAGACCAAATGAGTACCATGAGCAATTACGTTTATTTTTTTTTCCGGCACTTCATACTCGCTAATTAATATCTCCGCTGAATTATTTGTCATGACAATTACCGACTCACACCCAGAAGTTATCTTCTGAATTTTTTCTTTCATCACTTCATCCGGCCGCGGCAGAACTGTATGAAAACAAACGACTACCGGTTTGATGAGCGCATTCAGAAATTGTAAAAAACGCTCTTCATTTTCCCGGAAGAAACCAAACTCATGTTCAACTAAAACAACCTGTATATGCTTGTTGTTATTAATAGCCCTGCTTAGTTCAGCATATTTAGCCGAATTGGTTGTATCCAATATATATTCCACTTCATCCGGATAAGCCCGATAAGCGCTTCCGGATTCTAACGCACAAACTTTTATTGAGAATGATTTCCGGAATTTATTATGAATCGCCTTTATCAAATCATTTGAGTATGTTGCGATACCGCATTCTCTCGGCGGATAAGACGTGACGAATAAAATCCCCGGTAAGGATTCATTCTTTTCAGAAATTTTTTCCTTTGATCCGCTTCCGGAAATAATACCGGGAGCAAATAAATAAGGAAATTGCAACACTTCCTTATAAAGAATTAAATCATTGCGAGGGACTAAAATCATTTCTTTGTTCATGTTAATTGATGTTACTTAATAATTCCTTTACCAATTCTTTCAAACTTAATGAAGCGCATGCGATTTGCTCATCAGCTGCTCCATAATAAATATATAGTGTATCTTCAAACAAAGCCGTGCCGGTAGGAAACACTACATTATTCACTTCACCTTTTAATTCCCACACAAGTTCGGGTTTGAACAACGCGTAAGGCAGGCGTGCAATCTCTTTTCGCGGATTTTCCAAATCCAGTAATGCAGCACAGGCAGAGTACACGTATCCTTTTATTGTATCGTGTACTCCATGATAAATCAATAACCATCCGTATTCTGTTTCTATCGGCGGACATCCGCCGCCGATGTAACTTACCTCATGCTTATACTTTGGAACAAGTGCAATGTGTTCATCCAGGTGCAGGAAATAGTTTTTCCAAAATTCCTCAGTCAGCTCATGCAAATCATTTACGGCTACAATCTGGATGTCAGGTCTTATGCGATGCAGAAAAATTAATTTACCGTTTATTCTCCTTGGAAAAAAAATAACGTTCTTATCCCACAACAACATTTTCTGATTGGGATTATTTCGAATATTATTATGCATGTGAAAGCGGCCGTATTTTTCATTCAGAGTGGCATTGCATTCCGCAAGGCGTTTAAATTCTTCGTAAGAAAATTGTGGAACGATAATACCTTGCTTAATAAACTTTTTTAAATCGACTGACGTTGCCAAAGCACCCAGGGCATTTACGCCATCATAGGCAGTGAAGGACAGATAATACAAATCATCAATTTTTACGATCCGCGGATCTTCAACGCCATGCGATTCCTTTTCAGATTGAGGTATTAGCAACGGCACTTCATTCCTTTCCACGATCGTTGTGGGGCCATCCAATTTGCAATAACCAATCGTTGAATAATTACCTTTTCGAACGGCTCGGTAAAAAAGATGAACAAAATTTCCTTCTCGGATGGCAGCCGGATTTAAGACACCATCATTTTCAAATTCAAGATCAGTTTTCTTTAACAGGATGCCTTCCTTTTTTACTTTTATCATAACATGTTGAATCGTTTTACCTGTAAAGGTGCTCACGTTTATACCGGTTCACGTTATACAATTGCAACAAAGAGTTACATCATTCACATGTATATTTTATAGTCAATTGTAATTTCGATCCGAGCTCGGAAAAAAAAGAGAAGAAGGAAACTCCAAACATCGAACTATTTATTCTCTGCTCAATAACGACGGAACAGCATAAAAAAGAGACTGCCTCCTTTACAGATGCAGTCTCTTAAAAGGAATATCCCTTTAATTTAAAAAGGTCTGTTCACTGTATTCTTTTGTAGTGTTACTGCCGTTTGTGCTAACAATCTTCCGTTGATGGATGCCCCTGTTTGCAAATTAATTCCGGTTTTTCCTAAAATGATTCCCTCAAAATGACTGGTTGTTCCCAGAGTAACAGCACCGGTTGCCTGCCAGAAAATATTCTTTGCCAATGCGCCACCGGTTAAAGTAATTTTCACTGCAGAACTCATGTTAAGCGTTCCAGCAACCTGGAATATCCAGACATCGCTTGGCCCTCCCGAAATTGTAACATTTGTAGGGATGATAACAGCACTCGTCCATTTATACAAACCAGGATTTAGTGTTCTGCCACCGATATTTCCAGCACCCAAATTCAGATAGTTCGGATTAGAACGTCCGGCTGCGTCTGTGTATGCAGTCTGCATATCGCTAACGGCTGTCGTCAACCTGGTTGCATTGGTGATCCTGCATGGAAGCGGTCCCGCAGCATCAACAGAATATATTGTTCCTGCCACTTCTGTACATGTTAACAAAATTGCAGCGCCGGTGATAGGACTTGCTCCAACATCTCCGGTAACAGATGATCGATAAACATTCGTAATTCCTGATTTCGAAAGAATCGTAAATTCCCCCGATAGACCGAGGTTTACCACAGCGCGATGCGCTCTGCGGGCTGCATTTTCATCCTGAGAGGTTCCCGTAGATAAATTGGGATCCTGATCCTTTTGACAACTTCCCATTAATACAACTAATGACATTGCTATAATCGGAAGCACCCTGTTAATTTTCATGGTTTCATATTTTAAATTGTGACTTCATTATCACACGTCAAAGGTGAGAACCTTTTAAGGAGTAAGGGTTACACATGTTGAGAAAAGAGTTATGTAATTCTCACATTCGGAAAAAAATTTAAGAATTAAGAGGCGGGAATCAAGAAAAATGCTCTACTCCTTTGGTGTCTTGCTCTATTCACTAAGAGCTAAAACCCAAAACATTATTTAAGCGGCTGGAATATAGATATCAAACTGCGCACCTTTGTTTAATTCACTTGTCGCCGTGATGATTCCGTTGTGGTTCTCCACTATTTTTTTTACAATCGCAAGCCCGATTCCCGTTCCTTCATATACTTCTTTTCCATGAAGTTTTTGGAAAACACCAAAAATACGTTCGCTGAACTGCGGCTCAAATCCGATACCGTTGTCTTTGACAGAAATATGGTAATAATTTTTTCCAGATGAAAGCTTTGTATTATTCAATTTGCTTCCCTTTTCAACCCGACTGGTGATCAGGATGTGTGAGGGTATAACAGGGTCAGAAAATTTAAGCGCGTTGCTGATAAGGTTGTAAATGAGTTGTCGAAATTGAAAAGCGATGATGCTGGCAGAACCCAGTTCGCTACTTTCTACAGTAGCATTTTTTTCGAGGATGGTATCTTTCAGTTCACTTTTTACTTCTTCAATAATTTTATCAAGTTCCGTTTTTTCAAACTTAAGTTCTGTGGTAGCGATGCGGGAAAATGCAAGTAAGTCGTCGATGAGTTGCTGCATCCTTCCTGCCGCTAATTGCATTCGCTGAAAATTATATTTACCCTTTTCAGACAGATTTTCATTTTCATTTTCAAGTATGATTGTAACAAAGGTTTGTATTTTGGGCAAAGGTTCCTGCAAATCGTGACTTGAAATATACGTGAATGCCAGAAGCTCCTTGTTGGCGATACTTAACTCTTCTGCACGTTTTTCTTTTTCTTCATTTTGAAAAGCAAGTTCCTTGTTGGCAATAATTAACTCCGCTGCACGCTTTTCCTTTTCTTCATTTTGAAAGGCAAGTTCTTTGTTGGCGATAATTAATTCTGCCGCACGTTTTTCTTTTTCCTCATTTTGAAAGACAAGTTCTTTGTTGGCAATAATTAACTCCGCTGCCCGCTTTTCCTTTTCTTTATTTTGAAAGACAAGTTCTTTGTTGGCAATAATTAACTCCGCTGCCCGCTTTTCTTTTTCTTCATTTTGAAAGACAAGTTCTTTGTTCGCGACAATTAACTCAGCAGCTCTTTTTTCTTTCTCTTCGTCCTGAAAGGCAAGCTCTTTTTGCGCATTGAGTAATTCATTCTCATCCGTTTTTTTTTCTTTTGCCATAGTATGTTGCGATAAAATTGCTTTGTTAATAAACTCAGGAAAATCTAACATTAAAAACTTTGCAACTATTTCCTCCGTGTGCTTTTCTCTGCTGATTCTCTAACCAATCAAATTGCCTTGAACTGTAATCACAAATTTTTCTTTCGTAGGTTGTGTAAGATCTCCTTCCACCCCGAAAGGCAGATTTTCTGATACCATGGTAATCGTTTGTTGAATGATCTTTTTGAATTGCGAAAACTCAGATGGCTTGCGCATAAAATATTGCGCCCCATTTTCGTGCAACCGGTTCACAACATCCTGTTCAAATGAGGCGGAGAAAATGATGACAGGAAGTTGCTTCAGTACAGGGTTAAGTTTTATTTCAGATAAACATTCAAAGCCGTTTTTCCGGGGCATATTCAGGTCAAGAAAAAGGACATCCGGAAGTTCGTTTCCTTCTGATGAGAGAAGTTGCATCAATTGTTCCCCGTCATGAACTTCGATAAGGTGCGTTGATACCAGCAATTCTGCTAATGCCTGCTTAAAAAAAATGCAATCATCAGTATCATCATCTGCAAGCAATACATTCAGCCGCTTTAACTTCATGCGTTCAGGATGTATTTCAACTTGCCGTTTGAAAATATATTTTCTGTCGCAATAGGTATCGCATGTTGAATAATCTGTACCAGCTGTGCAAAATTTCCGGGCTTACGAACATACACATCAGCGCCGGTTTTGAAGAGTATACTTATTTTATCTTGCGAGTTAGACGTTGAAAACATGACAACGGGAAGGTCTTTCAGCTTTTCATCTCTTTTTATCTCGGACAAACATTCAAAGCCGTCTTTACGGGGCATGTTGATATCCAGGAAAAGAATGTGAGGGAGCTGTTCTGAATTTTCGGA
This sequence comes from Bacteroidota bacterium, assembly GCA_043783155.1. GTDB lineage: Bacteria > Bacteroidota > Bacteroidia > AKYH767-A > 2013-40CM-41-45 > JAPLDA01. The sequence goes on along the minus strand of JAYVZS010000089.1, from coordinate 1,477 downwards.
AAGATAACTCATCAGTTCTTCTCCGTTATTTACGGTTGTAAGATGCGTGGGTGTAGGTAACGCTTGCAGCGCTTCTTTAAAAAAATTGGTATCGTCAAGATCGTCATCTGCAAGCAGGATGTTAAGTGGTTTTAAAGACATAATCTTATAATTTAGTTTAATTAAATTCCCGAAAAAAATATTTTATTCTGTGTGCATTGATCATTTTATTATTCGTTACCGGCCTCTCCCGCTCTTTCAACCATCCGGATCAGTGCCTTTTGAATAACTTCTTTGAGTTGTACAAAATCAGCCGGCTTTCGAATATAGTCCTGCGCTCCCATCTTCGAGAGCGTGTTTATTAAATTCTGTTCTAAAAAAATGTCCTTGCTAAAAGAAGTTGAAAACATGATCACAAATAAATCTTTCAGTTTTTCATTTTCCTTTATTTCAATTAAACATTCGAACCCGGTTTTTCGGGGCATACTGAGATCGAGAAAAAGAACATCAGGAAGATGGTCTGAATTTTCAGTCAGGTAATTTATGAGATCCTCTCCGTTATTAACGGTTGTAAGGCGAAAGACAATGGATATTTCCTCCAACGCTTTCTTAAAGAAGAACCGGTCGTCGGTATCATCATCAGCAAGGAGAATATGAAGGGGGCCACTCTGTCTTTTATCTTTCATAAATAATTTTACATTCGCTCCATGTACCAGTTCAATTCTTTTTCCATTTTTTTATAGCGGAAAATAGTGGTGATGATTTTCTTTAAACGAACCAAAGCCGTTTCACTTTTTACGACATAATCAAAAGCGCGGTGATGCATGCAGTTGATCGCAACTTCTATTTTATCCTGGGAAGATAACATCACCACGGGAATATCAGGGTTGAACGCTTTTATTTTATCCAATGTATCCATTCCGTTCATCGCGTTTTTATCAATGCCGTCAAGATGATAATCCAGGATAATTACATCCGGATTGTGCGATAAATTCGCCATGCAAAATTCGCCTGTCGAATAAGTTTCAATATCAAAATCAGCCTGGTTCAGAAAGTCAATTTCCAATGACTTTAAAAACACAGCATCATCATCAACAAGAAACAATTTTATTTTATTTTCTATTTTCATTTACGTGTATTTTTCAAGATATCAAATTCTGCTTTTAATTCTATGCATGCCTGCGAACAAACATTTTCAAGTTGTAAAACCAGGTCGTGTATATCATCAGCGTGTTGCTGCATTCTTGCATATTCATGGACTTTTTTTGCCATATTTTCAAAATCTGTGCTGATGCCCATGATTGAAAATGATGGAATCATTTTATGCAATGCCGACTCCAAAGAATTCCAGTCTTTATTCTCAAAACTTTGTTTCATTATACTGATTAAAGGTGGAGTTTGCTCAAGATAAAGTGAAATCATTTCCATCATCAGGTCGGGCTTTGCCTTTGTACGGTGTGTGAGATAAGCCAGGTCAATGAACTTTAACTTTTTTATA
>JAYVZS010000088.1:0-11493 GCA_043783155.1 Bacteroidota bacterium | reverse complement strand
GTAGAAAAATATGCCCGGACCATTCAGGATGATGATTACCCGGAGGCTGTTAAATTATTTATTCGTGAAGAAGAAAAACACGGAAACAACCTTGGACTCTATATTGACATGATCGAAGAACCGCGGGTAAAAAAAGATTGGGGTGATACCTTGTTCCGAAAAATCCGTTATCTCAATACCAGCATGGAACTCTGGACGATTGCCGTCATTATCGTAGAAAGCGCAGCGAAGGTTTTTTACAAAGCGTTGCATGATGCAACCGATTGTCACTTACTGAAAAATAACTGCAACGATATATTAGTTGACGAAGCACATCATATAAAATTTCAGAATGAACGGATGTTCATCATCTTTCAGAAGAAGAACTTCTATGTAAAAGCAATTTCTCTCTTGTTTTATTCCGTCTTGTTTTTCGCGACTATCCATGCCGTTTGATTCGGACACAAAAAAGCGTTCAAAGCGGGTCATGATCAACACCGGATTTCACTTGGTGAAATACCCGTAAAAAAGGCCGGAACAAATGTTCCGGCCTTTTACATGTTGATACGATTTCAACAACTTGGTATAACTTTTCCAGTGTTATATCACTGAATAACAATCCGCATTGTTTTCGTTTGCATTCCATCCTGCTCGATGCTTAGCAGATAAATTCCATACGAAATACCTCGTAAATCCAACTCAATAAAATTATTTTCTTCAACTGCTGTATTTACTTCATGAATAAGGACGTTCCCCAGCAAGTCAGAAATTTTCAGAATGTATTTCTCCTTTGCCGTCGCATTGAATGTTACACTTAATTTTCCGGAAGTAGGATTTGGATATGCTGTAAGTTCCTTCATACCTGAATTTTCTTCTGACTGATTTCCCTGCTGCATCATACGTGCAACACAAGGACCGATATTTTGAACAAACAGTGTAGAGGAAGCTGAAGAATGACATGTATTGGAAGCTGAAACAGTAATATATCCCGAAACAAATCCAGATGGGAAAGTGACATCTACATCCATTTGGTTTCCACTGCAAATCGTAAGTGGATTTCCAACACCGAGACCGCTTCTTTGTCTGATAACAGCTCCCGAAGGTGCTGTCCAGGTATAGCAAGCAGCTCCGTTCAGACAAATCTCATATTCGTGTATAGACCCAGGACAAATTCCTGTTGTATGATTGTCATTTGAATTAGCAACACAAAACGTTGGCTTGTTTACTGATCCGGCAAACGTTACTGCAAGACTTTTTTGGTCGCTGATACCAATGCAGTTACTTGCTTTCACTTTCACTGTTCCGCTGGTAAATCCCGCGGAAACATTTACTGTGATAGAAGTAGTTCCCTGCCCGCTAACAAGTAATAATCCGGTACCGCTGACACTCCATGAATAACTTGTTGCATTTGCAACTGGAGCGATTGAATATACAACAGTAACAGGAACTGAACATATTTGGGCAGAGCTCGAAATTGCTCCAGGCACCTGAGGTTTCTTTGTCAGCAATGGAACATTGATACACGACTGAGAACCTGTTCCACAGACACTGGTTGCTTTTACACAGACAAATCCGCCGGCATAATGGTCGTCAAATCTGATGATGATACAGCTTGAATTTGAAGAACCAACTACAGTAGCATGTAACGGAATCGTCCATCTATAAGAGGTCGCACCAGGAATCGATGCTACACAATAAGTAACGTTTGTGTTCTGACAGGCACCTTCTGGCCCACTTGTAAAGACAGGAGCCGGAGGAAATCCTCCACCAGCAGTTCCGATAACACCCAACGACAAACCGGTACAACTGTTACCATCCGTAATTGTCACAACATAAGAACCAACTGCAAGCCCCGTTGCAATTTGTGTCGTCTGAACAGGAACAGAATTCCAGACATACGTGTACAAACCGGTTCCACCAGTAGCGGTCACTTTTGCAGTACCGTTATTCAAACCGCAGGTTGCTGGCGTAGTAGCAATAGTTCCCGTAATTTTTGAAGGTTCGAAAATTGATATGGTAGCTGATCCGGTACAATTTTTAATATCGGAAACTGTGAAGGTATATGTACCTGCCGGATAACCACAAATGACTCCTGTTCCGCCGGTATATATTCCGGAACCACCGATAGCCGACACTGTTACGCAAGAACTTCCTCCGAAGCAAGGAATAGCTCCGGGAGTCGCAGTAACAATTATTTCCGAAGGATTTACCAAGGTAATAGACGCTGCTGCTGAACAACCGTGCGCATCTGTGACCGTATATGTATGAAGCCCCGGACCCTGATTAGGAAATGCACCCGTTCCAACATAAACTGTTGTACCTCCGGCAGCAGTTACATTCACAGTTGCTGTTCCTGCAAAACAGGAGATGTTGCCCAATGCAGATGCAGATAAAACTGCTGGTTGTGTAACAGTACCGCTCACAACAACTGAGCATCCTTTGGAATCAGTCACAGTAAAGCTGTACGAACCGACTGATACGGTCTTGACGCCATCACCGCTGTAAGGAGGCGTTCCTCCTGAAGCAGTAATAGTAACTGTGGTCGTACCTCCATTACATGGAATCGTTCCAACAACCTTTGATGCGACTAATTGCGGTGCTGACGTCAGAATTCCATTTAGATATATCACAACATAATTCGAATCCGGTATTTGTTTCAATCCACCTGGTTTTATATTGTAAGGGCCTCCGAACAAATTCCCGTTTCCTGCCGGGATCGCTCCGTTATATACTGTATAACCCGGAGGGGTAACGATGACTGTACTATCGTTATCATCGTACTGATAGCCGACTATATGAGACGTATAAGCAGGCTGAACTCCGCAATGCGTTTCTTTATTCAGTGCTTCAACAATAAGAGGAGCAGGTAAAATTGTAATGTTTCCAAAGTGATAGGTAACATCAAACAAGTCCGAAATAAATGCACCGGGAACTACGGTCTGAACTCCGCTGGTTACACCTGTTATCATGTTAACCGATACCAGGTCTGATAAAGAATCACCATATACGTCGAGAGAATCAATAATAAACACAATGTGTTGATTACTGGAATCTGTGATGGAAGTACTGTTAACTATACCATGTCCGCTATTCACAATACCGTGTCCGCCGTTAACTACACCATGACCGCCATTAACAATACCATGGCCACCGTTTACTATACCATGTCCGCCATTTACGACATCATAACCATTAACAGCACCAAGACCAAAAACGAGGTCAATACTATCAGGATGATGACTAACCTGGTAAATAGATTCTGAAGAAATATCTATGATCATGGTCGTATCATTCAAACCATTTACGATACCATGACCGCCGTTAATAACACCATGACCACTATTGATAACACCATGGCCGCCGTTAATTAGTCCGCTGCGGCTCAACAATATGCTCATGTTTTCAAGATCGGCGTTTACAATACCATGACCGCCGTTAATAACACCATGACCACTATTGATAACACCGTGGCCGCCATTAATAATTGCAACAGCATTTATCATTCCTGCATGATGATCATTTTGTATTGCGAACAGGAACGGTGACTGATCTGCCAGAGCTATATGAGAATTATCATACTCATAATTAAAGGAGATGTTATTAATTAAATTATCTCCGAAGATCAACGTGGTATCTCTTGGTGAAATTACCAATGGCATCTTTGCAATCGAAAGAAGTCCGAAATTGAACCTATATGTATATAGCTCCGTAAGTCCGATATCAAAAGGACCAGCTGACGGAGTAATGCTATAAATAGCAGGGAAACTTGAGCTGGATGCTGAACACGCAAAATGTATATTACCAAGTCCAAGCCCAGGTAACAGACTGGTATCCGCAAGAAGAACTCCATCAACAAAAACAGAAGCTGTAAAAGCAGGAAGCTGTTCTCCATACTTCTTCGATTTATTATCCGCATTTACAGTAATCACTTTTTTGACAGGTGTAAAGAAATAAAGCGTATCAGAACTTCCACCATCAAGAAGTGAATTAGAAATTGGCGGTGTATAAACATAAATTGGAGGGTTACCTGCAAACGAATCAATATTAGCCGAAAGCTGGGTCTGGCTGATATACGTTGTTGTAAGCGGAACTCCCCTGAACCTGATCTCAGAAGTCGGAACAAAATAAGCGCCCTTTACAATCAGGCTAAACGGACTGTGTCCGGGTGTAATACCAGCCGGTACAATTAAGTTTGTTATAAGAGGAGTAGGAGACGCAAAAGTCATCATAGCTGCTTCTGCATTAATCAATCCTGCACCGGAAGCAGTATCATCAAAACCTACAACACCCGGAACGGCCATGTTGATCGCTGTGTTTTGCATCAGTGTTCTCATTTGAGAAGGAGCAAGGAAGGAATTGTCGAATTTACTTTTCCCTTCCAGCAACAAGGCGGCAACTGCTGCCGCATGAGGAGCCGCGCATGAAGTACCAAAGAAATTAGGGAATGGGTCGCCTTCATTTGCATCAATGTTAGAAGCAGGGCCGCCACCGAAATCAACGGTTGTATTGACGCCATTCGGTGCACAGAATTCAGGTTTGTTTCTATATACTCCGTTTACAGGAGTTCCACCGCGTGAAGAGAATGAAGCGACAGTGGGAGGATCAACACCAAATGCAGGAGTGTTTTTATAAAGTACTGCACCAACGGCCATTGCTCCAGCCGCATTTCCCTGGCCTACCAGAGTTGAAGAACCGGTATTGGCAAATTCATTCATCGTCAGATTACCCTGGAATACAATGTATTTAAACCTGACATTGCCAGTTCCCAAAGCTCTTACAATCATGATGTTCGTTTGTGAAGTACCTGTAACGGTAAATGGCAATACTTCCAATGGATCTGCTCCAATATTATTCCTGTTAAATCCGAACAGTTTATTACCATTGTTATCTGTCAGGTATATATCCAGGTCGTTGAGCGCACCCGGTAATTGTTTCAAAGAATATATATTATCCTCCCACTGAAGAACGATGGTATATATACCCGGAGCAAGAGAAATGCTTTGTTTAATATCTCCGCCTCCGAAGTTATGAGCCGCACCTAAGATTCCTGAAGGAGCTGCAGCAGAGTCAAAAATATTCTCATACGATTTTACACCGAAATTTCCCGCAGCGGAAAAATAAGATACTCCCTGGCTGGCAACCAAATCAGCAGCCTGCGCGATAACACCGTCTTTGAAAAACGGTTCTGTCATAAATGTAACGTCATCAACAATTACATTACAACCGGCCTGCTGAAGTTCTTTGATACCTTCAGCCATGTCTCCCGCACTTACAAATCCGGTTCTGAAAGCCAGCTTTGCACCCGGTGCAATGTCATGCACAATCTGTAACATCGCTCTTCCTTCATCACCACCTTTACCGGGATATTCTTTCAACACCTCCACGCTATCCGGAAGATCACCATTCAGCACATCAAGAGCCGCAGGATTTCCGAATTTAGTATTGTAACTGTCAGACATTACCCCAACTTTTACTCCTTTACCTGAGATATTATAACCTCCACGAACAAAATCAGAATACATGGAAGAATCTCCTTTGTCGTAAGCAATACCACTGTTACTCTTGGCAGGATAAACAGGACGGCAATAATCAATCAGGTTCGGAAGGAGATTTAACTTCTGAAGATTTACAATAGGATATTTGCCGGTAATGATCAATGTATTGTTACCATTCGTTACAAAATCTGACATCCCATAATTAGCAGTCGGAAGTAAATTCAACAACGAATCATAATGACCTTGCAAGGCGATTACTTCAATCATTACGCTATCACTCTTGAGAATGAATATATTTTGGGAAGTATCGGTGGTTGTACTGAAGCTGGGATTAAAATTCAAATACAATGATGTTAATTCAGCCCCGATCAAATCGGTTGTCTTTCCATTTACCGGAGGAGGATACAACGGGAAAATACAGGAATTGCTGACGACTACAATTTCCTTTGTAGCCGAACATACGTTTGCATTCGTAACAGTTACGGAATAAGTACCCGCCGCAGTTACAGTAATTGAGTTAGCGGTTTCACCTCCCGGCGACCACAAATATGTATCACCAAAATTAGGTGATGCTATTTGTCTTTGGGTATTGTTATTATTATAAGTGACTGTAAGTGTAACAGATCCGCCGGCACAATCTGAAATTGATCCGTCCGTAAAAATTTCGAATCCAGGAAGCGGGTTAACTGACAGTGAAGTAAATACCGCGCTGTCACAACCTGCTGCATTTTGAATATGCGATTCGTAACCACTTGACACCGTTACTACGATTCCATCAGGAAGTGTATAAGATGCTCCTGAACAAATTGAAGCAGATACCTCTGCTGAAGTGCTTTGTAAAACAGTCAGGTGAATGGTAACGGTACTGTCACAACCTGAAGCTGTCTGGTATGTATGTGAGTTATCACCTTCTATTGCTATTGCATTCCAAGGTAAAACCGGATAGTTCTGGTTGTTGCAAACCTCAATGAAAGTTGACGGCTGGTTATACACTGGATTCACCGTTAAATAAAAATGAACGATGCTGTCGCAACCGGCAGTTGTTTGATATGTATGCGAATTATCACCTACTATTGCTATTGCATTCCAAGGTAAAACCGGATAGTTCTGGTTGGCACAAACAGTAAGAGAATTGGTTTGCTCAAACGTGGGGTTTACAGTTACGTCTGTTGTCGCTGTTGAAACACAGCCGCCGGCTGATGTAACCGCCACAGTGTAAGTTCCCGAAGCGGCAGCAGTAACGTTTTCAACGGAAGGATTCTGGTCAGTGGATGTAAAACCGTTTGGACCTGACCATGCATACGTTGCACCGCTACTTACAGAAAGATTCAATGTTCCGGCGTTACAAACAGGACTGTTACTGCCAGCTGTTACAGTAGCCGCAACAACATTTACCGTTACTGAAACAGTGCTGCTTGCAGGTGGATTGAAGTTGTCGGTAGCAATAAAGGTAATAATATGTGAACCAAGGTTACAGGCATTAGCGGTAATCGCAACATTCGCAGTTGCCACCGTGCCAGTTGTTGTTGATACAACGGTGTTACAAAGCCCGCCGGTATTCACTGATACACTTACATTTTGCCCGACTTCGGGAGGAAGAAATGAGAGCGCCATTGTTTGGGTAGTCCCGCAAACCAATTCTATTTTGTTGTTAGTAGGTACTCCGCTTACGGAAGGTGGCTGATTAACTGCATTTGAAACATTCAATAAAAAATTCTGATTATCCAAATAATGAACGCCGTCATTCGCTCCGCCTCCACCATCATACACTGAACTGTTTAAACTAAAGCGGCCCATCTGAACGTAATTCGTAAGATTGCCGTTATTCACTCCGACAGTAGCAGGAGTTCCACCAAACCCATTCACTCCGCCGGAAGCATCACCTGTAGTCCAGTTCATATCCATGTAACGGAAACATACATTGTTTCCGATTCCAATTGAAGTATCATTTCCGTTTGTGATGATAACCTCGAATGTATTCAACTTATCAAGGTGAGTACTATAATACCCTACACCCTGCCAGGTAACAATCATATTCGTTGCATTCACTTTGTACTTCACAACATTACCGGTGCGTGTATCCACATCCGACCAAAATGGAGCGACCATAGGAACAGAAGAAGGAAAACCGGTAGCCGTATACACTCCGTTAGGACCTGCAAAAGATAAGTTACCATTGTTGTTCACATATACATGATTGTAATTGGTTCCATACAAATTAAAGAAAAATGGAATTGTAATCTGAGCAGTTGACCCGTCGTCGTTCCCGGGAAATGTTGTGTATGAAGCATCCGGAAAAACAAAACTTGGATTCGGCGGCAATGCATCCGTAAACAACGCTTCAGTATGGAGACCGTATACGAAAACGTCGGCTGTTACTTTCAGATTCGATCCCAATTCATTTAGTCCGACCAGCCATGATGCATGTATTACTCCATTCGCATCAGCAACAACATTCCATGGTTGATATTGAACACTGGTATCGTTGAAAAACATTCCGCTCGTGTGAACGACCTGCAAGGTAACCACTGCTCCTGATTGAAATCCTGAACCACTGATCAGCACCGTTGAACCGGGATTGTAATCCGTTGAATCGGTCGTAAGTGATAATCCGCTCGGCGAAGACGGAACAATTGACGCCAGCTTTTGCTGATCATATCCCGGCGTATCGGACGGATCAATAATTGCCTGCGAAAAAACCGGCAAATACATAATAACTCCCAGGATAAATAGAATAATTTTTTTCATGTTAAGTGCTTTTTGTTGTTGTTTCTGTTGACTAAATCTTGTGTTGAAAGTGTTTTTGTGTTGGCAACATATTAATAATCCGATACTAACACGACCGGACTCAAAAATGTCTTTAACCGAGTAAAGAAACTAATTTTTTATGTAAATGACTATTGGATATTTGTATCCTATACGAGAAACAATATCAAATCTTGGAATAATCCATGTGTACAACTTAGCAATTGTAGGTAAAAGGAAAAAATAACATGCTCAGAAATTTGGGGGTTGGTAAATCAATCCATCCGCAAAAGCAACGAGTTAAAAGCGCCGAACTAATCCCCCTTGTTGAACCGAAAGCATTAATTCCTATATGAAGACGTGACTCATACAAAAAAATTAAGAATTATCTTTCAATACTCCACGAGAATTAATATGTTTGGCTTCGTTATTAAATTTTCTAAAAAACTCTCATGCCTAAGATTGATCTTGATTCCGGACTTCTCGGATGCAGTCTGTTTCATAACCTTGAAGAAGATGTTATTTCTGAGGTGCTTTCTAAATCGGAATCAAAAAATTATTCTTCCGGTGATGTACTGATTAAAAAAGGAAATGTTCCGCAGGCTTTGTTCATTGTTAAAACCGGAAAAGTCGGTATCTATAATGAAGACATTCTCCTTGCAGAACTCGGACCTTTGTCAATTATGGGAGAAAGTTTTCTTGCCAATGCGTCTGCAACTGCTACAATTGTGGCAGCATCCGATCTTGCAACCGTTGAAATTAAGAAAGATGTTTTCTATGCCCTGGCGGTCAAGCACCCGGGACTGGTTTTTAATATTTTCTCGATTAATTTTCAGCGGCTTCGCACGTCGAATGATGCTGCTCTCAAAGAGGCAAGAACGAGAGAAGAAAAATTAGAACATTTGGTAACGGAGCGCACCAAGGAATTAAATGAAACGCTTGAAGAGTTGCGGACTACCAACACAGAACTTTCCCTTACACGCGACAGCCTGATTCAAACTCAGAAATTCCGAGATCAGTTTCTTGCGAATATGAGTCATGAAATAAGAACGCCGATGAATGCAATTGTCGGCCTTACGAATCTGCTCATCAAATCATCGGCAAACGAACTCCAGGAAAAATATCTCAATGTTATTAAGAAAAGCGGAGCGAATTTATTAGTCATCATCAATGACATTCTTGACCTCGCTAAGATTGAAGCCGGAAAGATGGAGTTAGAATCGGTTCCATTCCCTCTTATTACAGCTGTCAGTAATATTCACACCATCCTCGGGCTGAAGGCGGAAGAAAAAGGAATTTTCATGAAGGAGTATATAGGAGCAGGAGTTCCTGAATATGTAATCGGAGATGAAACGCGTATTACCCAGGTAGTGATGAACCTGGCAGGTAATGCGATCAAGTTTACAGAGAAAGGAAATGTAACAATTTCTGTTTCGGTAGAAAAAAAATCAGGCGAAAACATCGATCTAAAATTCAGCGTGAAAGATACCGGCATTGGAATTCCGGAAGATAAGATTGATAAAATTTTTGAAAGTTTCGGACAAGCATCGGCTGACACGACACGAAAATTCGGTGGCACGGGGCTGGGACTCACGATCTCCAAGCAGTTGGTAGAAATGCATGGTGGCGAACTGAAAGTAAAAAGTACGCCCGGTGAAGGATCCGAGTTTTATTTCATCCTCACGTATAAAGCCGCTTCAAAACCGGAAGAAATTTCTCTTGACGGACTTGGTGACGGCAGGAGCATGAAAGGCGTAAAGATCCTGTTGGTTGAAGACAATGAGTTCAACCAGATGGTGGCTGTTGATACATTGCAGGATATATTTCCTGATATAGAGGTGGATGTTGCACCTGACGGAAAAACAGCAATCGAAAAAGCCACAGCAAATGATTATAACTTTATATTAATGGATATTCACCTGCCAGATATAGATGGTTTCGAAGTGACGCGATTTATCCGAAGTAACCTGGATGAAAAAAAGAAGAATATCCGTATCTGCGCAATGACAGCCAGTGTAACAAAAGAAAACATTGATGAATGTTATGAAGCCGGAATGACCGACTATATGATGAAACCTTTTTCACCGGAAATCCTGAAAGAAAAAGTTATTAAAAATGCTTTCGGAAATGACTAACTAAATTTTCCACCCCCCCATCTATTTTAATAAAAAACCCGAATTTTATCAGTCCAATGAACAGGTACGAGAACACAAAAAAATTTATCATTGAAAAGTTGACTACAGGATTACCTGAAACATTATACTATCATGGACAACATCATGTGATGGATGTCCTTCGCGCAGCAGAAATGATCGGTGAAAAGGAGAAGATCACTGATCATGAAATGGAATTACTGAGGGTTGCAGTTCTTTTTCACGACGCAGGATTCATCGTGAATTCAAAAGATCATGAAAAAATCGGATGCGATATGGTCAAACAAAATCTTCCCGGATTCGGTTACACGGAATCAGAAATTGAAACGATCTGTGGAATGATTATGGTGACCAAGTACCCGCACTACCCGAAAAATCTGCTTGAAGAAATTATTTGTGATGCCGATCTTGATTACCTCGGAAGAGATGATTTTTTCACCATCGGAAATTTATTGTATAGGGAACTTCGCGGCAGCCAGAGCATTTCCAATGAACAGGAATGGAATCTGCTGCAGGAAAAATTTCTTTCCTCTCACTCTTATTTTACGTCCACTTCAAAAAAATTACGAAATGCGAAGAAGGAAGAACACCTGAATCAGATACGCCAACTTGTAAAGTCAATCTGATTATTTGTTCATTATCATTGCGGAATTAAAGGAGCAACTTTAATTTTATTTGCCGCCAACAACGTTAAGGAAATTTTCAATCGCATTAATAAACTCGTTTTCTAATTCAGGTTGTCTTTTACCATTTTTATAAAGTACGGCTGTTACCTGCACTTGTTCCTTTTCTATGGCCAGAATTTCCAACTTTAATCGCAACGTTCTCCAAAAGAAGAATGAATTTTTTCTCGCTCTTAAAAAATAAAATTTTTCGTTACTCTCTTTTACCTTAAACCCTTTGGCAGCACAAAATATAATCAGTTTTTGATAAACATCATTTACGTTGTTATATAATAAGCAGTTGTTTCTATACATATCTTCTTCACAAATTTAAATTAATAAACAGACGAAAATTGGTTCTCAATAAACATCTCCGCCGCAGAGCAGCGGAGTATTTGATGGGAATTCTTTCCGATCGCCCCAAGGGGCGGGGAATAATTCCCATCAGATCCCGATACG
>JAYVZS010000087.1:0-11540 GCA_043783155.1 Bacteroidota bacterium | reverse complement strand
GTATCGGGATCTGATGGGAATTATTCCCCGCCCCTTGGGGCGATCGGAAAGAATTCCCATCAAATACTCCGCTGCTCTGCGGCGGAGATGTTTATTTCATCGACAGCGCCCAACAATAAATTTGATTTTACTTTGAACGTAAGCGAGTAGTATAACACTCTTTGTTTCAATCCTTCCATTTCAATTTCAGTTCTTTTGATTTGTAATCAATCAAAGCACTGTATTGCATCATCACATCGCTTCCAAGCACTCCGTCAATAACAGGAAATCCAAGCTTGCCGTAGGATTCATTCACATGAGAAAGATCAAGCAAAATTGTTTTAAAGTTTTTAATCATGAGTTCACCGAACTGAATTTTTCTGATCACGGCAGAATGTGTCTGCATACTATTTGTTCCGAGGCCCGTTGATAGCTTTTCATTCAGTTCAAATTCACTTTCTTCCACAAATTTTCCGATCCGGTCTTTGTCGAAAACAGTTTTTGAAGCACCGGTATCGATGAGCATTCGCGCTTTCCTGTTGTTGATAGAAGCCTGGATCATCAGGTGAAATCCATCTTCTTCGATGAACAAAAGTTGAATCGGCAGAATTGTTTTTTTCATAGGTAAGATAAAAGTAAAAGGCATCCCGAAATTACCGGAATGCCTTTCAAGAGGAAAATATTATCTGATCATTTAACCGGAGTCTTTAAATTATCGAGGACATTCATCACTTCCTTAACGGATGTAGCAGAATCCTTCAGAAGTTTCATTTCATCCGGATTCAATTTCAATTCGATGATTTGCTCAATTCCTTTTTTTCCAAGCTTAACAGGAACCCCGAGGTAAATATCTTTTAATCCATACTCGCCGGAAAGCAATGCGCAGCAAGGGAAAATTCTTTTCTGATCTTTTACAATGGCTTCTACCATTTGAGCAGCCGCCGCACCCGGAGCATACCACGCAGATGTACCCATCAGATTAACGAGTTCGCCTCCGCCCTTTTTGGTTCGTTCAACAATTGCATCCAGTTTATCTTTCGCGAGAAGTTCAGTAACGGGAATTCCGGCAACCGTTGTGTAACGTGGAAGAGGAACCATGGTATCACCATGTCCGCCAAGCAACACCGCTTGAATATCTTTTGGAGATGTGTTCAACGCTTCGGCAAGAAAAGCACGGTACCGCGCCGTGTCAAGAATACCGGCCATACCGAACACCCTTGAAGAAGGAATTTTTGCTGTTGAATACGCGCAGTAGGTCATTACATCGAGCGGGTTGGAAACAACAACAATGATTGTATCCGGAGAATATTTAATAATGTTTTCTGTAACAGTACGAACAATTCCGGCATTGGTAGCGATTAAATCATCGCGGCTCATGCCTGGTTTGCGTGGTAAACCCGAAGTAATAACAACCACATCTGAATTCGCAGTCATGGAATAATCACTGGTAGAACCGATCAGTCGGGTATCATACAAATTGATGGGTGCCGTTTGCCAGATATCCAGCGATTTACCTTCCGCAATTCCTTCTTTGATATCGAGCAATACGACTTCATGAAGAAAATCCTTTTCCGCGATCACATTTGCACAGGTTGCACCTACATTTCCTGCACCAACAACAGTAACTTTCATAATGGATTGAATTTAAAATTTAGACAACGAAAGTAGAAAAGCAACATGGAATTAAGAAATTTCAGGTGGAAATTTATTGATTTCAGGTGCGAATACCCTTTTAAACATTGTACTTACCTTGAAAACTACTGGACTTATATAAAAAAAGTAGCTTTCAATGGAAAAAAATCCTACTTTTCGAACGAAACTATACCTATATTAGTGCAAATGATTTTTGAATTGCATGATCATGAAAAGCATGGTCATGCAGATGATTTAGTCAACATTTTATTTTAGATAGACATGAATAAAAACTACCCCGGCAAAAACAATTTATGTTTCGTCTTCCTTCACCAGGTTGATTTATTGCTTCGCGCAATTTTTCAACCCCGATCTTATCGCACATCCTGTTCATTTAATTTCGGAAAAAGAAAAAATATTTCCGCGGAAAGACTCATTCAAAAAGAAAATTATTTCGTTAGGTTTTTTTTTGAATTCATTTTCTCTATTGAAGAAAGGCAACTTTCTTTTAAAACAAACCCTGTTCTGATTGTAAACGTCCCGAAAACTAATACCCGACTTTATTTGCCAACATTGACTAAGCTTGGAAACATTCTGCATAAACATGATTGATTTTATACAACCATGATTAACTTTTCATTCCATAAAATCTCTGTTCATCCATGCGGACTTTTAGCCCGCACCGGGTTCACCTTGCTTTTTATTTTTTGTAGTTTCCTCTCTTATGCACAGCCAGCCAACGACAATCCTTGCAATGCAACAGCAATTAATGTAAATGCAAACTGTAACTATACCACATACACTAATGTGGCAGCTACAAATACAACGGGACCTCCTGCTCCGGGCTGCGCGAATTTTCTTGCCGGCAGTCGCGACGTATGGTTTAGAGTAACAGTTCCTGCCGGAGGATCCATTTTTTTCGATTCAAATACCGGAACTATGTTTGACGGTGGAATGGCCGTGTATTCAGGAACCTGCAATGCGTTAACTCTGCTATCCTGTGATGATGATGCAAGTGCGAATGGACTCATGCCTTCGCTTACAGTGTCGGGTCAGACCCCCGGAACAACATTGTGGATTCGATTTTGGGGCTATGGAAATAACAACACAGGAACTTTTGGTTTGTGCGCTTCTATTCCACCGGCACCAACTGTTCAGGATTGCCCTGGCGCGATACCGATCTGCCAGAATGTTTACAGCACAGCCGTTTCATATTCTGGTACAGGAAGTATTCCGAATGAAATTAATCCTGCTAACAGTTGCCTCGCTTCAGGTGAGCGATCTGATGTGTGGTACACCTTTACTGTTCAAACAAGTGGTAATCTAAATTTTACAATTACGCCAAACGTGATTACGGAAGATTATGACTGGGCTGTTTACAATCTTACCAACGCAACATGTGCTGATATTTTCTCTAATGCAGCTGTGAGAGTCAGTTGTAACTATTCAGGAACTCCGGGGAATACAGGACCTACAGGAGGTGGTGCTTCAAACAGCCAGGGAGCGGGGGGCACTCCTTTCAATGCGCAAATTCCGGTGATCGCGGGACAAACCTATGTTGTCAATGTCAGTAACTTCTCCCTTTCTCAAAATGGATACACCATCAACTTCGGCGCGTCATCGGCAGTTATCTTTGATAACATTCCTCCGTTTCTTCAATCGGTCACGCAACCCATTCCATGTGGTTCTACGCATCTCACATTTACTTTTTCAGAAAACATTTTATGCAATACCATTCAGAATGCTGACTTTACGTTAACCGGTCCGGGAGGGCCTTATACACTTACTGGCTGGTCATCAGCAGGCTGTAGTTCGGGTGCCACTTATGGCAGAACGGTAACCATTAATGTTAGTCCGGCATTAACCACTAGCGGTGCTTACCAGTTATGCCTCACCAATGCTTCCGGTTCGGTAACAGATCTCTGTGGAAATGTCGCGCCACCTGCCTGCCTCAACTTCACCATCGCTAATATTACTGCAACGTTAGTTCAGACGAATGTTTCGTGTAACGGAGGAACCAATGGTTCTGCAACGGTAACTCCTGCCGGAGGAACGTTGCCGTATACCTATGCGTGGGTTCCGAATGTTGGCACTACAGCAACAGTAAACAATCTTGCAGCAGGAAATTATACATGCACTGTAAGAGACGCCAACGGCTGCAGTGTTATTCAGAATGTAACTATCACACAACCTACAATTGTGACCGCTGTTATTGCTCCTTCAACCAATGTTTCCTGCAATGGAGGAAGTAATGGATCTGCAACAGTTACAGCCGGTGGCGGTACAGCTCCTTACACGTACTCATGGTCGCCGGCCGGCGGAACAGGTGCAACTGCAAACGGGCTGGCTGCAGGCAATTACACAGTCATAGTTACTGACAGTAAGGGATGTCAGAAACCCGCTTCTATCCTGATCACCCAACCACCGGTTCTGACAGCCGTTATCTTAACACAGACGGATGTAAATTGCAATGGAGGAAATACGGGATCAGCACCTGTTACTGTTTCAGGTGGAAGTCCCGGTTACACGTATGTCTGGTCACCATCAGGAGGAACCGGTGCCACCGGCACCAATCTAACTGCCGGAAATTATACAGTAATTGTAAAAGATGTACACTTATGTACAACAACTGCGAACGTGTTGATTGTTCAGCCACCTTTGTTAACCGCCGTCATTAACTCTTCGAGCCAGGTAAGTTGCAATGGAGCAGCGAATGGAAGCGCGACTGTTGTCGCCAATGGCGGAAATCCTGGTTATACGTATTCCTGGTCACCCTCAGGCGGAACCGGATCAACTGCCACAGGACTCGCTCCGACTTCTTATACGGTAACTGTTACCGATGCGAATGGATGTCCGAAGACTACTGCAGTTACCATTACTCAACCGTTGGCATTGCGGGTAAATATTGTTTCAACAAACCCGGTTTGTAACGGATCGAATACAGGTTCAGCAACCGTAACTCCATCGGGAGGTACAGGACCGTATTCTTACGTCTGGCTTCCGACAGGTGACACTACTGCCATCTCAAGTGGATTGGTCGCAGGTAATTATTCAGTCACCGTCATCGATGCAAATGGTTGTCAGAAAAATGCTACACGCACGATCACCGAACCGACTCCAATCACTTATTCAACAGGAAGCACCCAGGCAAATTGCGGTGTAAGTGATGGTACGGGATCCATTACTCCATCAGGCGGAACACCGGGTTATACATATTCATGGTCCCCAACGGGAGGAACAGGTTCAAATGCAACCGGTCTTGCCGCAGGCGCTTATTTCGTGACGATACGGGATGCAAATAACTGCGTTGAAGTGGCACCGGTTTCCGTTTCAAATGTTGCCGGGCCTATACCAACAATTGTTTCAACAACGGATGCATCATGCAATGGCAGTCACACCGGTTCGGCAACCGTTTCTACAACAGGAGGAACACCGGGTTACACGTATACATGGACACCAAGCGGTGGCTCTGGCACAACTGCATTAGGCCTGGCGGCAGGAAGTTATTCAGTAACCGTAACAGATGCAATCGGATGCAGTGCTACTCGATCAACCACCATTAACGAACCGGTTCCTGTTGTCGCGGCAATTTCAAATTCGGTTGATGTAACATGTTCAGGTGGTGCAACCGGATCAGCCTCTGTTCTTGCATCAGGAGGAACACCCGGTTATACTTATGCGTGGTCACCGGGCGGAGGAAACGGTACTTTAGCTTCAGGTCTTTCGGCTGGAAACTATTCGGTAACGGTTACCGATGCTCATGGTTGTACAGATATCACCACCGTAAATATTTCTCAACCCGCACCTGTCAACCCGACAATTCCAATTCATACAAATGTTACTTGCAACGGTGGTGACAATGGAACTGCAACTGCAAATGTAACAGGTGGTACTTCTCCCTATACTTATTCATGGACTCCATCAGGAGGAACAGGCTCTGTCGCTACCGGTTTACCTCAGGGAAACTATACTGTTCATGTAACGGATGATAACGGTTGCCCCGCAACAGCGAATGTTCTTATTACAGAACCGACACTTCTGGTTGCAAACGTTTCTCCACCGACGAATATCACCTGCAACGGTGCAAACAATGGATCCGTTACAGCAATTGCTTCCGGAGGAACGACACTGTATTCGTATTCGTGGTCACCTTCGGGAGGAAACGCAGCAACTGCTTCCAACCTGGGTCCCGGCAGTTATACAGTTGTGATAACCGATGCAAACGGATGTTCAGACAATGCATCTGTCTTAATCAGTCAGCCACCACCCCTCTCCTCTTCCATGGCCCTTCCTACGAATGTTTTGTGCAACGGAGGAAACACCGGCTCTGCAACAGTAAGCGCGAATGGCGGAACTCCAGGATATACCTATGCATGGCTGCCTTCCGGTGGAACTGGCACAACGGCGAATAACCTTACCGCGGGAAATTATTCTGTAACTATTACAGACGTTCACGGTTGCACTTCAGTATCACCGGTTACGATTTCACAACCAACAGCACTTGCGTCAGCCGTTGTATCCCAGGTGAAAGTCACTTGTTTTGGTGGTGGTGATGGCGGTGCAACTGTAAACGTGAGTGGAGGAACACCGGGGTATACATACGCGTGGTCGCCTGTTGGCGGCACAGCAGCCATCGCTACAGGTTTAAGTGCCGGGAATTCCACCGTGACTGTAACAGATGCGAATGGTTGTTTAACAACATCTACTGTAAACATTCTTCAACCCCCTGTTATCACACTTACTCCTTCTTCGACGAATGCGCTTTGCGGAAACCCAAATGGTTCCGCTTCTATTATGGCAACTGGCGGAACACCGGGCTTCACTTATTTCTGGACACCAAGCGGAGGAAACACCGCCAATGCAACAGGATTGCTTGCGGGTTCCTATAACGTTGACGTAAACGATGTGAACGGCTGCACGCAACAGGCGACTGTGAACGTCGGAAATTCCGGAGGACCCGTTCCTTCTGCAAGTGCAACGGCAAGTGTTTCGTGTAACGGAGGAAATAATGGTTCTGCGTCATTAACGATTGCATCCGGAACAGGACCGTTTTCCATTTCATGGTCACCCTTCGGAGGCTTGGGGATGACGGCCACAAATTTAACAGCCGGAATGTATGTGGTGAGTGTCACCGATGCGAACGGATGTAATTCAAGTGATACAGCAGTGATTACGGAACCACCGCCAATCGCGTTAAATGCAACAGCGATCGATGTTGTTTGCAACGGCGGAGCGACGGGCTCCGTAAATGTAATCGCAAGTGGCGGAACAGCGGGATATACCTACCTGTGGTCTCCTGGAGGAGGAACAAACGCAACAATCAATGGACTTATCGCGGGAAATTATTCTGTCACGGTTACAGATGCGCACAGTTGTACTCAAACGGCAAGCGCAACCATCGCTCAGCCTAATTTGTTAGCGGCCGTAATTCCAGCTCCGACCAACGTGAGTTGTAACGGTGGTAACAACGGTTCCGCTACTGTGAATGCTGGAGGAGGAACATCACCTTACACATATTTATGGTCACCATCAGGCGGAACAAATGTAATAGCTACCGGGCTTACTGCAGGAAATTATTCCGTCACAGTTACCGATGCACATGGCTGTGCTCAAACAGCAAATACAATCATCGCTCAACCTAATTTATTAACAGCGGTGATACCTGCGCCGACAAATGTGAGTTGCAACGGTGGAACAAATGGTTCAGCAACTGTGAATGCCGCTGGTGGAACAGCAGTCTATACATACGCCTGGTCACCATCAGGAGGAACGAATGCTACTGCTTCAGGACTTGCAGCAGGAAATTACTCTGTCATCGTTACAGACGCACATGGGTGTACACGAACTGCAAACACGACTATCACTCAACCGAATGTTCTCACGGCAACAATTCCAACATCAACAGATGTAAGTTGTAATGGCGGAACGAATGGCTCTGCAACCGTTGCTGTTGCTGGAGGTACAGCGGCCTACACCTATTCCTGGTCACCGTTGGGAGGAACAAATGCAATGGCGAACGGTCTTACTGCCGGAAATTATTCCGTCATCGTTACAGATGCTCATGGTTGCACACAAAATGCAACCTCTACAATTAATCAACCGGTTCCATTGACCGCGACGATTCTCACGCCAACCAATGTAAGTTGTAATGGCGGAAACAATGGTTCCGCAAGTGTAAATGCAGCAGGCGGTACGGCAGGATATACTTACGCATGGACGCCATCAGGAGGCACCGGCACGTTTGCTACAGGGCTCACTGTAGGAAATTATTCGGTGACCGTTACTGATGCACATGGATGTACGAAGACGGCAAACACGACTATCACTGAACCAACACCATCAACGGCAACCATCCCGGCTTCGACCAACGTCAGTTGCAATGGCGGAGCCACCGGTTCAGCGACTGTGAATGCTACAGGCGGAACGGCAGGTTATACCTATGTTTGGTCACCGTCGGGAGGAACGAATGCAACGGCGACGGGACTTTCTGCAGGAAATTATTCCGTTGTTGTTACGGATGCTCATGGTTGTACAAAAACTGCGAACACAACCATTACTCAACCGACTCCATTGACTGCAACCATACCTGTACCAACTAACGTGTCATGCAACGGCGGAAGCAATGGCTCTTTAACTGTGAATGCAGCAGGTGGGACGGCTGGTTATACATACGTTTGGTCTCCTTCTGGAGGAACCAATGCAACCGCCAGCGGACTTACCGCCGGAAATTATACTGTGACTATTACCGATGCAAATGGCTGCACTAAAACAGCAAACAGAACGATCACGCAACCAACTCTATTGACGGCAACAATACCTGCACCCATTCATGTAACCTGCAACGGGGGAACCAATGGTTCTGCCACGGTGAATGCAGCGGGAGGAACAGCAGGTTACGCGTATGCATGGTCACCATCGGGAGGAACAAATGCAACAGCGAACGGTCTCGCAGCCGGAAATTATACGGTCACTGTCACAGATGCGCGTGGCTGTACTCAAACTGCGAACATAACCATCACACAACCGACACTGTTAACGGCAATTATTCCGGCGTCTGCAAATGTCAATTGTAACGGAGGAAACAACGGATCAGTAACCGTGAATGCTGCCGGTGGAACCTCAGGCTATGCATACGTCTGGACACCATCAGGAGGAACCAATGCAACTGCCAGCGGATTAACTGCGGGAAATTATTCTGTCACTGTTACCGATGCTCATGGTTGTACCAAAGTAGCAAACACAACCATCACACAACCGAATTTGTTAACTGCAATAATCCCAGCGCCTGCAAATGCAAGTTGCAATGGTGGAAACAATGGTTCTGCAACCGTAAATCCTGCAGGTGGTACAGCACCTTATGCCTATTTGTGGTCGCCATCAGGAGGAACAAACGCGACAGCAAACGGGCTAACCGCCGGAAACTATTCGGTGACGGTTACAGATGCGCTCGGATGTACGCGAACTGCAAACACAGCCATCACTGAGCCAAATCCATTGACTGCAACAATTGCTGCACCAACGAATGCAAGTTGCAATGGGGGCTCAAATGGCTCTGCAACCGTGACTGCTGCAGGCGGCACAGCTGCCTATACATATCTATGGTCGCCATCAGGAGGAACAAACGCGATAGCAAACGGACTTGTGGCAGGAAATTATATCGTCACAGTTACAGACGCACATGGTTGCACACAAACAGCAAATACCTCCATCGTTCAGCCAAATCCATTGACAGCATCAATACCGGCACCAACCAATGTAAGCTGCAACGGCGGTAACAACGGTTCCGTGTCTGTGAATGCTACTGGCGGAACGGCAGGATATGCATATGCCTGGTCACCTTCAGGGGGAACAAATGCAACAGCGAATGGACTTACTGCCGGAAATTATACAGTGACTGTCACGGATGCACATGGTTGTACTCAAATTGCAAATACCACTATTACTCAACCGAATCTTTTAACTGCAACGATACCGGCACCTACGAATGTAACATGTAACGGAGGCACTAATGGTTCCGCTACCGTGAATGTAAATGGAGGAACTATTGCTTATTCTTATCAATGGTTTCCGGGAGGAGGAACGGGAGCCACCGCAAACAACCTAAGCGTCGGCGCATATACTATCAACATTACGGATGTACATGGATGCACCGTTTCGGCCGGTGTAAACATTACACAACCACAACCCATCACATTGCAAACATCTTCTACAGCGGCCTTATGCGGGGCTTCGAACGGAACAGCGTCAGTTGTGGCAAGCGGCGGATCTCCGGGGTACTCCTATTCTTGGTCTCCGGCAGGCGGAACGAATACAACTGCATCAGGTCTTGCGGCGGCTGCTTACACTGTCACTGTCATTGATTCCCACGGTTGCCAGAATACTGATGTAGCAAATGTTTCCAATACCGGTGGTCCTGTTGCAACTGCATCGGTGACTGCAAATGTTTCCTGTCACGGTGGAAACAATGGTTCGGGGCTGGTTACAATCGCGGCCGGTACAGCTCCCTTTAATATTGTGTGGGCACCATCCGGAGGGAATGCCGCAGCCGCTTCAGGACTTGCAGCCAGTAATTATACTGTTACTGTAACTGACGCGCACGGATGTATTTCATCTGATAATATCTCCATCGCGGAGCCGACGGCGTTGCAGGCAAACGCATCTTCCACAAATGCGCTATGCAATGGTTCAAGTGATGGAACAGCATCGGTAGTTGTTGCCGGAGGTACGCCGGTATATACCTATTCATGGTCGTCTGCCGGTGGTTCCTCGATAAACGCTGCCGGACTTGCCGCAGGAAACTATATTGTTACAGTAACTGATTCAAAAGGATGTTCACAAACGGCTAACGCTGTTGTAGGTCAGCCTGCCGCACTTAGTCTTGTGATGTCTTCCGCACCTGCATTGTGCAACAACGGTACTACTGGTTCTGCGTCTGTAAATGTCAGCGGAGGAACTGCAGGTTATTCTTATTCCTGGTCGCCTGCTGGCGGCACAGCTGCAAATTCGGCCGGACTCAGTGCAGGCAATTATACAGTGATCGTTACAGATGCGCACGGCTGTCAGAAAACAAATAATGTAACAGTGGGTCAACCAACCGCCATCAATTTAGTGACCAACACTGTTCCGGCTACCTGTGGATCATTCAACGGAACAGCTTCCGTTGTTGCCAGCGGTGGTACACCGGGATATTTGTATTCATGGTCACCGACGGGCGGAACGAATGCAATGGCAACAGGACTTGTCGCAGCTGCCTATACTGTTACCGTTACGGATGTACACGGTTGTCAGAAGACAACTGTTGCAAACGTTTCCAACACAGGCGGGCCAACTGCTACTGCTAGTGTGGTAAAAAATGTTTCATGTCATGGAGGCAACAATGGCCAGGCTTCAGTGAACATTTCCGGAGGAGTTGCTCCGCTCACAATTGTTTGGGTACCAAGCGGTGGAAACAATACGAATGCAACAAATCTTCCTGCGGGAAATTATTCTGTTACCGTGACAGATGCGAATGGTTGCAGCTCTTCAAACAATATTGTCATCACGGAACCTTCGGCGCTTTCCGCGAATGCGTCTTCAACAAATGCTCAATGCAATGGTTCAAATGACGGAACAGCATCGGTTAATGTTGGCGGTGGTATAACTCCTTATACCTATTCATGGTCACCGTCCGGTGGTTCCGGTGCAAACGCGTCCGGGCTTATTGCGGCGAACTACACGGTTACTGTAACTGATTCTAACAGTTGTTCTATAACTACGGGTGCAGTCGTTGGCCAGCCGACTCCTCTTAATCTTGTGATGTCTTCATCACCGGCATTGTGTAACGGCAGTTATGACGGTTCAGCTTCCGTTGTCGTAACGGGTGGTACTTCAAATTATAATTATGCCTGGACTTCTTCTGGCGGTTCATCAGCAAATGCTGCTGCACTGGG
>JAYVZS010000086.1:0-11541 GCA_043783155.1 Bacteroidota bacterium | reverse complement strand
TTATTCGCGGCGATTTTTTGCAACAGCGTTTCCATTTTCAGTTCGCCCGGACCAATGCCATCCATCGGCGAAATGATTCCTCCGAGAACATGGTATTTTCCGTTGAACTGGTTCGTGTTTTCAATGGCAATCACATCGCGCACATCTTCCACGACACAAATCAATGAAGCATCGCGCTTTGGATTGGAGCAGATCAGGCAAATCTCTGTTTCAGAAATGTTGTGACAGGTGTTGCAGTACCTGATTTCATTTCTGAGCCGGACAAATGTGTGGCCGAATTTTTCCACTTCCGAAGGAGATTCTTTCAGCAGGTGGAGCACGAGCCGGAGCGCTGTCCGCTTGCCGATGCCAGGAAGTTTCGAGAACTCATGGACAGCTTCTTCTAATATTTTTGACGAAAAATTACTCACGGGTTAGCTGTTAATAAGTTATCACTTTTTGACGTTTCAATTTTCTGCTAAAATAGTAAAATTGGGAATGATAGAAAAGAAGAATTCGCAATAGTAAACGATCTTAAATGTCAGGATAAACGAATGCTATTTCATTTAAGCCTTTATTACTTCGGGCTCTCGCTCTCATATTCGCTCACTTTCACGCTCACTTAAATGAAAATCCTAAATCTCCAAATTCGAAAATCCTAAATCCAACCCGTGTCCTCAACGCTTATCCTCACTTGCGTAATCGCATACTCCGCTTTGCTCTTTTTTGTCGTCTGGCTTACAAGTCGCAATGCTGATAACGAATCGTATTTCATTGGCAATCGTTCATCGAAATGGTACGTGGTTGCGTATGGAATGATCGGCGCTTCACTTTCAGGTGTTACATTTATGAGTGTTCCGGGAGCTGTTGCAACAACTCAATTTTCTTACATGCAGGTGGTGATGGGTTATTTAGTGGGTTATTCTGTGATTGCATTGATTCTGATGCCGGTTTATTACAAACTCAATCTCACGTCTATTTATTCTTATCTCGAACAACGATTTGGTTTCTGGTCCTACAAAACAGGTTCGTTCTTTTTTATTTTGTCGCGCGTAATTGGTGCGTCGTTCCGGGTTTTTATTGTCGTGAATGTGTTGCAGACTTTTGTCTTTGATCAATGGGGAATTCCGTTTTCGGTGACAGTCGGAGTTTTTATCGCGCTCATTCTTCTTTATACGTATAAAGGAGGAGTCAAAACAATTGTATGGACAGACACGCTGCAGACGACTTTCATGTTGCTTGCCGTTGTATTAAGCGTGATCATGATTTCAAAGCAACTCGGATTAAATTTCGGTGATCTCATTACACAGGTGAACAATAGCAATTATTCAAAAATAATTGTTCATGATGTGTTGTCAGGAAATTATTTCTGGAAAAATTTTCTTGGCGGAATGTTCATTGCCATTGCTATGACGGGACTTGACCAGGAGATGATGCAGAAAAATCTGAGCTGCAAAAATATCGGTGAGGCGAAGAAAAATATGTTCACGTTTACGGTTGTCCTGTTTTTTGTCAACATACTTTTTCTTGTATTGGGAGCCGTTCTTTGTTTTTATGCCACTCAAAAAAATATCGCGATTGATCCGAAACATACCGATGATCTTTTTCCGAATGTGGCGCTTCATTATCTTGGAACCGTTCCGGGTGTGATGTTTATCATCGGGTTGATTTCAGCTGCGTACCCAAGTGCTGATGGCGCGTTAACCGCTTTGACAACCGCTTTCTGTTTTGATTTTCTCGGACTCAACAAAAATGAGAATCTCAATGATGTAAAACGAAAACGAATTCGTCACATGGTTCACGTTGGTTTTGCCGTCATTCTTTTACTGACGGTTACGCTTTTCCGGGCAATCAACGACGATGCTGTGGTCAGGAATCTTTTCAAAGTAGCAACCTATACATACGGCCCGTTGTTAGGTTTATATGCATTCGGATTTTTTACAAAGACGGGTGTGAGAGATAAATTAGTTCCGGTCGTATGCCTGCTTTCTCCGCTCATCTGCTGGATCATCAATGAGCATTCTCAGGCCTGGTTCAACGGCTACAAATTCGGGTTTGAATTACTGATCCTGAACGGAGCGATTACATTTTTTGGATTAACACTGCTACGGAAGAAGGATTTAGGATTTAAATGATTTTGGATTTCCAGGTAGTTAAATCCTAAATCTCCAAATCCAAAAATCTAAAATAATAATGTTGATAAAGATGTTTATTAATCATCCTCGAAATTACAGACCAGCCGATGCAATCCGGTAACTTTGCGAAACAAGAAAAGTGAAAGAGGAAAATAAAAATGAAAAAAATAATAGCGTTAATTATTGTCATGCTTATCCTCCAGCTGGAAGGGTTGCTTGCATCGCCTGTACATCCGGTTGATTCAGTTGGCGTGAAGTGGGTGAGTGGCAAAAAATTTATTGAACACAAAGTTGAAGAACATGAAGGATGGTATGGTATCGCGCGACAATATGGAATCAGTTACAATGATTTAAGAGCAGCGAATAAAGATTCAAGTGATAAACTGACTGTCGGGCAAATTATTCTTGTGCCTGTTACGAAAGTAAAAATCAACGATGCTAAAACGTCGGCCAGCAAAGAAGAATCTCCGGCTGTTAAAAAGGACAATAAGGAGCCTGTGTTTTACCAGGTGAAACAAAAGGAAACACTTTACGCAATTGCGAAAAAGAATCATGTTACCGCTGCGGAAATAAAAAAGTGGAATCATCTGAAAACCGCAAGCATGAAAAAGGGAGAGAAGATAATTGTTGGTTATAAAATTAATAAAGCAGAACATGTTCAGACAAGACCTTCGGATAGTAAGTCGGAAGGAAAAATTGAGAAATCGGTTGTGACTGAAAAACAAAAACCGGAATTGAAACCTGACAGTTTTTCAATTGCTAAGACTTCACCTGAAAATAAAATTACAGCTGATTCTCAGAGTGTAGCCAATAAAACATTCATCGGGAAAGGCAGGAAAGAAGTATCAGAACAGGGTGTTGCCACCTGGATTGATGATGAAAATATTAATCCGCATAAATATTTCGCGTTGCATCGTACTGCCGCTGCTGGAAGTATCATCAAGGTGACAAATAGAATGAACAAGCGATCCATTTTCGTAAAAGTTGTTGGCAAACTTCCAGACACCGGTGACAATGACAATATCATCATCAAAATTTCAAAAGCATCAGCGGAAAAACTTGGCGTAAGAGATCAGCGGTTTCAATGTGAACTTGCGTACGGAGTGAACGAGAAGTGAGAACTGGAAATTGGAAGATGGATGTTAGATGTTAGAAGTTGTAAATTGGAAGTTGGAAATTAGAAATTAGAGAGAGGAATTCTAATTTCCAACTTCCAATTCCGAATCATGAGTTGAACTTCGATTTTATAACGCCAAGGAGTTCATCATACGTAGTACTGTTGCACGCAACAATCTCTCTTCCGAAAACAAAATCATTTCCGCCAGAGAAATCAGAAACTTTTCCACCAGCTTCTTTTACGATGAATGCTCCTGCTGCAACATCCCAGGAGTTCAACCCATATTCATAAAAACCTTCGAATCGTCCGCAGGCAACGTAAGCGAGATCAACTGCTGCTGAGCCAAGTCTTCGCAAGCCATGTGAATGGTGCATGAGGTATTCGAATACTTCCAGGTATTCTTTCATGCGTGTGTAATTGGAGTAGGGGAAACCGGTCGCAAGCAAAGAATCTTTTAATTTCACAACGGAAGAAACGGAGATTTTATTTCCGTTGAGGAATGCTCCGCCGTTTTCAAACGCGTAAAAACATTCATCAAGATTAATTTCATAAAT
Organism: Bacteroidota bacterium; assembly: GCA_043783155.1. Lineage (GTDB taxonomy): Bacteria > Bacteroidota > Bacteroidia > AKYH767-A > 2013-40CM-41-45 > JAPLDA01. The sequence continues at coordinate 7,756 of JAYVZS010000086.1, read as the reverse complement.
CACTCCTACAATTAATTCCTTCTCCTCTTGAGAAGATTGCGATGAGGCCTTTTCCCGCATCAATGCAATGCTGATGGAGAAGCATGGAACTCCATGAATGAAATTTGTAGTTCCGTCAAGCGGATCAATGATCCAGTTAAATGTGCTTCCTTTTTTAGAAGAGGTATTTTCTTCCGTGATAAAACCTGCTTCCGGCAACAGTTTGCTTAACCCATCCACAATTTTTTGTTCAGCAGTTTTGTCGACATACGAAACCAAATCGTTGTGTCCTTTGTGTTCAATGGAGGAAGCGGAAAAAGTTTTACGTTCGGTTCGGATAAATTCACCGACTTGTTTTGCGAGTGTGCAAACTTCATTGCAAAGGTTCTCTAAGTTCATTCAGTGGAAGTTGGAGGTTGGAAGTTAGAGACTGGGGGAGGTTGGAAATTGGATATTGGAAGTTGGAAGTGATGGGGTGACTATGCAAGAGGATGGAAAATCTGAACATGTTAAGGTAATTGACTTTGCGCTCTTTGCCCCTTTGTGCGGAAATAAAAAATTCCGAAAGTGCCCAGCAATATCAGACAAAGCGATATCAGTTGTGCCTGCGTAAAGTCAATTCCCGCCAGGTGATATTTAGAATTGACACGAATCTGTTCAACTAAAAAACGTTCGATGCCATTCAACAAGAGATAGACAGAAAACATCATTCCCGGAGTAGTAAATTTTTTCCTCATTCCCCATAGCAGGAAAAATAAAGCAATGCATACTATACTTTCATATAAGGGAGTTGGAAAGACGGGATGTTCTAGCATGAAACAATGTCGCCCTTCGCAATTCGGAATCGGAATTCCTTCGTTCACTACGTTGTGCGGAAATCGATAACTCCAAAACCAGTCCGGAAGAAAACTCATCCAATTTGGTTTCGGAGCAAGGTTATCAATTCCCCAGTCACCGTCACCTGCTACCTGGCAACCGATACGTCCGAAACCGTAAGCGAGCATTAATCCAGGAGCGTTTGCATCGCAATTGTGCAATGCAGGGATACCGTTTTTTATTCCGAACCAGATGACAACCGCACCGCCGACAATCAGCCCGCCATACATCGTTAAACCGCTGAATGAAATCAACGCGTCAAACGGGTCTTTCATGAAGTCGCCAAAGTTCTCGAGGTTGTGAAAAATCTTTGCTCCAATCAATCCGGCAACAGCAGATACCATCGTAATGCTTCCGACCAATTGAAAGGGATGAACAGTTTCTTCCACCCATTCCGGCTTTTCTTTTTTTGTTTTTTCTTTCTCCCGGTATTTCATATATACGGAACCGGCCGCGGTAATTATTCCACCGATGAGATTCCCGTCTGTTGAAAGCAACGCCTGTTGCGGGTTCGCGACAAGATCATGGTAGTTAAAAATAAAATGAACAAGTTTAAATCCGATGATGAAGCCGATGGCTCCTGAAAAAATAAATTCCCATGCTTTCGCCGGTTCTCCTGTTAATCTTTTTTTCAAAACAGGTTTCAGCAAACCGAGTTTTTCTTTTCGCCTCAACTCCGACGTTAATGTATATGCTGCGAGCAAAAAAGAAATGGCAACAAAAAAACCGAACGACTGTATCGGAAGAGGAATGTTAATTCCCAAAAGATCTTTCAGTAAATCGGATATGGTTGGATACACCGGAGGAAATTATGAATTATAAAAAATAAATTATAAATTATGAATTATGAATTGCAACCGGTCATCTTTACTCTTGTTGTCAACTTCGTTACCTCGTCACTTCCTACTTCTAACCTCCAATCACTTCCATCGCCTCACACTTCACATTTCCCTCCTCATCCATTCCTGTCAATTCAACTTCCACAAGCCGGTTAAAGAATGATGCTTCGTAAGGGATACTCACTTTAATATAATTTTCGGTGTGACCATGCATGTTGCCGTCTTTTTCCTTTCCTTCGAACAATACAGTCATCGTTTCTCCGATGTGTTGCCTGTAAAAGTGATGAAGTTTTTTCTGAGAAAGTATCCGAAGCATTTTATTCCTTTTTTTTCTTTCGTGAACGGGAACAACTTCTTTGATGTTCAGCGCTTCAGTATTGTCGCGTTCAGAATACGTGAACACATGAAGATAAGAAACATCAAGTGCATTGATGAAATTATACGTCTCCAGGAAATCGTCTTCACTTTCGCCGGGAAAACCTGTAATCACATCAACACCAATACAGCAATGCGGCATCAGCAATTTTATTTTTTCAATACGGTTTACATATAACTCCCTTAAATAGCGTCTTCGCATCAGCTTCAGAATTTTGTCTGAACCCGATTGAAGAGGAATGTGAAAATGAGGAACGAATTTTTTCGACTGTGCTACAAATTCAATGATCTCATCTGTGAGCAGGTTAGGTTCAATGGATGAAATGCGGAATCGCTCGATGCCGTTTACTTCATCAAGAGCTTTAATCAAATCGATGAAAGTATGGAGACGGGAGTTGGGAGTTCTGAGAGGGGCAGAACCGGAATCTCCGACGTCCAATCTTGATTCTTCTTCCCGGAAGTCTCCGATATTTACGCCTGTCAACACAATCTCTTTTACACCCGTTGATGCAATTTCTTTTGCCTGTGCAACAACATGTTCTATGGTATCACTACGGCTACTTCCGCGTGCAAGAGGAATCGTACAATATGTACATGAGTAATCGCAGCCGTCCTGTACTTTCAGGAAAGCGCGTGTGCGATCGCCGAGGGAATATGAACTGACAAAAAAATCGGCCGTCTCTACTTCACATGAATGGATTTCTGCGATTTCTTTTTTATGAATCCCATCGAGGTAACGAACGATGTTAAATTTTTCTGAGGCACCGAGAACTAAATCCACACCTTCAATGGCTGCGATTTCCTGCGGCTTCAACTGTGCATAACAACCAATCACCGTAATAAATGCTGATGGATTCTGTTGCAAAGCCTTGCGGACAACAGCCCGACATTCCCTGTCGGCATTTTCGGTAACAGAACATGTATTGATAACATACACATCAGCGGCATGATCGAATTCCACCTTGCTGTAACCATTCTCTTTCAACTGGCGTGCAATGGTAGAAGTCTCTGCAAAGTTCAGTTTGCAGCCGAGCGTATGAAAGGCAACAGTCGGATTCTTCATCGGGCGGCAAAGATAGCTTTTGGAAATGGAAGTTGGAAGCCGGAAGTTGGAGGAGGGAAGTTGGAAATCGGAGATTGGAATCTGGATATTGGAGGAAAGAAGTTCTGATTTTTCTGAAAGTAATCGGGATACCAATTATTCTTTTTACCTTCCTTAAAACTGTAAGAAAACCAAAAAAATAGTTTTGGTTTCTATATTCTTTGCATTCATTCTGGGACAAAACACGAAAGATTTATTCTTCTGAATTTCACTTTCAACGTATATTGGGTGGAAATAAAACGAACGTGAAACATTTACTCTTAACCCTTGTTTCCTTGTTTATGCTGACTATCTGTAATGGTCAGAGAAACAACATGAAACCCTTACAGGAATTGATTGATACACAGGATCCGGGATGGGATCAGATCGCTCAATGGAATACCGCCGCGACTAATCATGTTGAGATTTTACCGAAAGATGCTGCACGTGCCGACAGTGCTTTGTACCTCACTCAATTGACAACCACTTCTCCGATTGCCGCGATGGTATATGGTTGCGGTGGTGTAATGGTTGACAATGGCTGGCTACGGATTCTCGGCTCCGGCTGCCGGCAACTGAACAGGAGTTTGCCTGAATGGAATAAAGGGAAGTCATCGTTTCTGAATGGTGACGGATCTTCATTCCTACTTGTTGCCGATGATGTGCTGGGTGGTTTCTTTGCCATTAACGCCGGAGGTATTGATGACTACGATATCGGGAAAGTTTTTTATTACGGACCGAATAAATTAAAGTGGGAAACAACCGGACTTGGTTACAACGAGTTTATTGTTTTTTGTTTTTCAGGCGACATAGATAAATTCTATAAAGGATTTCGATGGACCGGCTGGCAGGAAGATGTCAAAAAACTCAGCGGAAACCAGGTGATCAGCTGTTATCCGTTGCTTTGGACAGATGCCGGAGTTGATCTTGCATCAAACCGGAAAGTAATACCGGTGCAAACACAATGGGAGATGTATCGCATCCCGGCTCAACGGAAGATAATGGCGAAGAAAAGCACGAAGAAGAAGCCGGCAAAACGAAAAGTGTAATTACTTCCTGAAATTGATTTCAACTTTTTAAGTTTCTTTGCAGCGAAAATTTATCCCGCCAAAGTTACTTATGAAAATAGTGATCCATTACGTACTCAAACTTTTTCTTTTTCTGCTGCTGCTCTTTATAACTGAGCGAATCATTTTTCTGTTGTTTCAGTTCAATTCGTTAAAAGGAATTTCAACGAAGGAAATTTTGATGGTTTTCACTCATGCTTTTGCCATGGATGTCGCAACTTCCTGTTATATCGTACTGTTTGCTTTCCTGTTGCTGAGCATTCATCTTTTTCTGAAAGGAAGTTTGATTCCCAAAACACTCCGGTATTACACGAATGTAATCATACTGCTCACAGGATTTATCAATGTATGCGACATTGCTCTTTACCAGGCATGGGGAACACGCATAAACCACAAAGCGATATCCTACCTCGCTTATCCGAAAGAAGCGGCTGCAAGCGGAATGAGTACTCAGTATATACTGGTAATTGTCATTTTTATTCTTCAAAGTATTTTTTTCATTCGTTTAAGTAAAAGATATTTCAGAAACGATCTTCCTGTTACTTCGAATATTATCTGGAAAATTAGTTTCATTGTATTAATGCCTTTTATTCTTGTTATAGGAATGAGAGGAGGATTTCAGACTTTTCCGATCGATAAATCGTGGGCTTATTTTTCAAGACATGCTTTGCTGAACCAGGCAGCTGTTAACAGCTCGTGGAGTTTTATTCACGCTGTAGCCGATCCTGTTGAGATGAAAGGCAATCCCTATAATTTCTTTCCTGTTTCAGAAGCCAGGCAGATGGTGGATATGATTCACAAAACATCTGCTGATTCGGCAATTCCCGTTGTCATTACAGATCGTCCGAACATTGTCCTGATTATGCTGGAGAGTTTCAGTACTGACGTGCTGGAACCTTACGGCGGAGACCCGAAAATAGCTCCTCAATTCACGGAACTTTCAAAGGAGGGATTGTTATTCACCAATTTTTATACTCCCGGTTTTCGCACGGAGCAGGGCATTGCGGCATTGGTGAGCGGATTTCCGTCACAGCCCACTACCACCGTAATCAGGCAATTCGGAAAGTTTGATCAGATGCCTGGTTTACCGCGCACACTTGATTCCGCGGGTTATACTTCTTCTTATTATTATGGCGGTAACCTCCATTTTGCTTCTACCGGTAGTTACCTCCGCGCGATGGGATTCGATAAAATAACGGGGGAAGATGATTTTACTTTCAAGAGACAAACCTATTGGGGAGGATACGATGAAGAACTTTTTAATTATTTCAACCAGGACATGAAAGATACGAAACAACCTTTCTTTTCGATCATCATGACATCCACGAATCATGAGCCTTTTGATGCCGATGTAGAAAAAATAGTTCCCGGAAAAGCCGGCGAGTGGTGCAGCAACTATATAAACACAGTTCACTATACTGACAAGTGTCTCGGTGAACTGATTGTTGGAATGAAAAAACAATCGTGGTATGGAAATACGCTCATCGCCATTGTTGCTGATCACGCTCATAGCTGTCCGTCAAAATTTGAAATCAATTCAGCTCCCCGTCATCACATTCCATTTTTATTGGTTGGCGGTGCATTGCGTGATGAATACAAAGGGAAAACGAACGACCGTCTTGCTTCGCAGGTTGATTTCCCGGCTACGATCCTGTCGTTGCTGAAATTAAACAACAATCAGTATCACTGGAGTAAAAATATATTTAATCCGGCATCGCCTGCTTTTGTTTTTTATTCGTTCGACGATGGTTTTGGGTGGATCAACGACAGGCAGCAACTGGTGTATGACAGCAAACTGAAGCAGGTGATTTTCGTGAAAAATAATTCGCTGTCAGCAGAAGAAAATAATATGCATCTGAAGAACGGAAAAGCATACCTGGAAATGCTGATTGAAGAGTATCTCCGGTTCAATGAAAGGTAAAATCAGGATCGGGATGACTCAGGCTTTAATAACCTTCGTACTCACTTTTCTCTCCCCGAAAATTAGGTTGAGTGTATACGTTCCGCTCTCGAGGTTGGAGTTATCTTTAAACACATGAATATTTTTTCCATGGGAAACTTTAAATGTTTCTGAACTTCTGACTTTTCCTTTAACATCGGTGATTTGAATCCACACACGTCCATCATCCGGTGTGAAATACGAAATGTCAAACGATTTTTCAAATGGCATTGGATTTACCCGTTCAATACTCAGTTCTTTTTCAATAGATCCTTTGATGGCAGATATAGGGTGTACAACAAACTTTCCGTCTTTAAAATTCTGACGCAAACGATAATATAATACTTCGGATGAGCAGGATGGTTTGTCAGTATATATATACTCGTCTCCTTCTGTCATGTTAGGGTTTGCTTTAATGGTAGTGATGGTTGTAAAATCAATTCCATTGATGGAGCGTTGAAGTGAAAAGTCTTCCGCTTTATCGTTCGCCGTTGTCGACCAGTGTAAATTAACTCCTTTGCCATTGGTCTCCAGCATAAAATTAACGAGCGACTCATTGATCGGTGTAAGCGAACCGGTAGATCGGATAACAAGATTATCAAAGACAGGAATATCTTTTCCGCCTCCGTTCATTTCTTTTCCAACGATTACATTCCCTGCATTTTTCCAGTACATAGCTGTGTTTGCTGATTCGCGGGAACTCCAGACGATTACATTGTTGACAAAGATTTCACCTTTTCCTTTTTGAGGATTGTAGATAAAGCGATAGTTCCTGAAAACTTCATCGACCGGTATTTCATAGTCAGTGGTTGTACTCACGGTTTCAGATCCTCCCTTTTTGTCGTCCACTCTATAGGATATAACTATATAACCCTTGTTGATACCGAAATTGAAAACATTTCCGCGTGTAATAAAATTTCCGGATGGCTCATTTCTCCTGTAGTCGATACTCATGTCAATTCCATCCTGATCGAAAATTGGAGAGGAGGGTATAATCAGGTCAATATCTTTTCCTGAATTACCGGCAGCGAGGCCATTGGTGGAAGAGCGACCACCCGGAGCTGCATGAGCAGATTTGCCGGAGGAGATTGCATCCGGTCCAAGTGTTGAATGTGTCACCGGATCTTTTTCCCAGGTAAACTCCGAAATAATTTCACAGTTCGAATTCAATTGGTTTCCCCCTGCATCTCCGTTACCGGTTGCTTTTGTCAGCGACAGGTTGGTGATATTGAGATATACCATCCAGCTTATCACAATCGTGAAGGTGATCGTAATCGCACTGACAATCACCAGTAGTCTTCCGCTGATTCGTGTTTTATTCCTGTTTCTTAGACGCAATCGTTTATTCATGGAAGGTTAAATATAGGGAGCAGCTTAAGTGCTTGTTGTTCAATTTGACTCTTTTTCTTTCAATTATTTCTTCACAACTTTTTGTGAAATTTTCTGATCATCGCTATAGAGAATAAGAAAATATACGCCCGGATTCAATCCAAGATTATCCTCAAAATCATATTGATTCATACCGTCTTCTGTATATATAACATCTTTGAAGACAATCTGGCCGGATGAATTGATCAGGTGGATTGTTACATCTGCTGAT
>JAYVZS010000085.1:0-4372 GCA_043783155.1 Bacteroidota bacterium | reverse complement strand
AATAACCGCATATATGGAACGGGGAATTTTCCTGTGGCGAATTTATCTGTAGCGAATTACGAATTGGTTACGAATGTACGAATACGCGAATAGGCCAGAAGTGAATTACGAATCAGATACGAATTTACGAATAAGCGAATGGGGCGATTGGTGAAGCTTCGTTATTTTTTAAATCCAATCCGTTTGCGTTTCTGTTGTTCTGTTTCCTGCTTGTCTTTTTGCAGCAGGTAGTTGATTGCTTCGTAAACATCATTGAACTTCCTGTTGTATTTACGTTCCATCTTTTTTAATTTACCGGTTAAATCTTTATGAGAAAGCGCATACTGACGAATAAATACAAAAGCCCTCATGATGGAAATATTTACCTCCACAGCTTTCGCGCTTTTCAATATACTGGAAAGCATGGCTACACCTTGTTCGGTAAAGGCAAGTGGAAGGTATTTTGAATACTTTCCTCTGCCTTTCTCTAAGGTCACAAATTGTGACCTTAGAGAAAGGTATTCATCCCTTGTGAGTTCGAACATAAAGTCCTCGGGGAAACGTTTGATGTTTCTTTTCACTGCCTGCTTTAATATTTTCGTTTCTGTTTTGTACAGATCAGCAAGGTCAAAATCGAGCATAACTCTTTGTCCTCTTAATTCATGAATCTTTTTTTGAATTACCTGTAGTTGCATGCTTTTAAAAGTTTGTTCAAGGATTAAATTAAAACCCAAAAGACAAACAAAGCATTTTCCATTGAAATAAATAACCGCATATATGGAACAAGATCAAGGCGGAGTTAACCCGAAAGATCGTAGCTGGGAAGTTGCCTGCAGCGCAATGACCTGTAGCGAATGACGAATCATTTACGAATTTACGAATACACGAACTCGTCAGCTCGATTGACAAAATTCCATACTTATACTTTGACCTTTTCCGGTGGTACCTTTCCTTCGGTCAGCAATTTGAACAAACTACCTTTAACATACTGGGTACATCCTTTTACACAATCATTGTAACATTCTATTTCCGGAACCAAGCCGCTGTGGCTGAAATTAATTTTCGTTTTATTCCTTTCAGATAAAATGTCACTGTCATCCTAATGTTTTTAGTTATAGTTCTTTGAAAGCATTAATAGACAAGGGCTACGTGCTATTTAAAAGTTAAAACGATTTGAATTGATTCTTCTTTCAAGAAGTAAATTGGCCAAAAGCCGATTAATTCCGGTAAATATGTTTTCGCTTAAATTACTTCATTCCTCTCAGCAAACGATTTTAATAAATGTGTTGATCAGTATCAGGGCAATTATAAAATTCTTCATTACACATGTTGGCATCAGTTGTAGTGTGATTGCTTTATTTATTAAGCACTCTTTTGCTGATACAAATACTTCTGAAACCCTATAAATATTTCCCGGATTTTTGGAACGCCACCCAATTTCTCCGCAGCATCACTTACTGCATGGTATTTTAATTCCAATAATTCAGGTAACTTCTCCTGATCTAATTCTTCAACACCAGTTTCAATGTACTTACTAAGAACAAATTCAAGAAATTCTTTCTGGTCTTTGTCTAACATGGCGAAGATGTTCTTCTGTGCTGATGCAACTCGCGATTCTCTTGTTACTGGTTTTGCAGAAAATGAAATGAATTCAAGTACATCAAACAAATCACACTTCTCTGCATCAATTATTTTTTGCAAAGTCTTTAATTCATCCTTCCCAAAGCCGGCTTCATCTAATTCATCCAACAATGCTTTTCTCGTGATCGGGTTGCTCCAAATCTTTCTTAACTCGTTTTCACTTTTAAAAAGATCAGGCAGCTTACCGTACAAACTATTTAAAAATTCCTGCACAGTCATTGGTTTTCCATCAGGACCAATAAAGGTGCTCACTACTGCATGTTGTATCTGGTGCTCTTTTCCATTCGCAAGTATTACTTTAATCTTTTTGAGTTTCGGGATATCGCCACCTTCATCCACAAAATTTTCTTGTTCCTTATCTGAGTCGTACCTCTCCGGTCTCGGATCTGTTTCATCCGGCTCCAATGGTTCTCCATCCCATTCAGGATCTTTGAAGCGTTCGCTGGCATTTACAAAATCATAAATCGTGAAAAAATTTTTATCATCAAATAATCTTGTGCCTCGTCCTACAATCTGTTTGAACTCAATGATGTTATTCACAGGACGCATCAAAATAATATTTCTGATGTTTCTTGCATCGACCCCTGTGGATAATTTTTGAGAAGTAGTTAAAATCGTTGGAACACTTTTTTCATTGTCCTGGAACTCGCGTAAATATTGCTCACCTAATTCGCCATCGTTCGCTGTTACGCGTTGACAGTAATTGATGTCTTTGCTTTTCTTGTATTGGTTTATCAAATCACGAACTGCGGCAGCATGTTCTTGTGTGGCGCAGAACACCAGCGTTTTTTCATTCTGGTCAATAAGATCCATGAAAACCTTTACCCGTTTTTCTTCCCGCGCTTTTATCTCAATGATTCTATTGAAATCACTTTCGGTATAGGTTCTATCTCCCTCTATTTCTCCTTCTACTACATTATCATCTGACTGGTAAATGTATTGATCAAGTGTAGTCGTAATCTTTTTTACTTTGAACGGAGTTAAATAACCGTCTTCAATTCCTTCCTTGAGTGAATAGATGTAAATAGGATTACCGAAATATTTATACGTATCGGCATTTTCTTTTCGCTTGGGTGTTGCAGTTAGGCCAATCTGCACAGCTGGTGAAAAGTATTCCATGATGCCGCGCCAGTTGCTTTCATCATTCGCGCCTCCACGGTGACACTCATCAATGAATATCAGATCGAAATAATCTTTTGGATATTCTCCGAAATAAGGAACAGGGTTTCCATCTTTATCTGTTCCACTCATAAATGTTTGAAAGATGGTGAAGAAAAGACTGCCGTTGGTTGGCACACTTCCTTTCTTCCTGATTTCCTTAGGGCTTATTCTCACAAGCGCATCTTCCGGAAACGCAGAGAACGCATTGTAAGCTTGATCAGCTAAAATATTTCGGTCCGCTAAAAATAAAATTCGTGGTCTTCGCTTGCCATCGTATTGCAGGTTCCAGCGGGTGTGAAATAACTTCCAGGCAATCTGAAAGGCAAGAAATGTTTTACCTGTACCGGTTGCGAGAGTGAGTAGTATCCTGTTTTTCTTTTCGGCAATAGCATCCATGGTTTTATCCACTGCAATCTCCTGGTAAAAGCGACCGCCCATCGTGCCGCCTCTCGTTTCGTAAGGAGATTCACCGAAATCTTCCTTCCATTTATTCTGTACCGGAAATTGCTTGCTCCATAATTCTTCCGGTGAATGAAAATTTTCTACCAAACCTTCTTTGGCAGAATCCATATCAATGTGATAAATCTCTTTACCATTGGCAGCGTAGGAATCATCTATCTGCAATTTCTCTGCATAATCTTTTGCCTGCGCCACGCCTTCGCCCACAGGTAACTCATTACTTTTTGCTTCCACCACTGCGAGTTTGCGGCCTTTGTAAGTAAGAATGTAATCTGCAATCAACGCCTTACCTCTGCCACCGGTGGCTTTTATTTTACCGGCAGTAATCGGATACTCACGATGAACTTTTACTTCGACATTCACTTTAGCATCCCAACCGTTTTCTTTCAGCTTGGGATCTATCAGTTCTGCTCGCGTTTCTGCTTCGTTCATATTCTATTGTTACTGTTTATAATTCTTTGAGTATTCCGAAAGGACGGTATAATCAATCCCACACATATCGTTCATCATATTCCACCTCGTACTTTTTAAGAAACTCCCTGTATTCATCCTGAAATATTTTCTTACGATGATGTTCGTGCTGATTAGCAATGTAAGTGATAACTCTATCAACTTCCGCCGGGTTTACAGAAAATGCCCCGTATCCATCCTGCCAATAAAAATTTTTCAGCGATTCATCTTTCGTCTTCATCCATTTCGATGAATGCGATTTTACCTCTTCTAATAATTTTATCAGCGCTATTTTTTTCGAGAGCCTGCAGAGTATATGTACATGGTCAGTATAGCCACCGATTTTTATCGGTTGACATTCCAGATTTTTACAAATGCCTCCAAGATAACTATGAAGTTCCTCTTCATAAGGAGGATGAATAAGTGTTTGACGGTGTTTGGTGCTAAACACAATGTGGATGTAGTTTTTTACGAGAGATTGTCCCATGGTTTTCAAATATAAAAGTTTTAATAGAAACACAAACAACATGTAGCCCTGAAAGGGCGTTATCCCATAGCGATGGGCATCGCCCGTCGCTATGGGGCGATGACCATCGCCCGTCGCGACATAGCGATACGTTACGCCCGTCGCAAATATGGTGATACACGAACGATGAATTACGCCCATCATCAATATGACAAC
>JAYVZS010000084.1:0-11597 GCA_043783155.1 Bacteroidota bacterium | reverse complement strand
AATTATACTTCTCTTCGAACTCTGCTCTTCAGAGGGCTCTGCGTTAAATTTTTGACGAAAGAGATTTTAATCGTTTATTTTGAGCCGGCGTTAGTTTTACTGATTGTGACGATAGATTTTATTTTCGTCTTTCGTTTCATTGTACGTAATTTGCGGACCCGAACACATGTACAAGCGATTTATTAAACCCGTCTTTTTTCTTTTTCAACCTGAAACAATTCATCATTTTGTTTTTAGTACGTTGAAATTTTTTTTCAGGACACCAACGCTGTGGTGGTTTGTGAAAAAGGCACATGCAGTTGATTCAACTCAGTTGAAGAGAAAAGTTTTCGGTATTGATTTTCCAAACCCCGTTGGTCTCGGTGCCGGCTTCGATAAAGACGCAAAGCTATTCGATGAACTTTCCTGTTTCGGTTTTGGTTTTATTGAAATAGGAACAGTGACTCCGCTTGCGCAGTCCGGTAATCCGAAACCGAGAATGTTCCGGTTGCTGAAGGACGAAGCCATCATTAACCGAATGGGATTTAACAACGAAGGAGTGAAGCGTGCCGCCGAACGTTTGCGGAAGAAAAAATCAGGAGTCATCATCGGTGGTAACATCGGCAAGAATAAAAATACACCGAACGAAAAAGCGATTGATGATTATGAAATTTGTTTTCGAGAGTTGTATGATGTAGTGGATTATTTTGTTGTGAATGTAAGTTCACCAAATACACCCGGACTTCGTGAACTCCAGGAGAAAGAGCCGTTGAAGAAAATTTTGTTCAGGTTGCAGGAGGTAAATGTCGAAGTTGGAAATCTGAGGTTAGAGGCTGGAAGTTCGAAGTTAGAAAATGAAAGAACTGATCCAGCGTCCAACTTCCAGCATCCAACATCTATTCGAAAACCCCTTCTTCTAAAAATCGCTCCCGACCTTACCAACGAACAACTCGACGATATCATCGAAATAATTCTTGAAACAAAGTTGGATGGAGTAGTAGCAACCAACACAACAATCTCGCGTAGCGGACTCCGAACACCGAACGCGGAATTCGAAACGATGGGGAATGGTGGTTTAAGCGGAAAGCCACTGACTAAGCGCTCTACAGAAGTGATCCGTTATTTGCATAATAAATCACAGCGGAAATTTTCAATTATTGGAGTAGGAGGAATTCATTCTCCGGAAGATGCGTTGGAGAAATTAAATGCCGGAGCTTCATTGGTTCAACTCTATACAGGTTTTGTGTATGAGGGACCGGGACTTGTGAAGAAGATTAATAACTCCTTGATTCATTAAGCGTGTTTTGATAAGCTGTTCTTTTGAATTACTTTTACAGAAAGACATCACAATGAAAAAGGCATCAGCAATCTTATTTGTTCTGTTCTTTATTATCTCTTACAGCAATGGGCAAAATAATTCAACGCGATTAAAAGCAAAAGGCGAAGGAGTTGAAATCCTTGATTCAATAAAGGCTACCAATATGCTCCCGGGAACAAAGGCTTATGATATCAGCGCCGTTGATACCGGGGGACAATATGTTCATCTCTATGCGGTGCAATCGAAAATTACGATTCTGTATTTCTACGATTTTGAATGTCGTTTCTGTGACAATGCCACTGATGAGCTCTTGAAAATTTATCATGCGTATAAAAAGAAAGGTGTTGAAGTTTTTGCCGTTCCGCTTTCAGATAATACAAAAGCGTGGAAATTATATATAAGTCGGAATGAACTGGACTGGATAAATGCCATGCCTGAGATTGAAGACATCAAGAATATCAGGGGTAACTTTAAATTGAATGCAACACCGACTATTTATCTTCTCGATGAACAGAAAATAATTTTTTCGAAAAGATTAGTATTTGGAGACGATGTCGAGAAAGCATTGCTGGAAAAATTTAGTACGAAATAAAATATGAAGGAAATTAAATTGATAGAATGTCCGCGTGACGCCATGCAAGGTCTTCATGATTTTATTCCAACGGAAAAAAAAGCAAGTTATATCAATGCCCTTCTTAAAGTTGGTTTTGATACCATTGATTTCGGAAGTTTTGTTTCACCGAAGACCATTCCACAATTGCGCGACACAAAGGAAGTCTTGTCGCTGCTCAATCTTACGAATACAAAATCGAAACTCCTCGCCATTATTGCCAATGTAAGAGGAGCAGAGGAAGCGGCAACTTTTGATGAGATCACATATTTAGGATTTCCGTTTTCCATTTCAGAAGAGTTTCAAAAAAGAAATACGAATTCTACCATCGAAGAATCGCTCAAGCGGGTGGAAGAAATTCAGAAAATATGTGTGCAGAAGAAAAAGCAATTGGTCATTTACATTTCGATGGGTTTCGGTAATCCGTATGGCGAACCGTGGAATGCTGATATTGTAATGCGGTGGGTAAAAAAACTTTCAGGTCTTGGTATCGGTATCATGGCATTGGCTGATACCATCGGGGTTTCGAATCCTGAAAACATCACGCATCTTTTCACGCATCTCATTCCTGAGTGTAAGGAAATTGAATTCGGTGCTCACTTGCATTCGAACCCGGCAAACTGGAAGGAAAAAATTGAAGCGTCTTACAAAAGCGGCTGTCACAGGTTCGATTCAGCCATGAAAGGCATTGGCGGCTGCCCGATGGCAAGCGATGATTTGGTTGGCAACATTGCAACTGAAAACATGGTTGATTTTTTTGAAAGACAAAATATTGCTTTAAACCTTGATAAAGATGCTTTTTCACTGGCGATGAACCTGGCAAACGTTACCTTCAACGGACTTTAAACAATTCATTGTATCGCTTTTATGATAGCCGGGCATTGTTGAAAATAAATCAACTTTTCCTTACTTATTATTCCGGAGAAAAAGACTAAAACAGTAAATTTGCATCCAGAATAAAAACGGGGAAAGACCGTTAATCAAAGCGTGAAGAAAAATATGTTCAATAGAAATAGAATCAAAGTTTTTTTTGCAATCGTTTTTTTTGCATTGATTTGCTTACATGCTCAGGCACTGATGAAAGGGTGGGTTGAAATTCCCGTGTCAGTCAGCAGCAATAACCGCCCGATCGAAAATGCTACGGTTGAAGTGTACGAAAATGGAAGTTTAGTTCAGACTTATCCGACAAAGGCCAATGGAAATGTTACCGTGAAGCTTAACCTGAATAAGCAGTGCAAAATTTATTTTAAGAAAGGCGGTCTTGTTACAAAATACGTTGAGTACAATACAATTGTTCCTGAATCGGAGAATGACCAGATTATTCCCGCTGCAAAATTTGCGATTGAATTATTTGAAGACAAGGGCGATTTATCTCAGAAGGATGCAGTAAATAAACCTGTAGCAAAGTATATCTATAATACCACATACGAAGATTTTATTTTTGATGATAGCTATTCAAAGCAGGTGAAAGCCGAGCAGGAACAGGCGCGCAGAGAAGCTGAAGCGCTTGCAAAGCAGAAAGATAAAGGGCGTCTCGATTCCCTCAACAAAATATGGAACGACTCTCTTTTACTTGCGAAAGACCGCCAGTCCAAGTTGCTTACCGATAAAGCAGAGCAGGATCGTATCCGTAAAGAGCAGGAAAAGGCACGACAGGATTCCATTGCAAGAGCGAGTGCAGATGCGAAAACGATGGCCGACTTAGATGCAAAAGAGAAAGCGCGAAAAGATAGCATTGCAAAAGCTGAAGCGGAAAAGGAAAGATTAGAAACACTGGCGAAAAGTAAAGCCACAGCCGATTCGCTGGCAAAACTTGAAGCAGATAAAAGGAAATTGTTAGATATGGAGAAAGTCCGCCTGCTGGCTGAAGCGAGAGATAAAGCAAGGCAGGATTCAACTTCGAAAGCTGTGTTAGATAAGTCCCGTAAAGACTCTCTTGCTTCAGTAAAAGCGAAGGCGGATTTGGAAGTAGCGTCAAAACAAAAGGAGCAGTTCAGAAAAGATTCGCTTGCGAGAGCGGAAGTTGCTTCGAAAGTACGGGAGAAATTTGTGACCGACTCAATTTCAAAAGCCGGAGTTGCATTAAAGGTGCATGAAAAATTTGTGACCGATTCATTGGCAAAAGTAGAGTCGGATAAATCAAAAGCGGAAGCACTTGCAAAAACAAAAGCAGATGCGGATGCGAAAGTCAGGGAAACGTATAGAAGGGATTCGGTTTTGAAAGCAGAGTCCTCGCTAAAAGAGAGACAGAAATTTATATCCGATTCAACAGCACAGGCAAAAGTAGATAAAGCAAAGAATGATGCGCTTGCGAAATCGTTGGTGGATGCAGAGAAAGCAAGACAAAAAACAGTTGCTGACTCAACAGCGAAAGCGAATGCTGATAAAGTAAAACAGGATGCTTTAGCGAAAGTGAAAGCAGATGCAGATGCAAAATCGAAAGCGGATGCAGAAGCACTGCTAAAAGTGCAGGAACGTAAGGACGCGCTTGCAAAAACTGAAGCTGATAAAGCAAGACAAAAATTTGTTGCTGATTCTACTGCCAGAGCAACTTCTGATAAAGTAAAACAGGATGCTTTAGCGAAAGTGAAAGCAGATGCGGATGCGAAATCGAAAGCGGATGCAGAAGCACTGGTAAAAGTGCAGGAACGTAGGGACGCGCTTGCAAAAACTGAAGCTGATAAAGCAAGACAGAAATTTGTTGTTGACTCAACTGCACGAGCATCTGCGGATAAGGCAAAACAGGATGCGTTGGCAAAAAACCTGGCAGAAGCCGATGCTAAAGCGAAAGCGGAAGAAGAACGTTTAAAATTGGTCGCTGACGAGAAAGCAAAATCAAATGCAAACGCTCAGGCAGACAGAGAGCAAAAGGAAAAAGAAGACGCGGATCGAAAAGCGAAGGTACAGGCGGATATACAAGCCAAGAAAGACTTGCTTACAAAGACTTATACCTCTGACGATAAAGAAAAAACGACACTGGCGAAATCAACAACAGCCGTTCCGAAAATAAGAGATTCTGATTACAAGGAGGGTGTAACGGAAGAAACAGTTGCTGAAACGAACAGGTCGATTTTCCGTGTTGTGATCAAGAAGGATGGCGCTACTTACAATTATCAGAAAATTGTTTACAAGTGGGGTGGTGTATTTTATTTTAAGAATGATAACAGCATTACGGAATCCACATACGTACAGGATATTAAAAATGCAAAAGCGGTTTTGAAAAATTAAACGTCAACTTCTTTGCAGGTATCATAGGGGAGACAGATTTTTCTGTCTCTCTTTTTATTTTTTCGTATTGTTTATGTAAAATTTTGGTAGTTGCTTAATTTGAATGGCAAAATATTTCTCTGTGCCTCTGCGGCCTCTGCGTGAAACAAAATAATAGTTTGGATTGAGATGTTTTATTGAAAATCGAAACTTAGCCACCACCAAGATTTTCTATTTGCATGATAATTCTCAAAAGAGTTTTACTTTCGCAAACTAAATGAGAAATCAAAGAGTCGTATTTTTTTTCATCTTTCTTCTTGCTTTTTGGAAGAGCAGTATTTCCATTGCAGCTGTGGATGATACGCTGAAAAGAAATGAGAATAGTAAGTTTCTCATTTTTCCATTCTTTCTGAAATCACCTGAAACGGACTGGGGTTTCGGAACGGTGTCTGCTTATTTTTTCAAAGCAAAAAAGGATGATGCGAAAATCCGGACCTCTGATATCAACCTTGTTACACTTTATACGCTTCGAAACCAAATTGTAGGAGTATTGGGAGGCAACGTTTATTTTCCCGGTGAAAGAGAGATTATACGCCTTCAGACTTCCTACAGTTATTACCCTGATAAAACATGGGGCATCGGGAATCAAACAAATGAAAATGAGAAAGAGGAATATAGCATCAAGCAGTTTTATTTTAATCCACAGTTCCTTGTGAAAGTGGTGCGGAACTGGTATGCAGGTTTCACGTATGAGTTTCAGAACATCCATGATTTTAAATACACAACCAACGGATTATTTGATCAGCAACTGATCAATGGCCGACAAGGTGGAGGTGTTTCCGGTGCGGGTTTGTTAGTTACATGGGATACACGGAACAATGCTTTCAGTCCAACCAAAGGATTATTCTCAGAACTCAATGTTACTGCTTTCGATGAAAGATTCGGAAGCGGTTATAATTTTACCACCCTTACGTTTGATTTGCGGAAATTTATTCTGCTCAAAAAAAATCGTGTGCTTGCTTTCCAGTTTCTATTGAAAGACAATACAGGAACGGTGTCGTTTCGAAACCTATCGATGCTGGGCGGACCTGAAATGATGCGTGGCTATTACAAAGGAAGATATGCTGATAAAGATATGTGGGCGTTTCAGACAGAGCTTCGCCAGTTTCTTTTTTGGAGAATAGGAGTGACTGCTTTCGCAGGAATGGGTGAAGTTAGTCCGGGAGTTTCTCTTTTTCGTTTAGATGGTTTACACGTTGCCGGCGGCGCGGGATTACGACTGATGGTCAGCAAATCTGAAAAACTGAATCTCCGTGTTGACTATGGCATCGGTGATCATTCGCATGGACTGTATGTGATTTTGAAGGAAGCGTTTTGAAATTGGGAAATCTTTAAAGGCAATATTTATTGAAGAGGTAATTTCTTATTTTGAAAAATCAAAACTCATCAGCGAACAATTGCATGATAGAGGATAATTGCTCCATGTTTCCAATGAGTTGCGATGCCGAATTGCAATGTAATATGAATTGTTTATTAATAAATTTGGAAACTTTACAATGGTCGTACCGTCAGTTAAGAGAAGTACATTTACAGAAGCAAAAATCGTTGCAGGTGAAGAAGAAGAATGTAGCTCGACAGTAATGGAATCAAAGGCATTGGGAGGGTAGAAGGAAGGATAGGTATTATATAACACCGCTTTCATTTGTCCCCCGCCAGTGTAATACCCTTCAATATATAATTTCAAACCTAATACAGGAAGATGAAGGCATGTTAGATCGGTGCCACTGCATGAATCACCTCTTCCAATACCACCCGTATAACTAATAACGGAAGCCCGATGGTCAAAATATTGTAAACTGTTCCCGCTGGAGCTATCGCCCCGACCACTTCCACCAATAAATGTAATACCAGAAGCCTGATTGTCAAAATAAAGTAATCCGCTGTTGCTGCTGCTGTCACCTCGACCACCGCCGCCAGCGAAAGAAATAGAGAGTGGAGTTGTACTATTAATGTACATCAATACAGCAGAACTGTTGTTGTCACCCCGACCGTTGCCTCCCGTAAAAAGAATAGGAGCTATTCCGGAACCATTAAAATAGATGAGCCCAGTGGTGGAACTACTGTCACCACGGCCATTGCCACCGAAGCATTGGGCAATGATTGACTGGTTAGAAATTGAAAAAAAAAATAAAAGGAGGCAAAAACTCTTTTTATATTTCATTATATTTCATTATATTTTTCAATTGCGCGAGTCTATTACTTTGGTTATGAGTAAAAATTTTGTTACCATTTGAATAGTGAAAAAATGAACTACTGAACAGAGCGAACACCACGGCCTCCAAAATAGCTTCCACGTGAGCCATTGACTACAGTCGCTTCACTGCGGTCAGAGACTTGTAAGTCCGGATTCTGATAACCCCACCCTCCCCCGCGCATACCAGATCCCAAACCAGTAGAATAATTAGGCCAGTTTGATACATTTTGGTCACCATCAAAAGTAAGTACACCATCTCCATGCAAGCCGGAAAAATTTCGCCCTTGAATATTTGCACTTGTCACAGTAATTTCCCACAAATTTCCTGTCATTTCCATTGCACCATAATAAGAGGCGCCAGAGGAAATACGTGAACTGCTTGTTTTTGCAAACGCACCTACACGCACGGGTCCATTTATTGGATTACCAGAAAAATTACAATTTGAATTCGCATTAGAAGGATTTGTTGTTTCGCTTGTTGTACCGGAATTATTTAGGGAAGTGGATTGAATAATACTTGGACTACCCCAGGCATATTCTCCGATAACTGAAGGTAAAGTTCCGCGGCAACTTTTTTCAAATTCCATTTCTGTCATAGGTCTTAAGCCACTCCAGTCAAAATAAGCGGACACATCTCCCCATTTTAAATAATTGCAGGCAATCCATTTACCGTCATCTGGATCGCCTCCGCTATTACTGCCATTATAATCACAGAAAAATGTAACCGGCGTTGGATAAGTTGGGAGAGAGGAAGGAGCTCGTATAGCATTTCTATTTTGAATACTGTTTGAAATTGACATCACGTATACATTTGAAACAGTAGCTTGAGAAATATCAGATTCTACTCGCACGTTTTGTTGAGGTTTCGTTAAGCTATTTAAGAAATCAATATACTGTTGCTGGCTGATTTCATATTTCATACAGTAGTAGGCATTATATCCATTTGGCCATCCAGTGCTAAAAGGTACTGTTTCCGAAGGAGGATAACCGCCTGCCTTTCCTCCTAAACTGCCGCTTCCTGAAGAAGTTGTGTTAATGATACCTGTATTGATAGTGGTAAGAGGGTACGTAGAACCTAAACCACCATCCCCTGCAGCAAAGGCTCCTTGAGGTACATACACCATTTCAATAGCAAATACTTTAACTTCAATCTGGGCATTATCGGAAAGCCCCTGTGCTCCATAATTCCATCTAAGTTGAACGTTCGAGGCAGTGAATGTTCCACTACCATCTGCGTCTCGATATATAAAGGCGCCAATGCCAGGGTTGGTGTTTAAATTAAATGTTGTATCAGGCCTTAATAAACCTGCAGTAATTTTGCTGCCTAAAGGCGCTAAGTGGCCGTCATTGTTTAATTGAACATGTTGCCAGTTACCGTTATTACCAATGCGATATTTAACAAATACCCAAGCTGCATCCCAGTTAGTTAGGCTTACACGCCATGAATTTTCCCACGCGACCGAAAATTTTACCATTGCATAATTGGCTGAGTTGTTAGTTCCTGCGGTCGTGTTTTGACCGGTAAGGGTTACATTGGTAATACTGATGTTGTTTGCTGATAAATTTGAGCACAAGCCGGCAAGAAAGAAAGTAGCAAAAAGAATGGTTTTCATTTATTAATCTTAGGGTTTTTCTGATTAGATATAGATTATATGTGTATTTATTCTTTGAAGATGAGAATGGTATAATTTTATGTAAATATCTTTCGAGTTTCTCATATTACTCATCTCAAGAAGACAAATTAAAACAAAAAAATTAATAGTACAACAGCTTTAAGATAATTAAATTCCTGTTGAGATATCCATCAAGTTTCCTATTGTCGTCAATTGGTTATCTATAACTATCGAATAACTGATAATCTCCCCTGGATGTATAAGAATTATTGATAATACAGGTTTAGGTGATTAAATATTCGTATTTTCAATTTCCTATATACGTCCCCTTGCCATATAGTGCGTTACCATTCATATCGGTCATATATATATACTTTAGGGACAGAAAGGCTATGCAGTATAAGGAACAAGAATTCAGGGCAAAAAGAGACGACTTAACGCACGATCGAAAGCACTCCACGAAACGTATAAGAGTTTCCACTAATATAGGTTCCGGTAATTAAATAGTTATAGACTCCCTTCTCTATGAATCTTCCACCGTAATTACCATCCCAGAAAAAATTCGGAGTGTCTGAAGAAAAAATTAGTTCGCCCCAACGATCGAAGACCTGGGTATTCATTGTCTGAACTGAAAAAGGAAATACGCGCCACACATCATTTTTGTCGTCGCCGTTTGGTGTAAAAGCGTTCGGCACAAAAACAACTCCGCAGTCACCACTTGAAATCGTGATGTAATCTTTCGCTGTGCATCCGCTGTCTTCCATCTGCAACCAGAATGTTCCCGCTGTTGAAATGCTTTGCTGTAGAACATGCGACCCGTCAAACCATGTATACTGATAGTTTGGAAACGCAGGAACATTTAAAACAACTGAATCCGGAATACAAATCGTCGTGTCATTTCCTAAACTAAAATTTGGTAAGATGATTTCACTGATTGTAATCGTATCACCCGAAATACAATTGCCATTCGATACATGCACCCAATATTGTCCTGCAGAAGAAGCTGTGAGAGTAGGCGAGGTGCTGCCATTTTTCCAATGATACGAAGTCGCCAGTGGTGATGTCGCATTCAATAATAAACTTGCATCGCGGCAAAGAAATGTATCAGTTCCCAATGAAATTACCGGGTAATCTTTTACGACAAGATTCATGGTATCGGATGTCGGACAAGCACCGCCGATGATTGCAGTCGCTATATAAGTACCTGTTATATTCACAGTAATGGTTGCCGTTGTATCTCCTGTGTTCCATGCATAAGAAGTTGCATTCGTAGTGGTAGCATCAAGACTCAATGTCTCTCCCTGGCAAATCGTCGTATCATTTCCAAGATGCAAAAGTCCGGGACTAACAATTGAAATGTTTACTGAATCTGTCGCCACACATATTTGTCTCATCGATATATCATCAATGGCAAAGTCGTTACCTGAAACTAATATATTCTCATCCTGAATGCAAATGTTAGCGACCGTACTCGCTCCTGAATTCCATATTTGTGTGAACTGCGCCCATGTCGCGGCTGTGGCAGGAGCCGTATAGTTTGTACCTAACTGAACACCGTTAATGATAAATTTAAAAATCGCCGGACTGCTCGGAACGCATGAAGCCACCCAAGTACTGAAAACATAGTTGGTGTTCGGCACTACTTGCACTGTCTGGCATAGCATACTTACATTGTTGATGCTGTCACCGTTTGCAACGAACATATTTCCTGTTCCAGTTGTATGATCTCCGAAAATAGAATAGTTATTGTGGACGTTGCGCGGGTTTGTCGTGACCGCATACGTACCTGCATTACTCAGAGGGCCAAATGTTCCTCCGATGCCGGGAGTATATAGAGTTGAAAACCCTGTTGTTCCCGAACTGAAATTTCCATTTACAATGATGTTGCTGTCAGAAGTGGATTTTACTGTGAGCGCATACATTATATTTGATGTAATGTTCGCGGTTGGGCTTAGTGCCGCTGGATTACTAAGTCCGGTGGCAGGTTGCCACTGAATAGTCCTGATGTCAGCGATGGTTGCCGTTGTACTTCCATGCAGGCGAATGATTGCAGGCGTACAAATGGCAGTATCATTTCCCGCATTTACAGAAGTTGTACAGGTATTTTGAGAGTATGCATCAGAAAAAAATAAAGTGAATAGAATTAGCGGAAGGGCAGAAAAAAAATTCTTTGGTCTTAGATATTTCCTGAGCACGGCTTTTAAGTCAGTTGAATGAATGCAAACGATATTCAAAGATAGAAATTCTTCTTTGCACTAACTATTTGGCTGCCTAAAAGTCATTAGAAATATAGTTCATGGAGTGCCTTTTTCTTTTTCCGAACTCCCTGCTACCTCTACCGGCATGCAGGCGAACTAAATACTCATGACTTAACAATTAAGCGTTCATCGAAATGAGGAATTCCTCATTTGATTTTGTCCCACGCATTTGCTGAAGCAGGAATTCCATCGCTTCCATCGGGTTCATATCGGCAAGGTGATTCCGAAGAATCCACATTTTCTGTAGCATTTCCTTATCCTGTAGGAGATCTTCACGACGGGTACTCGACGCAACGAGGTCGATAGCAGGGAATACGCGCTTGTTCGAAAGTTTGCGGTCGAGCTGCAATTCCATGTT
>JAYVZS010000083.1:0-11623 GCA_043783155.1 Bacteroidota bacterium | reverse complement strand
ATGTTATTACATGGGCGCCGGCAGGTGGAACAAATACAAATGCATCGAATCTTACAGCAGGAAATTATTCTGTTACCGTGACCGATGCGAACGGATGCAGTTCTTCTGATAATATCGTCATCTCTGAACCTTTAGCGCTTACAGCGAATACATCTTCAACAAATGCCCAATGCAATGGTTCAAATGATGCAACTGCAGCTGTAATTGTATCCGGCGGCATTTTTCCTTATTCTTATTCATGGTCTCCTTCCGGCGGTTCCGGTGCGAATGCTTCCGGGCTTGTTGCAGCAAATTACATAGTAACGGTGACGGATTCGAACGGTTGTTCGCAAACGGCTGCTGCTGTTGTCAGACAGCCAGCTGCTCTTAATCTTGCGATGGCTTCATCACCTGCTTTGTGTAATGCCGGTCATGATGGGTTCGCTTCTGTTTTAGTAACCGGTGGTACTTCAAATTATAGTTATACATGGACTCCATCCGGAGGTTCATCAGCAAATGAATCTGCGCTTGGTGCCGGAAATTATTCTGTCACGGTTACTGACGCTCACAATTGCGTGACATCTAATTCAGTTGCAATTGGAGAACCATCGGCAATTTCCTTAGTGATCAACACGACTCCCGCCACGTGTGGTGCGGCGAACGGATCCGCCTCTGTAATTGCCGGTGGAGGATCGCCGGGGTATCAATATTCATGGTCCCCAACAGGCGGATCAAATGCAACTGCAAACGGATTGGTCGCCTCCGCATATACAATAACGGTTACCGATGCACATGGTTGCCAGAATTCTGATGTAGCAAATGTTATAAATACAGGAGGACCCACCGTTACCGCAAGTGTTGTCGCTAATGTTTCCTGTCACGGAGGAAATAATGGATCCGCATCTGTCAACATTAATTCAGGCGTCGGGCCATATAACATTGTGTGGGCGCCGGTTGGCGGAGCAAATACAAATGCTTCGAGTCTTTCGGCCGGAAATTATTCCGTAACCGTAACCGATGCAAATGGTTGTCTCTCTTCTGATAACATCAACATCTCTGAACCTTCTGCTCTCGTTGCAAATGCAACCTCAACCGATGCGCTGTGCAATGGTGCAAGTGATGGAACAACTGCTGTAATCGTTTCAGGTGGTGTTACACCTTATACGTATTCATGGTCACCTTCTGGCGGCTCGGCAACGAATGCTTCTGGGCTTGCAACAGCAAACTACACAGTTACCGTAACTGATTCTAATGGTTGTTCTCAAACGGCTGCTGCTGTTGTTGGTGAGCCAGCCGTGCTTAATCTTGCACTGTCTTCTTCTCCTGCTTTGTGTAACGGCAGCCATGATGGCTCCTCTTCTGTCTTAGTTACCGGTGGAACTTCAAATTATAGTTATGCATGGAGTCCGTCAGGAGGTTCATCAGCAAATGAATCTGCAATTGGTGCCGGAAATTATTCTGTCACGGTTACCGATGCGCACAATTGTGTCGCTTCTAATTCAGTTGCAGTTGGTGAACCTTCAGCAATTTCTTTGATCATCAATACAACACCCGCTACCTGCGGAGCTTCAAACGGATCTGCTTCTGTTGTTGCAGGCGGTGGAACACCGGGATACCAATATGCATGGTCGCCATCCGGAGCAACAAATGCCATTGTTAACGGATTGGCCGCAGCGGCTAATACGATCACGGTTACCGATTCACATGGTTGCCAGAATTCTGATGTAGCAAATGTTTCTAGTTTAGGAGGCCCTTCCGCAACTGCAAGTGTGATTACACATGTTTCCTGTCACGGTGGAAGCAATGGTTCGGCTACAGTGAACATTATTTCCGGAGTTGCTCCATTTAACATTGTATGGACATCTGCGGCCGGCGCACCTGTTAACGCTTCAACTCTTTCTGTCGGTAATTATTCAGTTACCGTGGCCGATGCAAATGGTTGTATCTCTTCTGATAACATCGTCATCATCGAACCGGCTGCGCTTTCTGCTAATGCAATTGCGACAGATGCGTTCTGTAATGGTTCTTTTGATGGAACAGCTTCAGTAGTAACGAACGGGGGAACTACACCTTACGCTTTCGCATGGACACCGGGTGGTGGCGCTAACGCTTTCACTTCGGGCCTTCCTGCAACGAACTATTCCGTTACCGTGACAGATGCACACGGCTGCACACAACAGGCATCCACAGTTGTTCATCAACCAGCATCATTGAATCTGGTGATGACTTCTTCACCTGCTTTATGTCATGGTGATGGTAACGGATCCGCTGCTGTCGTCGTAACCGGAGGTACTTCCGTTTATTCTTATTCGTGGGCACCTGCTGGTGGAGCAGCTGCGGCAGCAAGCGGACTTGTCTCAGGAAATTATACTGTTACTGTTACAGACGCACACAATTGTATTTCCAATAATTCGGTTGTAGTCGGAGAACCAATAGCAATCAGCTTGATCATGAATATGAATCCCGCTTTGTGTCATGCTTCCGGCGATGGTTCAGCAACCGCAATTGTTTCGGGTGGCACTTATCCCTATCAATACCAGTGGTCACCATCAGGAGGAAGTGGAATGACCGCTTCTAATTTAGCCAGCGGAAATTATACTGTTGAAGTATCGGACGATCATGGATGCTCTCAAATATCTTCAATCACCGTGACTGCTCCTGATGACATCGTATTAAATACATCAACCACTTCCGCTTCCTGTTACGGATTGTCTGACGGAACCGCCACAATTACTCCGGCCGGAGGAACACAACCTTACAATTACTCGTGGAGCCCTTCCGGCGGAATACTTGATGTTGCCACCAACCTCTTCGCGGGAAGTTATACTGTAACCGTAAGTGATTCGCACGGATGTTCCGATACAGCATCTGCTTTTGTTTCTCAACCTGCTCCACTGAGTTTCACAATTGCCGGAACAGCGACCACCTGTATGGGACAAACCACCATTGTATCCGCGAACCCATCGGGAGGATCAGTACCTTATCACTTCTTGTGGAACAATGGTGATACAACTTCATCAGCCATTGTTTCACCGACTCTCACCACCGTCTATACAGTAGATGTAGAAGATGATCATGGATGCTCCGCTGCTATACAATCTGTAACTGTTACCGTTCATCCTCCTTTAGCTGTTGCCGCACATGTTACTTCTGCAATATGTTCGGGAGAGAGTGTCGTTATCTCTGCGAATGCTTCCGGTGGTAATGGCGGCCCTTATGCTTATTCATGGAATAACGGATTGATGACGGGAGATACTGCGACGGTTGTTCCTTCGCACGATTCAACATTTACTGTAATAGCATCAGATGGTTGTACAACACCGGGTGCAAAAGATTCTGTCGCAGTAAGAGTAAATCCACTACCTATAGTCACCTTTCTTCCGCATCTCATTTCCGGCTGCACTCCGGTTGAAGCAGACTTTCTGAATTATTCCACCACACCGACGGGATCGATTTTTTTATGGGATCTTGGTGACAATACTTTCTCGAACATATTGAATCCTTCGCATCTCTATACAGTACCGGGAAGATATTCTATTTCATTGATGATTCAGACTCCGCAAGGATGTATGAATAGCTTAACCATTCCAAATGCTGTGAGTGTATACGGTTTGCCGCATGCCTACTTCATTCAATCATCGAGTATTGTTTCTGTGATTAACTCAACCGTTCAATTTACCGATAACAGCATTGATGCGATTAACTGGGATTGGGACTTTGGAGATCACTCACCTGCTTCAAATGATCAGAACCCGGTACACCAGTATGGTGATACAGGAAGTTACAGAATACGTCTTGCTGTAACGAGTATCGGAGGATGCGTTGATACAACCTTCGGACGTTTGCAGGTAGAAGATGAATTCGCCATCTACATCCCGAATGCATTCACACCGAATGGTGATGGAGTGAACGATGGATTCATTGCTTTCGGCGTCGGATATACAGACTATGATATGTGGATCATGGACAGATGGGGCAAACAAATTTTTCACTCAACTGCAAAAGATCAATCGTGGGACGGTTCGTATTACAGCAACGGAACACTTTGCCAGAATGATGTCTATGAATACATCATACAGGTTCATGACAAGTCGGGCAAAGAACATAAGTTCATCGGGCATGTCACACTTGTGCGATAATCACAAGCTGTTCAAATTATTTTTTCAGCGTTCGATTAAAATTGCTCTCTCTCTATTTTCATGTAGATTCAACAACAGTTTGTCGAGGTGGTCAATAGACTCCTGTGGTAATTTTCTCATCCTTCAAAATATATTTATAAGTGGTATCTGAAAGAAGAAAATTGTCATGTGTGATCGTTTAACCTATTCCTGTTTTATTCTCCAAGGTAAGAAAGTTTGTGCTCAATATGAAAAAAGAACGATTTTAAAGAAAATGTTGTTTTCAAAGAGAATATGTTATATTTTTCGTACAAAATAAGGCTGATATTGAAAACTATAGAAGTTGAATAACCCGTTGTATTAAATTACCAGGCAATGTTGTTATTCTGAATTTATACATCCCGAATTGTAATGAACAAAATTGATAACAACGTTAGCATTTACAATGACAGATTTATCTTCGGTATCGAACAACTTTTTAATCGGGTATTGTATCGTCTCATTTTAATAGGATTTAATTCTTTGGCCCCCTCAAAATTGAATTACCGGCAGCTTGTTTTTAAAATGAAAGGACATGGGGAAACATGAATAAAAATTTACTCTTAGTTATTTTTTTATTGTTCATGTCTGTTCAATGTTCAATTGCCCAAACCTATACGATGGGTAATTCCGTCAACACTACATGCGGTGGAACTTTTTATGACAGTGGCGGGAACTTAGGACAGTATCAAAGGAACGAACGAGATACGATGACTATCTGCTCCGGCACAGCGGGACAATGTGTTCGTGTTACATTCACATCGTTTGATATTGAAGCAACATTTGACTTCCTCACAATCTATAACGGACCGACAACGGCGTCTCCGATAATCGGAACATATACCGGAACCACCAGCCCGGGTCTTATTATTTCTTCATCCGGTTGTCTCACGTTTGTATTCTCCAGTGATTTTACTATTAATCATGCGGGATGGAGTGCTACAATTTCATGCGGTGCCTGTGCCGGTTCACCATGTGCTTCAACTTGTAGCGGAGGAACTCCTCCGGTAAATGATGCATGTTCGGGAGCGCAAAGCCTTGGAGCGTTGCCAATTCCGGCAGCATGTCCAAATGGTGTAGGCGCTATTGCTTCTTTTAATACGTCTAATCTTTGTGCCACAGCGGAATTTCCCTATGTGACGTTGGTCGGTTGCCAGCCGGCCGGTAATATGGCTTCGCCGGCTGCTGATGTATGGTATACATTTACCCTGCTGGCCCCAACACTGAATGTAAATATTACCGGTTTACAAACTCCGCAAGTCGGCTTATTTGAAGGAACGAACTGCAACAACCTCATTGGAAGAGGTTGTGCAATTGGAAGTGGAGGAAGTTTAAATACATCCTTTGGAAGTCTTGCTCCAGGACAATATTTTCTACAGGTAAGCGGAGGAGATACGCTCGATAGGTGCGCTTTCATACTGGCGTTGCAGAATAATTATGATTGTGCAGGTTGTGTGATTCAAAGTAACATCGTAGCAAATCCTCCTCCGGTAAACGGAACTTACCAGGCCGGACAAACGGTGAACTTCTGTTATACAATAACGGATTACAATCAGACTTCTAATAACTGGCTTCACGGGGTAGTACCCAGTTTCGGACCGGGCTGGAATTTATCTACCCTCGTCGCTACACCCGCTGCCAATTGCAATGACGGTGAAGGTCCGCCTGTAAATTTAGCACCCGGAGTCTGGTCCTGGTATAACACAACCATCGTAAGCTCGGCAACAGGACTTACTGTTGGTCCTGGTTTTTTCTTCGAGACTTCTTTAGGAAGTGTTGCAAATTTAGCAGATGCGAATCCGGGAAATAATTTTGGCGATTATAATTTTGATAATATTTGTGACTGGACGTTTTGCTGGACGGTTCAAACTCTTCCGCCTGCTCAATGCGTGCAGGGAACCAGTTGTAATATAACCGTTGACACGTATGGAGACGGAGAATCCGGTTCATGGACATCTTTTGCGTGCAACCTCGATCCGCTTATCAATTTCTTCGCGACACTTACATGTTGCACTCCTCCTACGGTTACAACCACACCTATCAGTTGTTCTGTTTTAACAGGCACTGCTACTGCTACAGGACAAGGGACCGGCCCCTGGGAATATACCTGGTTGAATAATGTCGGTGCAGTACTTCAATCATCCGTTGGAATAAACGGTCCGAATACAATTACGAATCTTCCTGCAGGATCTTATATTGTCCAGGTTGTTGACTCAACAGGATGTTCGACTCAACAGGCTTTTTCCATTACATCTTCCGCCGCACTCACAGCGACTATCTCATCTACTCCGGCTACCTGTTTTGGTGGAGCGACAGGAACGGCAACCGTTGTTCCTTCAGGGGGCGCGCCTGCTTATACATATTTATGGTCACCAGGTGGTGGTACGAATTCGACCGCGACAGGTTTGATAGCAGGAAACTATTCCGTTACAGTGACCGATCAAAACGGATGTATTGCAACGCAAACAATTAATGTTGCTCAGCCAACTCTTGTAACTGCAACTCCTTCAGGCACCAACATAACATGCAACGGTACAAATAACGGAACGGCCACCGTAGTTGCATCTGGCGGAACAGCACCCTATTCCTATTCATGGACACCAGGAGGCGGAACAGGTGCAACCATCTCGAATCTTGGTGCGGTAACCTATACTGTAACCGTCACTGATAACAAAGGATGTCAGAAAACCGCATCCTATATAGTCACACAACCAACAACATTAACCGCATCTATTACCGGCTCTGCAATGGTGAATTGTAATGGAGGAAATAATGGTTCCGCGACTGTAACAGTTGGAGGAGGGACTCCGGTCTATACATACTCATGGGCGCCAAGTGGTGGAACAGGTGCAACAGCAAGTAATCTGATTGCAGGAAATTATACGGTTACTGTTACGGATGCTCACAATTGTACTGCAACAGCGAATGTTGTCATTACACAGCCCACTCTTTTAACGGCTACCATTAATTCTTCTAACAATGTCAGCTGCAACGGAGGATCAAACGGAACCGCGACGGTTGTAGCAAACGGTGGAACTCCGATCTATACGTATTCATGGAGCCCGAGCGGAGGAACAGGAACCACAGCATCCGGTCTATCAGCAAACAACTATACTATAACTGTTACAGATGCACACGGATGTCAAAAAACAGCTGCGGTTACAATCAATCAACCACCGATCCTGCATGTAAGTACGACCCCGACAAATGCAACCTGTAATGGGACTAACAGCGGATCAGCTTCATCAACAGTTACAGGAGGAACAGGACCTTATTCATATCTCTGGCTTCCAACCGGAGATACGACTGCCACATCAAGTGGACTTGCTGCCGGGAATTATACTGTTACAGTAACCGATTCGAAAGGATGTAGCAAGACCGCTCCGGCAGTTATAGGCCAACCGACCGCTATCACATTTGTTGCGAATAGCCTGCCGGCAAACTGCGGAAGCAGTAATGGATCAGGATCTGTTGTTGCATCTGGAGGAACTCCTGCTTATTCATATCTGTGGTCCCCATCCGGAGGAACAGCAACAAACGCAACAGGTCTTGCTGCAGGTCCGTATTCAGTGACCATAACAGATGCAAACGGATGTATAAAAGTGGCGCCGATTTCGGTTTCCAATATTGCAGGGCCTGTTGCAAGCATACTTACATCAACAAATGTTTTGTGTAATGGTGGTACAACGGGCGCTGCGACAGTTTCTGCTCTTGGCGGAACCGCACCTTATACTTATTCCTGGTCCCCAAGCGGAGGTACCGGTCAAACCGCAAACGGACTTGGAGCAGGAAACTACTCTGTTACAGTAACGGATGCACATGGATGCAGTTCAACGACTACAGTGACTATCACTGAACCTAATCCATTGGTTGCTGCTATTTCAAATTCAACGAATGTAAATTGTTCAGGAGGAAACACGGGATCAGCAACTGTCCTCGCATCGGGCGGTTCGCCGGGATATAACTATACGTGGGCACCATCCGGCGGTACCGTCGTAACAGCTTCTAATCTTACGGCCGGTAATTATATTGTTACTGTGCGAGATTTGAATGGTTGCACAACATCTTCTAATGTAACGATTACACAACCGCCGCTGTTGACTTCTGTTATTCCGGCTCCTGTAAATGTTTCCTGTAATGGCGGAAACAACGGATCTGCAACCGTGAATGCAAACGGTGGAACGGCGCCCTATATTTATTTATGGACACCTTCGGGAGGAACCGGATCAGTGGCAACAGGACTCGCTGCCGGAAACTATAACGTTCTTGTTACTGATAATCATGGTTGCACAAGTACGTCATCCGTTTTAATTACACAACCACTTCCGGTGACAGCAACAATGTCTCTACCTCTCCAGATTACATGCAATGGTTCCAACAACGGATCGGCTACTGTTACTCCTGCCGGTGGAACATCTCCGTATACCTATTTATGGTCTCCGTCTGGAGGAAGCAATGCAACAGCTACTAACCTTGGCCCCGGAAATTACACAGTTGTAGTAACGGATGCGAATGGATGCATCAACAATGCTTCCGTGACAATCACACAACCAACTCTCCTTGTTGTAACAATTCCATCTTCAACAAATATTTTATGTAACGGCGGAAACAATGGTTCCGCAACAGCAAGTGCAAG
Source organism: Bacteroidota bacterium (assembly GCA_043783155.1). Taxonomy (GTDB): domain Bacteria; phylum Bacteroidota; class Bacteroidia; order AKYH767-A; family 2013-40CM-41-45; genus JAPLDA01. Next base: position 2,851 of record JAYVZS010000083.1, on the reverse strand, counting down.
TGGGGGAACATCGCCGTATCTATATTCATGGGCGCCATCGGGAGGGAATGCCGCAATTGCTAATAATCTTATAGCAGGAAATTATACGGTAACAGTTACCGATGCGAAAGGATGTACCCAGACAGCAACCATTACCATTACTCAACCAACGCCTTTGGCATCGGTAATTCCTGCGCCTTCGAATGTCAGCTGCAATGGAGGCGCTAATGGTTCCGTCACTGTAAATGTAAACGGTGGAACTCCAATTTATATGTACCTATGGTCTCCATCAGGAGGAACAGGTGCTTCAGCTAACGGACTTATAGCAGGAAACTATATAGTTACAGTAACGGATTCACACGGATGTCAGCAAACTGCAAATACTACCATTACTCAGCCGAATCCTTTGACGGCAACAATACCAGCTCCAACAAATGTGATGTGTAACGGTGGAGCAAATGGTACGGCTACTGTCAATGTAAACGGAGGTACTGCTGCCTATGCATATCAATGGTCTCCATCCGGAGGAACCAATGCTACAACCACAGGACTCACGATTGGAAATTATACAGTCACCGTTACAGATGCGCATGGATGTCAGCAAACAGCAAACACTTCTATCGCTGAACCAACTCCGCTGACAATATCGACTCCAGCCACGACAAATGCTAATTGCAATGGAGGAACAAACGGTTCTGCAAGTATTATAGCAAGCGGGGGAACGCCTGGTTACCTCTATTCATGGTTACCTTTAGGAGGAACGAATGCCAATGCAACAGGACTTGCCGCAGGAAATTACACGGTTACAGTTACTGACTCACGTGGCTGCATTAAAACTGCAACCACTACAATCACGCAACCAACACCTCTGGTTGCAACAATTCCTCTACCAACAAATGTGAATTGCAATGGAGTTGCAAATGGTTCTGCCATTGTGAATGTATCGGGTGGCACAACAGGTTATGTTTATTCATGGTCTCCATCGGGAGGAAACAGCGCTTCTGCAAATGGCCTTGCTGCCGGAAATTATACCGTCACGGTAACGGATGGGAATGGCTGTTCGCAAACCGCTTCCACAACTATTCTTCAACCCTCACCACTGACTGCTTCAATTCCTGCTCCTGTAAACGTAAGTTGTAACGGAGGGAACAATGGTTCTGCAACCGTAAATGTGAATGGAGGAACTCCTGTATATATTTACTCCTGGTTTCCGAGCGGAGGAACAGGCGTATCTGAAAACAACCTGGCAATCGGTTCTTACACCGTTAACATTACGGACGCGCATGGATGTATAACTTCAGCGGCTGTAACCATTCTTCAGCCACTACCCATTGTCTTGCAGACAAATTCCACTCCGGCTCTTTGCGGCTCTTTCAATGGCACCGCGGCTGTTAATGCCAACGGCGGAAATCCCGGCTATCTGTATTCATGGTCACCCGGAGGAGGCAATGTTGCAACAATTACAGGATTAGCTGCGGCTGCTTATACAGTTACCGTTACGGATGCTAACGGTTGTCAGAATACTGCTGTCGCGAATGTTGTAAACACAGGCGGGCCGAATGCTGCTGCAAGTGTACTCTCACACGTTTCGTGTCATAGAGGAAATAATGGTTCTGCCTTTGTGAACATAACAGCTGGTGTTGCTCCTTATAATATTGTTTGGGCTCCGGGCGGCGGAACTGCTGTTACCGCAACAGGTCTCACGGCTGGAAATTATACTGTCACCGTTACGGATGCGAACAATTGTATATCCTCAGATAATATTACCATTACAGAACCTACAGCACTTGTTGTAAATGTGACACCGGTAAATGCACTTTGTAAAGGCGCCAGTAATGGCGCTGCATCAGCGATTGTTGCTGGTGGTATTATACCTTATACTTTTTCCTGGTCACCTTCAGGTGGTACAACCGCAACCGCTTCCGGACTTTCTGCAGGTAATTACACAGTTACTGTTACCGATTCTAACAGCTGTGTTCAAACAGCTTCTGCAATTGTCGGTGAACCGGCTGCTTTAAGTTTTGTCATGTCTTCTTTACCAACCTTGTGTAACGGAAGTGCGAATGGTTCTGCTTCTGCAATAGTGAATGGAGGAACTCCCGGATATGCTTATGCCTGGACTCCTTCGGGCGGCGCCTTTGCAAATGCCGGCGGACTTTCTTCAGGTTCCTATATAGTTACTGTTACTGATGCGCATACCTGCAGTGCTTCAGATTCTGTGGTGGTTTCACAACCTACTGCGATTGGGTTAATTACAAACACGTCTCCCGCTATCTGCGGAGCTTCAAATGGTTCTGCTACTGTTTTCGCAAACGGAGGTTCTCCCGGATATTTATATAGCTGGTCTCCAGCGGGAGGAACGGCTGCAACTGCCAATGGATTAACTGCTGATGCCTATACAGTCACTGTCACAGATGCAAACGGTTGTCAGAATACTGCAGTCGCGAATGTGGTAAATACAGGAGGTCCTGCTGCAACAGCTAGTGTGATCTCAAACGTATCTTGTCACGGTGGAAACAATGGCTCTGCTTCTGTGAACATTATTGCAGGTGTTGGTCCGTATAATATTGTTTGGACCCCAGCAGGAGGCACCTCAGTTAATGCAACCGGACTTATTGCAGGAAATTATTCTGTAACAGTTACTGATGCAAACGGATGTGTATCTTCTGACAATATTACCATCACTGAACCTGCCACACTTGTTGCGAATGCAACTGCTACCGCTGCTGTTTGTCATGGAGGTGCTGATGGCAGTACTTTCGTGATTGTAGCAGGTGGTGTTATACCATATACTTTTTCCTGGTTGCCATCCGGCGGTAACGCTGCAAATGCTTTAGGTCTTTCTGCAAATAATTATACCGTAACAGTTACT
>JAYVZS010000082.1:0-11731 GCA_043783155.1 Bacteroidota bacterium | reverse complement strand
AGATCCCGATACGCTTCGCTACCGGGATCAATTCGACTTAATCGTTTCAGTGCACCGCCTGCGGCGGTTTCTAAAACGATAGTCTCATTGATTTAATCGTAATGGATATCCGCATGCCGGAAACCAACGGAATTGAGGCATGCAGAATACTGAAACACGATGAAGAATTAAAAAATATTCCGGTTCTTTTCCTGACGGCTTATACAGACAAGTACACCGCGATGAGCGCCATGATTGCAGGCGGGAATCATTGTGTTAATAAACCGGTTCACATTTCTATTCTGACGGACATCATCAAGAAAATGATTCCGGTAGAAGTCTGCGTTGCGACAGACGGACTTACCTGATTCATTGGTTAGTATTTCGCATTGCGGATTTGAGATTGCGAATTGGCGACCCGTTCAATCCGCAATCCCAAATTCGAAATCCGCGCACTCTTCAAACAGTCCACTTAACTATTGTGAAACATTCTTAATATTAATTTAACATGGAGTTGAAAATCCGGTAACATCATGCCTGTTTCTTTGCAACCAAAATTAAAATAATCATGAACCGGAAACTTACCCACTCATTTATGATCATTGCCCTTGCTTTCGGACTGAAAGCAACTGCCCAGGACATTAACGAAACTCCGTTAGACACATTGACAAGACGGGTTGGTTCCATTCAATCAACTCTTGATGTTCTCAGCCGCATTAAAATCAGCGGTTACATCCAGTCTCAGTTTCAGGTAGCCGATTCTGCTGGCATAAGCAGTTTTGCAGGTGGTGACTTTGTAACAAAAGATGCAAGCGGCAAAGTTTCAGGAACCACCGACAAACGGTTTATGCTTCGCAGAGGCAGGGTCAAAGTTCAGTACGACTCTCCGAACAACGACAAAGGATGGTCAACTTCTCAATATGTTTTTCAAATTGATGTTTCTGAAAAAGGAGTCACCGTAAAAGATTTGTACGCGAAGTTTACAGATGGCTGCATCGGTTGGTTCTCATTGACTGCCGGAATGCAAAATCGTCCGTTTGGTTATGAGATCGGCTATTCATCGGGTTTGCGTGAATCGCCTGAGCGCGCAAGAATGTCACAAACAATTTTTCGTAATGAACGTGACCTCGGTGCACTGGTCACTATCCAGGGTCCAAAAACGTCAAGCTGGAACTGGCTCAAACTGGAAGCCGGAATGTTCAATGGAACCGGTGGCCCGAGCGCAGGAGAAAACACAAGTGACTTCGATAAATACAAAGATTTTATCGCACATCTTTCGATGATCCGGTCAAACAGATCTGAGAAAATAAAATATGGTCTTGGAGTTTCTTTTTATAACGGCGGATTCAGAATTGACAACGATTCCGTTTACAGTTTAGGAAAAGACAGCGCCGGTATCAGTGGTTTTGCCCTGACAGAAAAAAAAGCAAAGGGAGAAGAACTGATGAGGCAGTACATCGGAGTTGATGGCCAGGTAAGCATTGACTGGGTTGCAGGTATTACGACAATCCGCGCAGAATATATCCAGGGTGATCAACCGAATGTATCCGGATCATCGACAAGTCCTTTTGCATCGGTGACTGCAAACGGCTTCAAGAGAAAATTCAACGGAGCTTACTTTTATTTTTTGCAGAACATTGCGCAGACTCCTTTCCAGGTGATCGTAAAGTATGATTGGTACGATCCGAATACAGACGTTAAAGGAGATGACAACGGAAAAACAGTTGTAAGCGGATTGAGAAAATTCAACAGCACCGACATTAAGTATACTACTCTTGGTCTTGGTCTCGCTTACCGATGGGATGCGAATGTAAAACTAACCGCTTACTATGATAAAGTAACAAATGAAACAAGTAAAAACCTTGCTGGCTTTACACAGGATATAAAAGACAATGTGTTCACACTGCGTGCGCAGGTTAAATTTTAGAACGTGACAATTTAGCGACATCAGATTACCACTCTTGGATGGATGATTGAAAAGAGATCAACAAAATAAAATATAAAAAAATGAAAAAGACAATGAAAAAAAACACCCTGATTGCAGCAGCCATCTGCATGACTCTGGCGGTTAAAGCACAGAAGATTGTAATAAAAGGAAGCGACACTGTTCTTCCTCTTGCACAAAAAGAAGCGGAGAGTTACATGAAAAAGAACAGTGGCCAGAGCGTCACAGTAATCGGCGGAGGAAGTGGCGTAGGAATCGCAGCATTGCTTGACAACACCACCGACATTGCAATGGCATCACGTTCATTGAAAATGGACGAGCGGTTGAAACTTCAGGATGCAGGCAGAGCTTACAAAGAAATTACGATTTCGAAAGATGCGTTGTCAGTAATTGTAAACCCGGGAAACAAAATAAGCAAACTGACACGCGAACAAATTGAAGACATTTATACTGGTAAAATAACCAACTGGAAAGATGTTGGAGGTGATGACATGAAGATCGTGGTCTACTCACGCGAAACCAGTTCAGGAACGTATGAATTCTTCAAAGAGCATGTGCTGAACAGAAAAAATTATGCTTCTACAGTATTAAATATGCCTGCTACAGGAGCCATCATCCAATCTGTAAGCCAGACTAAAGGAGCCATCGGTTATGTAGGCCTTGCGTATATTACAAAAGAAGTAAAGGATATTGCTGTATCATACGATAAAGGCAAAACCTATGTAACGGCAACGGTAGCAAATGCAAAGAATAAAACCTACCCGATTGTTCGGCCACTCTTTTTCTACTACCCTACGTCAAAAGAGAAAAGTGTAAAATCATTCATTGATTTTGTACTTTCGCCTGAAGGACAAAAGATTGTTGAACAGGTCGGATACATTACATTGAATTAAAAGAGATTTATTTTTAATTACTTTTAATGAAGCGACGGCGCGGTAACAGCGCCTTTGCTGTTTACCATCAGTAAATGTTAAGCAATTGTAAATAAATTGTAACCCGTGCGTAAATCCGTCAAACGTCTTTTAGAAAAACTGATTGAAGGAATACTGATGCTGAGCGGCGCCGTCACAAGTCTTACGGTGTTACTCATCATCATTTTTCTTTTTGGCGAGGGGCTTTCTCTTTTCAATACATCACCGGTAGAAAATAAAAATGTCCTTGTTGTCAACAAAAACAACCCTGTCAATCATCTAAAACCGGCACAAATCAAAGATATCTTTGATCAGAAAATTACTAACTGGAAAGACGTTGACGGAAAAAATGATTCAATCATTCTTTTTACCATCAATGACATTTCAACCTATTTTTCAGAAGAAGAAATCGGAGCGAACTTTGAATTTCTGCCGGAGAAATTAAACAAACTGATAGATAGTATCCCCGGTCTGCTTGCTGTATTCAACGAAAAATACATCGCGAAAGATTTTTCTGGAACACGCGTGAAAGTTGACAAGAATAATTTACCGGATTTTGTTTCCGGACGTCAATGGTTTCCAACCGCCGAACCCGTTGTACAACTTGGAGTACTTCCTTTAATCATGGGAACTTTCTGGGTAAGCATCTTCGCTATTCTCTTTGCACTTCCCATCGGGCTTGCAACAGCCATCTACATGGCAGAAGTAGCAAATGAAAAAGTGAGAAACATTATTAAACCCGTGATTGAACTCCTTGCCGGAATTCCTTCCGTGGTATATGGTTTCTTCGGTTTGATTGTGATCGTTCCCGAAATACAAAAATTATTTAATCTTCCTGTCGGCGAAACTGCACTCGCCGGAAGTGTTGTGCTGGGTATTATGGCATTGCCCACTATCATTACTGTTTCGGAAGACGCCATCCGGAATACTCCAAGAGCGATGAAAGAAGCGTCACTTGCATTGGGAGCCAACAGGTGGCAAACGATTCATCGGGTAATACTTCCCTATTCCATGTCCGGAATTTCAGCAGCAGCCATTCTGGGAATCGGAAGAGCAATCGGCGAAACGATGGCTGTGCTGATGGTAACGGGAAACGCGGCAGTAATGCCACATTCGTTGCTTCAACCTGTTCGAACAATTCCAGCAACCATTGCGGCAGAGTTGGGTGAAGCATCTCATGGCGGTGTTCATTATAAAGCATTGTTCGCTTTGGGTTGCATTCTGTTTGTAATGACCATGCTAATCAACTTGTGGGTAGGATATATTTCATCAAAAAGAAAATTCCTCAACTAGCATCCGGTAAGGAAAGCATAAAATATAAACAGCAAATAGTAAAAGACCGATGAACAAACGATTAAAAGAACAAATTGCCTTTTGGATTTTCAGGTTGCTTAGCCTGGGAGTCATTGCCATTCTGTTTTCTATCCTTGGTTTTATTTTCGTTCGTGGTATTCATGCGATCAGTTGGGACTTTATTTCAAAGATGCCCGAAGAAGGGATGACGAAAGGCGGCATTTACCCGGCTATCATCGGAACTTTATATCTGATAACAGGAAGCATGATCTTCGCTTTTCCCATCGGCGTTTTATCCGGAATTTACATCAACGAATACGCGAAAGATGGTTTCGTAAAACGATTCATGAAACTGATGACAAATAACCTGGCAGGTATTCCTTCCATCGTTTTCGGTTTGTTCGGTATGGCTTTGTTCGTCAACAAAATGAAATTCGGTGATTCCATTATTGCTGGTTCACTCACTCTTGGACTGCTCGCATTGCCTGTTGTGATTCGAATTACAGAAGAAGCATTGAAGGCCGTTGATGATTCATTCCGTCACGGAAGCCTTGCCCTCGGTGGGACAAAATTGCAGACGATCAGGAGAGTGGTGTTGCCGATAGCGTTGCCGAATATCATTACCGGACTAATTCTTTCCATCGGAAGAGTGGCTGGAGAAACAGCACCCATTCTTTTTACAGTCGCTGCATACTTCCTTCCGAAACTTCCAACGAGTATCTTCGACCAGGTAATGGCCTTGCCGTATCACCTGTATGTGATATCAACCAGCGGCACCGACATCAAAGCATCGCGCGACATGGCTTATGGAACAGCCCTCGTGCTGATTCTGATCGTGCTGATCTTAAACCTGCTTGCAAATGCATTGAGAAAATATTTCAGTAACAAAGTAAAGATGAATTAAAATAAGTACGTGAGTGTTTACATGCGTAAGTGTTTAAGTTATTGCACGACCTAAACACTCAAACACTTCAACAGATACACAGCCATTATGTTCAAAATAGAAACTAAAAACGTCAACCTCTTCTACAAAGACTTTCAGGCATTGAAAGGAATTAACATGACCGTGATGCAAAATACGGTTACTGCGTTGATAGGACCTTCAGGTTGCGGCAAGTCAACCTTTCTGCGGCTCTTCAACAGGATGAATGACCTGATTGACGGAGTGCGTATTGAAGGAGATGTTCTGCTCGACGGAAAAGATGTATATACAAGTAAAGGCCTGCGCATTGATGAACTTCGAAAAAAAGTGGGGATGGTATTTCAGAAACCGAATCCATTTCCGAAAAGTATTTTTGAAAACGTGGCATACGGGTTGCGCGTAAATGGAATCAACCACAAAACATTTATTGAAGAACGTGTTGAAACCTCTCTCCACCAGGCGGCCTTGTGGGATGAAGTAAAAGACAAACTGAAAAAATCAGCGTTTGAACTTTCGGGCGGACAACAACAGCGCCTGTGTATTGCGCGCGCGCTTGCCATTGAGCCCTCCGTTATTCTCATGGATGAGCCGGCCTCCGCACTCGATCCGATTTCAACAGCCAAAATTGAAGAGCTGATTTATGAACTGAAGAATAAATACACGATTATGATCGTTACCCATAACATGCAACAAGCAGGTCGTGTGAGTGATAAAACAGCTTTCTTTTACCTTGGTGAGTTAATAGAATTCAATGATACACAAGCCATTTTTACAAATCCGAAAAACCCGAAAACACAAAGTTATGTGACAGGGCGTTTCGGTTAAGAACTAAGAACTAAGAACAAAAAAAATATGACACACCTCGACATCGAACTCAAGCAACTGAAAGAAGAAGCCATTGAAATGTTCGATCTGGTTACTTCCCAGTTTAAAAAAAGTAAATCGGCATTGATTAACAATGACGCTGAACTTGCACGTGAAGTGAATTTCAACGAAAGACGAGTGAATGCTCTGGAGTTAAAAATAGACAAAGACTGTGAAAATATTTTTGCTCTTTTTAATCCGCTGGCAGTTGATCTAAGGTTTGTGCTTGCCGTTCTCAAAATTAATTCGAACCTGGAACGCATCGGTGACATCGCTGATGGAATTGCACGTTATGTTGTCGAAACATCAACGAGCTTCGACAAGGAGCTGATCGCTGCCACTCAACTTGAAGAAATGTTTGACACGGCCATTACCATGCTCACAGATGTTCGTTCTTCATTTGATACGGAAGACACAAAACTGGCGCGCGGGATATTTATAAAAGATGATGCATTGGATAGCATCAATGCAAAAGCAAACAGCGTTGTTGAACAATTCATCAAAGCCCACACCGATAAAATCGGGCAGTGCCTCCACATCATTTCCACCATCCGGAAACTGGAACGTACCGGCGACCAGGTTAAAAATGTGGCCGAGGAAATTATTTTTTACATTGAAGCAAAAGTGCTGAAACACTTATCCGCAAAAGCGAAAGCTGAATAATACCCGGAATTATTGCAGGCGGAACATTTACTCCTTCTTGTCTCCCACAAAATAATCGGTGCTGTATTTAAAAAGCACATTAAATGTTGTGAGTGATCCATAGCAACGTGTAATGTATTGCTGCATATTCACTTTATCATCTTCCGAAAGTTTATCATGCGCGTTAATACGTTGTTCAAGCACACGAAGGCGGTCACGCAGCATTACAATCTTATTAAAGAAAACATCGATCGGAACTTCTTTTGATTTCAGTGAAGTATCTCCGGGTTTCATGGTCAGCGTTCCTCCCGCCCATTTGTGGCCGATTTCAACACGTTCATGAATGTCAGAAAATTTTCGGAGAACACCTATCAGGAGTTGCTCGATATCAGCCAGACTTACCAGGTCGTTGTCGGGATCAGCGGCATCAATCGTTTCAAACTTCTCATAGTTGCGCGATATTTCACGCATGCCGTTTTGCATAAATGTAATCAGATAGGTGGCAGGTTTTACCTGTACCACTACTCCATCGCCAAACTCAGGATGCTTAATCCGTGATCCGATTCCAAAGACTGTTTCTTCCATGCTTCTGTTTTTGTTTGCACAAAAGTAATTGTTCTGAGTAACATCCGGAACTAAAAACCAGAGATTCAATTAGAAACTGTTTAAATTTCTATATAAGAAAATGTTTTAGCCAGCGCAGCCTTCGACTTCGCTCAGGGTGGCATCGTGCGCGGGGTCATGCTGAGGAGTCGAAGTATATGCAAAATCAAATATTTGAAATGAATTTTAAACAGTTTCAAACGTTCTAAAATAACTGGATGATTTTATCGTTCGTGAACCATCAAACATCAAATTGCTTTAACCTTTTATTAAGCAATGACACGAATAATTTTCTGGCTGATTATCTTCGGCATTGCGATGGCTTTCCTGGAAAGTGCAATCGTCATTTATCTACGCAAGATCTATTACCCCGATGGATTTCATCTGCCCATCCGCATCATTGAACCCGATGTCGCGCTGGTAGAAATTATTCGGGAAGCGGCAACGCTGATTATGCTGGTCGCAATTGGAATACTTGCAGGCAAAACAAGGATTCAACGTTTCGCATTCTTCCTCTTGTGCTTTGGCGTCTGGGATATTTTCTATTATGTTTTCCTGAAAATTTTTCTCAACTGGCCGGCTTCAATCCTTGAACCTGACATTCTCTTTCTCATCCCGGTTCCCTGGATTGGTCCTGTGTTAGCGCCCGTTATTCTTTCTTCTGTCATGATCACACTTGCCTTTGTCTGTATATGGAAAGAATTGAAAACTCAACAGAAATTTATCAGCCGCCAGCACCTACTTCTCATGGTTACCGGATCGGTTATCGTGATCTCTTCTTTCGTTTACAATTTTGAGAAATACCTGGTGAGAACTCCTGTTATAGACGATGCAATTACAACAGGCACTTCGTTCCCCGATTTCAATTGGCTTCTGTTTGGTACAGGAATAATATTTTTCCTCATCCCTATTCTGTCGCTGATAAAATACGAGCACGCAATAACCGATTGATCTTTTACATAAACGTGACAAAAAAGGGAAACAACTTTATCAACTTTACATTCATTACTCCAATAAACGTTAACAACTGTTAATCTTGTTCAGTCTTTCCTGTAATCAACCGCCGAAGCAGAAACTTAGCATGATAATTGAGTAATAAAAGATAGTTTTTGTGTTCATGTTTTCGTGTGGAGAGCCGTCAGTAACGCCCGTTACTGGCGGTTCTCTTTTATAGACTCACCAGGAACTAAAATCTGAGAGCTTGTGAAATCAAATTAATCATTTGTTTCTATCTTCGCCATCCCTTCATCGGATAGAATCTTCAACCAACTTAATCACTGATTTTTAACACTTCATTCCGCTGGGAAAATGGTTAGCGCTGACGAAAAAGAATTGCTTGCTGAACGATTAATCACCGGCAATCTCTACAAGTTGAAACATCTTACTGCGATGCTTCAGCCGGAAGAGTTGGCGGAGATGATCAATGTATCCAAGGAAATTGACTTTAAAAAGGTTTTCCAGGTCCTCGATGCTGAAAAAGCAATGAAGACATTCGAGAATCTTGATTTTGATATCCAGGAAGAATTGCTGAGTTCATTCACCATTGACCAGTTGTCGAATACACTCAACCTCATTTCTCCTGATGACCGGACAGCACTATTTGAAAAACTTCCTCCGGCAACCCTGCAGAACTATCTTTCACTTCTTTCTGACGAAGAAAGGAAAACCGCGCAGTCGTTGCTGCAGTATCCTGATGACAGTATCGGGCGGTTAATGACTCCTGATTTTGTATCCGTAAAAGAAGACTGGACCGTTGCACAGGTACTTGAGTATATTCGTAAGTACGGCAAGAACAGTGAAACGCTGAGCATGGTGTACGTTACCGACAGCAAAGGATTTCTTATCGATGACATTAAAGTTCGGGAATTTCTGGTTGCCCCGCTCAACAAAAAAGTAAATGAATTGATGGATCACCAGTTCATTTCGCTAACCGCAAAAGATGACCAGGAAGAAGCCGTTAAACTTTTTAAACAATCGAACCGCGTTGCGTTACCCGTTACTGATTTTAACGGACTGTTGCTTGGAATCATCACCGTTGATGATGTGATGGATGTAATGGAAGAAGAAGATACGGAAGACATCCAGAAATTCGGAGGCAGCGAAGCACTGGATGAACCCTATCTGAAAATTTCACTTGCGAAAATGATCAGCAAGCGTGCGGGCTGGTTAGTTATTTTATTTTTAGGTGAGATGCTTACAGCAAGCGCCATGGGGTATTTTAACAACGAGTTAAATAAAGCTGTTGTGCTGGCGCTCTTTGTTCCGTTAATCATTTCAAGCGGCGGCAACAGTGGATCCCAGGCGGCTACATTGATTATTCGTGCCATGGCGCTTGGCGAAATAACAATCGAGAATTGGTGGCATGTGATGCGCAGAGAACTTTTATCGGGCCTTGCGCTCGGCAGTATACTGGCCGCGATTGGATTTTTAAGAATAGCTGCCTGGACTTTATTTACCAATATTTACGGACCGCACTGGTTTCTGATTGCCATTACGGTAAGTTTTACACTGATCGGAGTCGTGTTATGGGGAACCATAAGCGGTTCCATGTTACCGATACTTTTAAAAAAATTAGGAAAAGATCCGGCCGTTTCTTCTGCTCCTTTTATTGCAACACTGGTTGATGTAACCGGATTGATTATTTATTTTTCCGTTGCTTTTATTGTCCTCAAAGGAACCTTGCTTTAACCGATCCGCTTGTCGCAATCACTCTTTGTAGCAGATTGGCGGATACAATTTTACACGATCATTTGAACCCGAAAAATTCATTCCCGTTCTCAAAAAAGTATGGCAGGAATAATGCTTGGCGGCTAACTGTTCCGCATGAACAAAAAAAACTAATCCGAAGCTGTTGAAATCATCAACCGGTGAAAACGTTTTCCCATGCGAATTGTATTATTTTTGTCCGGACCGGTAAAAGAAAATTTTCTACGTGAAGATTAAACAGAAAACATTTTTCATTCTTCTTGCTACTCTTCTTGCTGCTGCCTGCAATCCCGCACGTAAGCTTGCAACAGATCAGTACCTCTTGAATAAAAACAATATTGTCATCGACAATTCATCGGTCAGCAAAGATGAACTGAAAGGTCTTATCAAGCAAAAACCAAACAGGAAAATTTTCGGATTGTTTCGTTTTCATCTTTGGTTTTACAACCTTGTCGATAAAGAAAAAACGGAACGCAAGAAAGCAGCGTGGGTTCTTAAAACTGAAAAGAAGAATGAACTTCGAAAAGCAAAAGGCAAAAAAGAAATCAGCACGGATAAGCTAATCTTCAGAGAAAAGCTACTCAACATCGGGGAAGAACCTTCCATCGTTGATTCCACATTAACGGAACGAACAAAGCGACAGTTCCATCTTTATCTTTTCAGAAAAGGATTTTACAATGCAACTGTTACCGACACCACCATTTTAAAAAAAAATCACCAGGCGAATGTTACTTACCGCATTCATTGTGATCAGCCATACACGCTCAGGAATATAACCTTCACTTCAAAAGATCGTGTTATCCAGGAAATAATTAACAGCGACACTTCCAATTCGTTGTTGAAGAGCGGCAATCGTTATGATGAAGATGAAATAGAAAAGGAACGTGAACGCATTGCAACTGGTCTGAGAAATCGCGGCTATTATTTTTTCAATAAAAATTACATTACTTTTTTTGATGCAGACAGTTCTCTCAATTCCCACCAGGTTGATCTTCCTCTTTACGTGAATCGCATCAACGAAAATGTTGATCTTTCTCTTGACCTGACTCCGGAAGATCATCATCCGTATTTGATCAACAATGTTTACATACAAACAGATTATAATCCGAAAGAACCAAACGCTGTTCCTAAAAACAGCTCGACCTTCAATGACTACAATTTTCTTTCTAACAGCGACCAGGATGTGTTCAGAAAAAAAGCTCTTCTGCGCGCAATTTTTATTAAGCGCGGAGATCTGTTTCAACAAAATGATCTCGACTATACTTACGCACGCCTGCTCGATCTGAATGTTTTCAAGTTCATTAAGATTTTATACACGAAGGTTCCCCGCGACTCCGCTCAAAAAAATTATATGCTTGATGTCACAATCCAGTTAACTCCGATTCCCAAACAAGATTACTCCGTTGAAACAGAAATAACACATGCAGGAGGCAACCTTGGTTTAGCGGGCAGCTTTGGATACCGGAATAAGAATACATTTAAAGGAGCAGAATCTCTTGAGCTTAGAGTAAAGGGATCCGTTGAAGCATTACGCAATTTTAATGACAGCATAGCAGTGAAAAAACTTTTCTTCTTTAATACATTTGAGGTAGGTCCGGAAATAAACATGAATATCAAGAGATTACTTTTCTTGCCGGAAAAGAGAATTTCAAGGCGGACAATTGGAAGAACTAATTTATCGCTGAGCTTCAATTACCAGGATCGCCCCGATTACACCCGAAGAATTATAAATTTTTCTTTCGCATACTTGTGGCGCCAGTCTCAAAGGGTTTCTTGGGCACTTTACATGGCTGATATGAACTCTGTAAAAGTTGATCTTTCTCAGGCATTTAGTGATAAATTAAATAAACTGTCCGATCTCAATCT
>JAYVZS010000081.1:0-11814 GCA_043783155.1 Bacteroidota bacterium | reverse complement strand
CGTATAAATTTTTACAAATTTATAGATCTGTCATCTGTGTTTATCTGCGAAATTTTCGATAAGTATTGTTTTGAAACCATTTTTAGACAGCTTCTTAGTCCTATTAAACTTAGTTCATTGGTAAAGTCAGCACTAAAGGTCGTCCGCCTCTGGACCCTTCTTAATGAACTCCGTGCATTCTCTTCTCAAGCCATTTATACATTCCGAAGAGAATAACGGCTGCTGCTCCGCTAAGAGCGATAAACACACAGAAGAAAATGAAGAGGTTGCTGATTTCTATTCCAAGGAATGATGGGATTTTTGCAGCGGCTTCAGCAGGTGTTTCACCGGCACCTGGAGGAATTAACGCCGACAATGTTCCCGCAAATTTATTTGCAACGGCATTGGCGAGGAACCACGTTCCCATGAGTAAAGATGAAAACCTGAGAGGCGCCAGTTTCGAAACCATACTTAATCCGATCGGTGACAAGCTAAGTTCTCCCATCGTATGAATGATGTACAATGCAACCAACCACCACATGCTTATCTTCGTTTGTGAATCTACACCATGCACTCCATAAGCGATTACGACAAAACCGAGCGCAACGGCAAGTAAACCGAAAGCCATTTTCATCGGAGATGTTGGTTCAAGATTTTTCTTGTGCAATGCATTCCAGAACATGGTAAATAAAGGAGCAAGAATAATAATCCCAAGAGGATTAATTGACTGAAACCATGAAGATGGAAATTCGTTCTTTACAAAATCAGGAAGGTAACCTGCCACAAACAGTAGCCCAAGTGTTGCGACAACCACGACTTGTATAATCATCTGCAAATTCTTTTTCCATTCAAAAAACCATGACAATGCCTTCACAAGAAAATATCCTAATACCAAAGAAGTAATCAGAATCAACCAACCGGGAATAAACATGTGAATATCCCGATTCACCTGCTTATCTGCAAACAAGGTGAGCGATGCTCCTGCCTGTTCAAAACATGCCCAGAAGAAGATGACAAAAAAGGCGAGGATAAAAATGACACTGATGCGTTGCTTCTCATCACTCACGAGCGATTTGTCACTGAAAATGATGACAGGCATCACAACAATTGCAGCATAAATTAAATAAGCTGTAATGTCAATGTTTGTTTTGAACATGGATTTAAAATTGAGCAGGAAAAAAATAAACGCAACAGCTCCTACTATAATTCCTATTGTTTTCATATCCATCTTCTGCTTTGGCATTCCGACCGCTACACCATCGGGAGTTCTCAAATGTTTATTCTTTAATAATTCAAATGAGATAATGCTGACGATCATTCCAATACATGCTGCAAGAAAACCCCAACGGAAATCGTGGATATTTCCCGTATCACCCAAGCCACCACAAATAAGCGGAGAGAAAAATGCTCCGAGATTGATTCCCATATAAAAAATTGTAAACGCTCCGTCAATCCGGTGATCGCCTTTCGGGTATAATTGACCAACCATTGTAGAGATATTCGGTTTGAAGAAACCATTTCCAATAATCAGGAATGTTAAACCAGCCCACATCATCGATACGGAAGAAGCATTTTGAACTCCATCGGTAACACTACTACCGCTTACAAACATTAAAAACTGTCCGACGGCCATCAGCAATCCACCAATCAAAATACTTTTACGATTTCCCCAGAATCGATCAGCAATGTACCCTCCCAACAGGGGAGTGAGATATACCAGGCCGGTGTAACTTCCATAAATGTTGGAGGCATCTGCACCAGTCATGAACATAGCTTTCGTCATGTACAGGATAAAGATGGCGCGCATTCCATAATAGCTGTATCGCTCCCACATTTCTGTGAAGAACAAAAGATAGAGTCCGCGCGGATGACCGTTATTAGCAGTAGATGTGCTCATATAATTTTGATTGGTTATAAGTTGAAGCACGCAATGTAATAAATTTTTTAAAAGACAAACTCGGGCTACATGCTGATGGAGGATTTTTGCTTGGAGGATGGAAGCTGGAACCGTAGAACAAATCGGTGTAATCACTTTCAAAGTAATAAGTAAGAATGAATAAGTAATACTAGCGACCGCGCTGAATCAGTATAATCCAAGAACGAATCGGTGTAATCACTTTCAAAGTAATAAGTAAGAATGAATAAGTAATAAAGGAGATTCATTGCTGAATCTTTTTAACCATTAAGAGGGAATCGGTGTAATCATCTACCAATCGGTGTAATCTTTTTTCTACTTTCACCCATCAAACCATATTTTAAAATCAATGAAAAAAATTGTTGTCCTCGGAGCCGGACAGGTTGGAAGAACGATAGCCACTGATCTCAGCACCGACTACGTTGTTACGTCTGCGGATGTCAGCGAAAAAAATCTTTCCCTGCTGAAAGAAAAATCTTCCGTTCAAACAGTGAAAGCAGATTTGTCAAATGCTGATGAAATTAAAAAAGTAATTGCCGACGCTGATCTTGTCATTGGAGCAGTTCCCGGTTTCATGGGATTTGAAATGGTGAAGACGGTAATCACCAGCGGAAAAAACATTGTCGATATTTCTTTTTTCAACGAAGATATTTTTTTGTTGGATGAACTGGCAAAAAAAAATAAAGTTACTGCAGTGATGGATTGTGGCGTAGCTCCGGGAATGGACAACATCATTCTTGGATATCACAACAAACAAATGCAGGTTGATTTTTTTGAATGTCTCGTAGGCGGATTACCTGTTATCAGAACCTATCCCTTTGAATACAAAGCTCCCTTCTCCCCCATTGATGTGATCGCTGAATACACACGGCCGGCAAGATTTGTAAAAGACGGACAATTGGTTACACGACCAGCATTGAGTGATGCCGAGTTGATTGAGTTTCCTCAGGTGGGAACGTTGGAAGCATTCAACACCGATGGTTTGCGAAGTTTAATCAAGACAATGAAAATTCCTGACATGATTGAACGCACACTTCGTTATCCCGGACATATTGATTTGATGAAAGTGTTGCGCGAAACAGGATTTTTCAGTGAAGAACCGGTAACCGTAAACGGACAACAAATAAAACCCGTGGATGTGACGGCAAAACTGTTATTCCCGAAATGGAAATTAGAAGACGGTGAAGAAGAATTTACGTTGATGCGTGTCACCGTAAAAGGAAGCGAGAAAAATAAACCCAAAGAATATGTGTATGATTTATTAGACCGCTACGATCGCAAGACAAATACTCCTTCCATGTCACGCACAACGGGATACACGTGTACCGCTGTTGCAAGATTAGTAATCGAGAAATGGTATGATCGCGTGGGTATCAGTCCGCCCGAATATGTAGGTGAAGAAGAAAAGTGTTTCCGCTTTGTGATGAATTATCTGAAGGAGAGAAATGTGGTGTATCGGGTAACGGAAAAATAGGGAGTGTATTTTTTGTCGACGGTTCACAGTCGACAGTTTTCGCGAAGCGAAATAGCCCCTTTCCTTTGGGAGAGGGGTTGGGTGAGGCCTTTATGAAGTCGGGTTGAGGTAAACAAAAAAGCCCGCTCTGCAATCAACAGAACGGGCTTCGAAGCCAAACGTCAAACTAAAAATTATTTTTCGGTTTAGTCATTGCTATGAACCCGGATACCGTTCCCGTCGATCTTCACTACTTCTTTTCCTTTTTCTTTTACAGTGACACCATATTTATCCGTCGTTACTTCTTCCCCCTCTTCATCTTTAACATGTACTTTCCAACCACCAACCCGTCGCTCTTTTCCGTTACAAGTTAAGCACTTCAAACCTTTATCGGTCATTTCCCAATCACGGTCAACCATATCATCATCGAAAATGTAATCAACATTTTTAATGTTATACATAAAACCAAGCAGTGAATTATCAAGATGAATCCGCGAACCAACCGGCATTTTCAATACCAACTGGACATGTTGATTTCTAAAACGTTCATCCTTACCAACAGAAAGGTCACTATTGAACGATATTATGGAATCCGATTGAACAAATGAATAGTTGATACGGGACGCAAAATCTGCTGCCTCCTTTTGGCTTGGACCATATGAAAACAGTATTTCTGAAAGTTCGAAACTATCTGTTTTGCTTTTTATTATATCAAGCTTCACACGACCGAAAGAGTATTCCTTTCCGTTGATATATATTTTGCGTTTTCCATCGAGAACCCAGTCAAAATCATTTCTAAAGTTTTCTTCATAATCTCTTGCACTGTTCTTTTCTTCATTCATTTCAAGATACAAAGTCTTTGAAGTTGTGTGAGCAACCGGAATACCTCTCAACAAACTTTCTTTTTCTCTGAATTCTTTTGACACCTCGGCTCCATTGTAAAGACAAATTACTAACCCAAAAATCCACAAACCAAGAGCAGTTGATCCGATGACGCGCGAACCTTTTTTCATATTGAAAAGCATGCGTAGTCCCGCATAGGCGAGCATCAGAAAAGGAATTCCTACCAACAGTAAAACGCCCGCGTAACTCCATACAAATTGTGTATGTGTATTGAAGATGTTATACCAAACATGCGAAATATGTGTTCCCGGAAAACCAACGAGAGCAAACAGAGAGACGAACATCACAAATGCTGTGAGCAGTCCAATGAAAATAAAAATTACTCCGATAAATTTTCCGATGAGACGAAAGATAAAAACAAACACCTCCCCGATCGCTTCGAAAACTCTTCCGATGATCGTACCTGCTTTTTTGCCGCTGCCTTTGCTCATTTCATCCATTCTTTTTTTCAGCCCTTCCATTTCTTCCTTTACACTTTTCTGAATGTTCGAAACTGTTACTGGTTCTCCTTTCATCTGTAATTTTTCTGCGGCGTTTTTCGCTTCGGGTATTACAATCCAGAGAATGATGTAGAACCAGAACCCGGCTCCCCAGGCGAAAAACGAGATGGCGAACGCGAGACGTATCCAGACAGGATCAATATCGAAGTACGAGGAGATTCCCGAACAAACGCCTCCTAATAATTTATCGTCAGGATTGCGAAACAACCTGCGCTTTACAGTACCTGTATGAACCTGCTCTTCCGCTTGTTCTTTCTTTTCTTCTGAGCCACCGAAATCTTCCGGCTTTCCCATCAGGCGCGTTACATCTTCCACATCATCGAGTGTAATCACCTGTTTGCTGTCTTTCACTCGCTCCAGGAACATCTCGGCGATGCGCGCTTCAATGTCCTGCATGATTTCATCGCGACCATCGGCAGTGGTAAAATGCCCGCTGATCGCTTCGAGGTAAAGTTTGAATTTTTCGTAGGCGTTTTCGTCAATGTGAAATACGATTCCACCGATGTTGACTGTTACCGTTTTGTTCATGAGTTTGAGTTTTTGTTTGTCGTTTGATCAACTGCCTCTGCTAATTCACTCCATGTCTGGCGCAGTTCTTCTAAAAATTTTTCTCCCAGAGGTGTAAGAGAATAATATTTGCGCGGAGGTCCTGATTTACTTTCCTCCCATCGATACGTAAGCAAGCCGGCATTCTTTAATCGTGTGAGCAAGGGATATAATGTTCCTTCCACTACGATGAGTTTCGCATCTTTCATTTTCGCAATGATGTCGGAAGGATACACTTCCGTATGCGATAAGATGGAGAGAATGCAAAACTCCAATACCCCTTTGCGCATCTGAGCCTGTGTGTTTTCTAAGTTACTCATCGCTTTTTGATTTAGGGTTTAATTATTTTTTCTGACTATTCACTGCTGTGTTCTCATCAGCTAAACATGATGACTGTTGATAAGAAGCCATCTCAAAAATGAAAATTAAGTCAATCTGAGAAGAGTCGAAGACGAATTAAAAATAAAAATGATGACATTTCGACTTCGTTCAATGTGACCTTTCATTTCAAATTCTATTTTTGAGATGGCTTCTAATAATGAATTTTTAAAGCGGAATGTTTTGCTTCACCTGAATTGTTCTTTTTTGAAAACTCATTTTCGCTGACTACATCTATAAACGCTTTGTAGGAATCAAGATTTACCGCCATCACCCGGCCATTGCCGGTTATCCTCGTGAAACTGTCGCCTGTACTTCCTTTCACATAAATTTTTCCATTGCCACGTACGATCATCCCGAGTGTAAGCGAACGTACATCCACGTTGATGCTTCCATTGCCGACTACTTTCAACAACAACATGTCGGAATTGATGATCTGGCTGCCGTAAATTTTTCCACCGCCGGCAACTTCAATTAAACTGATGTCGTTGATGGTGACATAAATAGTAACAGGTGTTTCATTTTTTCCGTTGATCACAAGTGCTCCGTTCTCAACGGATGTTTCGATAGATGAAACATTACGCTCGTCACCTTCGATGCGGACAGAAACATCTTTCCCCTGCGACAGGATTACATGCGCGTTAGAACGGAGAATTAATCCGTAGAAATTGTTGGCAACGGTTCTGTTTTCTGAAGTAATGGCAGATGCGGAATTGCAGGCTGCGAAGGCAAACATGGTGATTGACATCAATACAGCAACTAACATTGATTTTACATTCATGGCTTTTGATTTTTGTGAATTAATATGTGTGTTATTGGTTTTCATTTGTTGTTTGATTAGGGTACGTACTGTCAATCAACTTGTGTAATGCGATGCAAAGATACTGTCATTAAATAGTACTATGCAAAACATAGTACTAAATATTTTATAAGTACTTGATTTTCAAAAATAAAAATTTCGGTTTACACTTAATTTTTTTTCGAAATGATGTTTAAAACTTGAAAGAGTCTAAATATTTCTACCAAAGTTTCACGTTGAGATCGCGGAAGAGCGGAGGATCAGAGAAGGTTGTTTGGACCTCACTCCAACCCCTCTTCAAAAGGAGAGGAGCTAAGTGATTCTGGAAGTAATATTCTCCCTGTTAGCTCTGCTTCTCCGCGATCTGAGCGTGAAATAAAAATTGGAAAGGGGCAAAAAAAAGGGTTGCCTTTTGAGCAACCCTTTCAACAAAAATGTGTTAAATTATTTTCCTTTGATAGCAAGGAGTTCCATTTCAAAAACAAGTGTAGAGTTCGGCTGAATTTTCGGTCCGGAAGCTCTGTCGCCATACGCTAATTCAGAAGGGACAAACAATTTCCATTTCGATCCGACTTTCATCATCGTGAGGGCTTCCTGCCATCCTTTGATAAAACCGCTTACAGGATATTCAATCGGTTGTCCTTTATCAACTGAACTATCAAATACAGTTCCGTCAATAAGAGTACCGTGATAATGAACGGTTACAGTATCCGTTAGAGCTGGCATCGGACCGGTTCCTTCTTTCATAATTAAGTATTGCATACCGTCAGGTAAAACTTTTACACCCGGTTTGCTTTTGTTTTCTTCCAGGAATTTCTTGCCGATCGCAATATTCGCATCCCCTTTTTGTTTTTGCTTGTTCTCGAGGTATGACTGTATTACAGTCTGAGATTGCTGAGGAGTAAACAGTAAACTGTCGCCCTTCAATGAATGCTTGATCGCCTTCGCAAGAATGTCGAGGTTCAACGAATCAAGTCCGTCTTTTTTCATGTTATTTCCAATCGTCGTTCCGATGGCATACGCCACTGAATCGGTTTTCGACTTCATAGAAACGTCTCCTCCACCTTTTTGTCCTTCACAGGAAATAAGTGCGCTAAAGCTGAAACACACAGCCAATAAAATTGATTTTCTTTTCATCTATTTTGTTTTAAAGTTACCTGGTTTATTTTTTTTGAGCGGGCGAAGATAGGGAATCAATATGCAGATTTGCAAGTGGAAAAAGTGTTTATGTGATGAAGTGTTTGAGTGTTGAAGGATGAGCTCCTTCATTTGCGCATTATTTAAGGGCGCCAATGCTATCCAGTTCGTGCACATCCACGGTGGGAGGCATGATGTTGCGCCTGATTTTGTTGGCAACAAGTTCGGCAGTTCTGCGGGCAGCTTTTTCAGTAGTAAACCCGTTATTGCCGGCAACGGCAGGAATATTCGGCTGATGGACATACGCTTTTCCATTCATCAGGATATCATATCCAAATCCTGAAAAAGGCGATTCATTCTTAAAAATTTTAATGCTGATATTCTGATCCTTTATTTTAATGGTATCCCGAAAAGCTTTTTTTTCAGGACCAGGTTCAGAAACATTCCCAACCCGGGTTGAATCTTTTGTAACCGGAACAATAGTCGTTTCATGGATAGTTTGCTGTCTGCCTTCGCATCCCCAGAGTAAAATCGAACAAGCAAGGGTAAATGAAGAGCAAAAATTATTTCGACGCATATTGTTATCGGATGATTAGAATTCTTCCCGAAGCGACTGACTGATCATTCAACATCACCTTATAAAAATAGACTCCTTCGTTTAGTGAAGGTTCAGAAATCTTTACAGACTTTGCTGAAGAAGGAAGGTCGTATAGAGCCACTTCTTTTCCCATTACATCCATCAAACTAAATTTCGCCGGAGTGTTTTTCGTCAACACATAATCAAGTGTCATTACACCATGACTTGGATTCGGATAAAGGTGAACCATTTCATCCGGCAAATTATTTTTTTCAATTCCAACATTAAGAGGAGTGTATTCCCATGTATCGATCATGGTTCCGTTAGGGCCGGTACCGGTGGCGCAATAACCATAATATCCGATAGCAAAACCCACAGCGCCGTTTCTTCTACCCGTATTCAAAGTTATATCCGCTCTTTGATTCCATGTGTTGGCAACAGGATCGAATTCATTGCAATCAATTTTTTGAGTTCCGGTACTATTATATCCTGTACCGACATAAATTTTTCCATCTACTCCAAATGCCATTGCTTCCGCACGAAGTCCGCCGTTGAAATCAGTTTTAGAAGCCCATGAGTTTAACGTCGGATCATATTCATACCAATCCTGATAGTACGATGCGCCTCCGCTTAAACCGGTTCCCACATATCCTTTGTCATTTGCAGAAGCAGCAACAGCAAGATAGCGCGCGGCACCTGTAAAAGATGCAATGGCAGTCCAGCTATTATTAGAAGGATTGTATTCAAAAAAATCCTGCAACGGAACTGTGCTGAAACCCAACCCGGCATATCCTTTTGTTGAAGTCGCAAATGCACATGCCGATCTTCGCGCAGGCGATGGTAACGATGCAACTGCAGTCCACGAATTTCCTGAAGGATCGTATTTGTAAAAATCGCTCTTTACGGAAGAAGCATCAATACCGGTTCCCACATACCCGAAATTTCCAACTGAGAAACCGACTGCACCATATCGTTGAGTTCCGCCGAAATCAGCTTTCTGTGTCCAGGTACCGGAAGTCTGATTATACGCCCAGCAATCTTTCAACATCGTCGCGAAGTCACCCAAACCTGTTGCGATGAATCCTTTTGTTCCGATCGAGAAAGCTGCGGCATTCTTCCTGCCTGCAGTTCCGACATTTCCCTTTTGCAGCCAGCTGTTTTGAGCAAATGAGGAAGTAATGGTGGTAATAAAAAAGACAGTGCTGATTAATCGTAGATATTTTTTCATGCTGAATACTTTAGTTTTAGTAAGCAGCAATGATACAGAACAGGAAGTAAAATTGCCCGATAAAAAAACGCGCTTGGGAAAAAGTTTTCAAACGGTTTATTACCACGAAGACACGAAAAAAAGATTTTAGTAAAGTAAATCCATGATCGGATTATTCGCCGGTTGGGTCATCTGCCCTGGCTGATCTTGTTAGTTCAAAGCAGATATTTCCAAATTGAATTTCAGATCAATTGAAAAAGTCATTCTATTAGTGAACAAGATTCTTCCAGAATGACTATCAGATTATGTCGATAGCTATATATGATAAAGTAGCTGTCGTTACTTTATTTCATTTCCGGCAACGAATATTTTCTTCCGGCGTTTTCTTTTTTCAACCAACCCATCAATGGTTTGAAATATTCGAGCATGGCGCGGGCGCTCAGGTCTTCACCTGTTTTATCTTTCAGCAGCTTTCTCCAGTCGCCGCTGCCACCGGGACGCATGATTTCCTGGATAAATTTTCCGACTTCTTTATGTCCGAAGTAATTAGTGAAGTGAGGATCTTCATGCAAAATATTTTTTGAAATGTAATCGTGTACCTGGAAAAGAAGAATGAACGACAACGCATAATCGTAATAACCGGCAGGGTCGTCACTGATGTGAGTCTTGGATGCAGCATCGCAATAATTTTCTCCTCTTTCAGAAGGCGGAACAATGCCCTGGTATTTTTTCGCGATCTCCCACCAGCGTTTGTTGAATTGATCAGGCGGAAGATTATCGGTGTACAAATCATGTTCAAACTCACTCATTGTTCCCGCACTCCATGGAATAAACACTACATAATTCATCGCATCTTTCAACAACTGTTTTATCGTATCTGTCGGAGAGTTTCCATCAACAAGACCAATTCCCGCTGCGAACGGTTTCTGCATTGCGGCAAGTCCCATCATGGTACCGAGTGCTTCGTGATATGCCCTGTTGGCACCCTCGCGCATGAGAAAAGGATTTTCAGGAATGCTGTACGTCATGTAATAATAAATGTGTCCGAATTCATGGTGAACCGTTTGATACCACTCTGAATTGGGTTCAATGCTCATGAGTGAACGTACGTCTTTGTCAAGATCCATGTGCCACGCAGAAGCATGTGTATTCTTTTTATAGCCGGCATCTTTTGCAACGGGATAAAGAGAAGATTTCTCCCAGAATACTTTCGGCAATGAATCGAACCCAATGCTCACATAAAATTTTTCTGATTGCTTCGGAAACCATTCAGCATCTTTTAATTTGAGTGCGCTGTCGAGATTCATTCCTTTCACGGTAATCATTTCATTCCAATCCTGTCCCCATTTGTTCGTGAGCCAATGCGCGGGAATATAATCAGGTACTTCTTTCACATCGTATTTTTTCGCCAGCTCATAACGCGCATACGTATGTAGTTCGCGGTACAATGGATATAATTCTTTATTGAATTTCCGGAGAAGCTCCATCATCTCGTCATTCGTCATCCCGTACTCGCTGACCATGTAAGAGAAGTAATCTTTGTAACCGAGTGCCTGCACAACTTTGTTACGCAGATCGCGGAGATGAACAAGTCCGCCTTTCAACGCAACACCTACTTCTTTACTTGCCTCCCAAGCTTTACGTCTTTCATTGAGGTCTTTCGACTCATTCAGAATTTTATTAATTTCATTCGGTGTCACTTCTTTTCCATCAAGTGAAAATTTGAAACCATATAATTTTTCTGTCTGCGCCGTCTCTGCTTTGATCCGCTCGTTCACAACATCTTCAATACTTTCAGGATTTCCGGCAGCGAGGAAAAGAATTTTCGTAAGTTCCTTCACCTGTAAAGAACTCAATTCGCTTTTCCATTTCAGGTACGTTGTTGCTTTGTCGATGTTTTCTTTGGAGCCGGTATATTTAGCCATGGCTTCATCTGCAATGCGGGAAATGGTTGCGTTGGTTGTATCGCCTTCTACAATGTGTGTCTGAACTTTCCATTGTCCTTCACTTGAAGCCGTATACAACTCCTGGTATTTGAGGTTATAGGCATCCAGGAATTGCTGCACTTCTTTCTTGTGTTGTTCAGCATTATTTCCGCAGGAAATAAAAAGGAATGCGATGGAGATGAGGGTGAGGATTTTTTTCATGAATTTTTTTTTATGTAAGAAGGAATTTTTTCAAGTAAGAAGTAATAATGAATAAGTAATAATGTGGAGAAGATGGGACTCGAACCCACGACCCCTTGCATGCCATGCAAGTGCTCTAGCCAACTGAGCTACATCCCCGGATTGAAATTATAAGTGATACATTAAAGACCTGTTGAAAATAAACATCTCCGCCGCAGAGCAGCGGAGTATTTGATGGGAATTCTTTCCGATCGCCCCAAGGGGCGGGGAATAATTCCCATCAGATCCCGATAC
>JAYVZS010000080.1:0-4509 GCA_043783155.1 Bacteroidota bacterium | reverse complement strand
TTTTACGAATTTGATTATACCACGAATATTTTCACACTGATCAATGCGCCCGGTGGCGGTACTTCTCTTGCTATATCCTGTTATGTTACCAATATGCTCGATCTGCCTGACGGAACAGTTCTTTACTCCAGGCAAAATTCAAGTCAGTACTATATATATACTCCCGTGGGCGGTCCGATAGCCGCCGGAAAACCATCGATCGCGAATGTCGCCCCGATCAGTGGAAGCACTTACCGGATTACAGGAACTTTATTCAATGGTATTTCACAAGGAACCTGCTATGGGGACGACTGGCAAATGTCGAGTAACTATCCGCTTGTACGGTTGACTTCCGGGAGCAATGTTTATTATGCGCGCACTTCCAACTGGAACAGCACAGGGGTGAGAAGAGGAAACCAGGCCGACACCACTCAATTCAGTTTACCGGCGGGGCTTCCTGATGTTGGGTATCAGCTGGTGGTGGTTGCCAACGGAATTGCGTCTGATCCTGTGTCATTCAGTAAAACGAATACCGCATTTGTGTCGATCGCTTTAACTTCTGGCTCGAACCCGGAATGCTCAGGAGCTTCCGCAATGTTTACAGCTATACCAACCAATGGAGGCACCACTCCTATATATCAATGGAAAGTAAACGGAGTGAATGCGGGAACAAACAGCACTACTTTCACTACATCAACATTGACGAACGGGCAAATTGTTACATGCGTGATGACGTCTAATCTTCCCGGCGTATTAGGAAATCCTGCAACGTCGAATGCAATTCCAATGACAGTCAATTCTGGAATTACTACAACAGTAACCGGCTCACTATGTGTGGGCTCAACTATAAATGTTCCGTTTGGTGCATGCGGTACGACGTTCACGGCTGGAAATATATTCACAGCGCAACTCAGCAATGCAGCAGGAAGTTTTACAAGCCCGACTGCGATTGGCACTCTTACTTCCGCAACAGGAGGAACCATTGTGGCAACTATTCCTTCCAATACTCCTTTAGGAACAGGATATAGAATACGAATTGTTTCATCGACACCCATCGTCACAGGTTCCGATAACGGGACTAATCTGATTGCAAAAAATTGCTATTGTGATTCCGCGCTTTATACAACCGGTTGCACTTTTTCTCCGGCTGATGAGATTAACGATTTTACTCTTTCAAATCTTAGTCATCTTGGTTCAGGTTGTAGCGGCGGAACATTCGGCTATGGTGATTTTACGGTCAGTCAACCTTCCATTAACCTCATTCCAGGTGGTAATTATACATGGACCGTCACCTGTCCGTTCAGTACCAATGAATATGTTTCCATCTGGATCGACATGAATGACAATGGTTCATTTGGTGATGCGAATGAATTGATCTATCAGTCTACCGTCGCTTCAACCACTTCCAATCTTACCGGATCATTTACGCTGTCTTCCTCTGCTCTATTGGGAAATCATCGCCTGCGGGTTCGACTGACATATGGTTCAACGATGGCTTTAGCAAATTCCTGTACCGCATATACCTATGGTGAAATACATGATTATACCTGTAATATTAACGGCGGTATCACCACGAACACTGTAAGCGCAAATTTCTTTTGTATCGGTTCAGGTGCAAGTCTAAATGTAAATGTTCCGTACATAGTAAGCGGAGTATATAATGCCGCTAATATTTTTACTGCTCAGCTAAGCGATTCTATCGGAAGTTTTGCAAGCCCGGTGAGTATAGGGTCACTGGCTTCCACTTCTTCAGGAACGATTAACGCAACGATTCCTTCTACTACTTCATCGGGAGCAGGGTATCGAATCAGGGTTACTTCATCCAATCCTATCGTAACAGGAACTGATAACGGTAGTAACATTACTGTGAATGCTTCTCCTCTTGTCTCGTCTGTCAGTATTGCCGCTAACCCTTCCGGAGCAATCTGCACCGGAACACATGTAACTTTTACTGCAACTCCTGTTAACGGCGGACTAACTCCTGTTTATCAATGGAAAAAGAACAGTGTCAATGCAGGAACAAACAGCTCAACCTATATAGACAGTACAATAAGTAATAATGATCAGTTTACGTGTACAATGACCAGCAGCCTCTCATGCGTAATTCCTGCCGGTGGCGCTACTTCTTCCGCCATTACGATGACTGTGAATTCTGTCTCAGCAAGTGTCAGCATCGCTGCTCTTCCTTCAGGAACAATCTGCGCCGGAACAAACGTAACGTTTACGGCCACCCCTGTGAATGGCGGAGCTGCTCCTGTCTATCAATGGAAAAAAAATGGTGTTAATGCCGGTACAAACAGTATAACATATAATGATAATACGCTCGCAAACAATGATCAAGTTATGTGTGTGATGACAAGCAATGCTGCATGCGTACTGGTAAACCAGGTTTCTTCTTCACCGATTACAACGTCAGTAACAGCTTCTGTATTGGCAAGTGTAAGCATTCAGGTTTCTCCTCCGGGAACTCTTTGTTCAGGAAATACCGTCACATTCACTGCGATCCCTGCTAACGGCGGATCAACTCCTGCCTATCAATGGAAAAAGAATAATATAAGCGTCGGAACAAACAGTTTTATATATACCAATAATACGCTTGTTACAGGCGACCAGATTACATGTGTGATGACAAGCAACGCGACTTGTGTAAACGGAAGCCCGGCTACTTCCGCACCGGTAACCATGACGATCAATCCGGTTGTAGCAGCTGGCGTCAGTATTGCTGCCGCTCCATCCGCTACAATTTGTTCAGGCACATCTGTAACTTTTACAGCTACTCCTGCGAACGGTGGAACAACCCCGGTTTATCAATGGAAAAAGAATGGTTCGAATGTCGGAACAAACAGTGTTATATATACCGATAATGCCTTAGCTACCGGCGATCAGATTACATGTACCATGACCAGTAATGCGCTTTGCGTGACAGGAAATCCGGTTACTTCCGCGACAGTTATCATGACAGTGAATACAATTGTAACAGCCGGAATCAGCATCGCAGCTGTTCCTTCCGGTCCAATTTGCTCTGGTACAAGCGTAACGTTTACAGCCAGCCCGGTGAATGGCGGATCTACTCCTATATATCAATGGCAAAAGAATGGGACTAATGTCGGAGCAAACAGTATAACATATAGTGATAATACACTCGTTAACGGAGATCAGATTTCCTGTAGGATGACCAGCAATGCTACCTGTGTAACAGGAAACCCGGTTACCTCTTCTGTAATTACCATGACGGTTAATGCAATTGTAACAGCAAGTATCAGCATTGCCGCATCTCCTTCCGGATCCATTTGCTCAGGTACCAATGTTACATTTACGGCCTCGTCAGTAAATGGCGGAACAACTCCTCAATATCAATGGAAAAAGAACAGCGTCAATGTCGGAGCGAACAGTACAACATACAATGATAATGGGCTCGTTAATGCAGACCAAATCACATGTGTGCTGACAAGCAATGCAACATGCGTGACTTCCCTGGGTAGTGTTTCTTCTTCTCCTATAACAATGACGGTAAATGATAACTTACCCGTAAGTGTTACTGTTTCAATCAGCCCTTCAACAACTATTTGCACGGGAACCAATGTAACTTTTACAGCTAGTCCTGTGAATGGTGGAACAGTTCCTATCTATCAATGGAAAAAAAATGGAGTTGTAGTAGGGTTTAATTTACCGACATATTCCAACAACGCACTTGCAAATGGTGACCAGATTATTTGCCGGCTTGCAAGTAACCTGACATGTAAATCAGGAAGTCCTGCAACTTCCCCAACTGTTACGATGATTGTGAATCCAACTATCGCGACAAGTGTCAGCATTGCGGCCAATCCTGCGGGAGCAATCTGTTCAGGTACAAACGTAATTTTTACAGCGACTCCGGTAAATGGCGGAGCAGGTCCGGTTTACCAATGGAAAAAGAATGGTTCCAGTGCCGGAACGAACAACACCACTTATTCAGACAATGCACTTTTTAACAGCGACCAGGTTACGTGTGTCATGACTTCGAATGCGGTTTGCCCGGTTCCGGCGACAGCAACTTCGAATTCAATTGTGATGACAGCGAGTGCCTGCAGTATTACGATTAATCTCAAAGCTTTTATACAGGGCTTTTATATCACCGGTACTGATTCGATGCGTGCTGTTTTAGACTCCGTTAATCATCCGGGTATTTGTGATACGGTAATGCTTCAACTGGCGGATTCCGCTTCTCATTCAATTGTTGCGACCGATAAGAAAACGATCACCACACGTGGGCAAGGAACATTTGATTTCACAGGATTAGTTCCGGGACATCGCTACTATATAGTTTTTCGTTTTCGCACCGGTTTAGAAACCTGGAGTAAATATTCTTTCCTATTCAGCGGATCAGTCATGAGCTTTGATTTGACGAGGCCGTAGTTAATCCAACCGTGTCCCAAAGTTTTAATTCCAACTGCTTCATAAACTTTTCATCATGAAAAAAATTCTGGCACGCTAATTTCAAGATGGGCAGCATAAATCTAAAACCCAAAACAAAAATGAAAAAGATCATTC
>JAYVZS010000079.1:0-11927 GCA_043783155.1 Bacteroidota bacterium | reverse complement strand
AACAATCCATGGTTGCGCATTTGAAATGAAACTGCTGATCGTTAAAACAGCAACAAGAAGTAGGTTTTTTTTCATGGTATTTTTTAAGTTTTTAATTTAAGTTAGAGGACTCAAATGTAAAACTTATTTCCGATGGATAGCCGTTTATAGTGTCATAATTTTGTTAATAATTTTTTTCATATTTAAAACAGAATCCGGTTTATTTAAGATAATTTTGAAAAACAAAACAAGCGAGATCATGAAAAAAATAATCTGCGGAGTACTTGTTACCTTATTTGCTTTTTCAGCACTGGCGCAACATGTGGTGATATTAAAAACAGGAGAGAAAATGAACGGAAAAGTTCAATCCCTGAAAGACGGAATTATCAGCTTTGATTTCAAAGGAAATACTATGAAGCTGAATCTGTCGGATGTGTCTTCTGTTATATTCAGCGAAGCTTCTGAAACACCAAAGACAGAAACTCCTGCTCCGGGTGGAAAAGTGGTCGGAGAAAAACAAATTGTCTCCGGCTCATACCTGGTCAAATATAAAGTTGCTGACAGGAATATTGTCAGAACCCCGCAGGTAAGTAACCTCACGCAGGAAAAAGGAACCGTTACAGTTGATATCACCATTGATAAATATGGCCAGGTAAGGAAAGCTGTTCCGGGCGGAAGAGGAAGTACCACCACCAGCAAATACTTGCTGACCAAAGCAAAACAGGCAGCCGAAAGCGCTTTGTTTGATAATGTTCCTAATGCGCCACTCGAACAAAAGGGGTATATGATTTTTACTTTCTAAAAAGTGTAATCCGAATTTTTATTTCCGGTATATTCATCCACTTATACAAATCACAGTGAAGACAATCAACATCTCTTTATTTTTTATTGCTGTGTTATTTCTAACCGGAACATTCAATTTTTTGACATACGCAGAATCTCCACTACTCCGCGTGATGACCTATAACATCCGGTATGAAAATGCCGGTGATACAGGTGTGATCAGCTGGACAAACAGGAAAGAATTCGTACGCTCCACCATCTTATTTCACAAAGCGGACATCATCGGGATGCAGGAAGTGTTACGCAGTCAACTTGTTTTCTTTGATTCCACCTTAAAAGATTTTTCTCACGTTGGTGTTGGCAGGGAAGACGGAAAAGAAAAAGGAGAATATGCGCCTGTTTTTTTTAAACACACGATGTTTACGGAAATTGCAGACAGCACATTCTGGCTTTCTCCCACACCCGATCATGTAAGTAAAGGATGGGATGCGGCCCTGGAAAGAATCTGCACATGGGTAAAACTGAAAGACAAGCGAACAGGAAAATTATTTTTTGTATTCAACACACACTTTGATCACATCGGGGAAAATGCCCGTGCGGAAAGCGCGGCTCTCCTGCTCAAACAAATTAAACGCATTGCGGGAGAGTTACCGGTTATTCTCACAGGAGATTTTAACACGTTTGAAAATACAACACCCATCAGTATTCTCACAGGGAAAACCGGTCCACATGACTATGCTTTGTCGGATGCGATGCACATTTCCGCATTGCCTCACCACGGATCGTATAAGACTTTCTGCGGATTTAATGTGATGAAGGGAGTGATCGGTGACAGGATAGATTACATTTTTGTCTCGCATCATTTTTCTGTCCGATCGCATGCAACGTTAACCGATTTCACAGGCAATCATTTTCCAAGTGATCACTTCCCCGTGATCAGCGAAATCAATCTGAACTAAAAACAGCATTCACTGAAGATGAAAAAAATAATCAGGATTGAAATTATCAGGCAGGATGAAATGTTCAAAGCAAACGATGTGTATTTCGTTCCTGAAGGCATTAAGCTTTCCGAGGAAGATGTAAAGAAATTCAAACATGCGAACACGGAATGGAAAGTAATCGCACACTGCGATCCTTCTGGTGATACGTTTGAAGTGACGTTGTAAAAAATTCACTCTTTAGATCTTCAAATCGAAAATCCGAAATAAAAAAGCTCATCCCGTAAATCAGGATGAGCTTTTTTTTCAAGATGACTATATTATTCAACCACAAATTTTTTCGTCAGCACTTCATTGTTTCCATAAAACCTGGCGAAGTAAATTCCTTTCGCGAAGCGCTCAACAGAAATTTTAAATTCAGGAGATGTGATCGTTGATTGATGAAATAACTTTCTGCCTGTGACATCTGTGATATCAACCCGGCTCAATGAGCTGTAATTTTCAAGGTGAACAAAAATAAAATCATGAGATGGATTCGGTGTCAGTGATATCAAATGATCGGAAATATTTTCTTCCACTGAAAGTGCGGTAAGATTATAAGGAGCAGATGTAATCCTACAGGTTACACTTGTATCTACAACCGTATAGATTCCGTTTTGTGTCGGCAAATACGTTTGATGTGTAGCCCCGGAAAGAAGAGTCGTTCCCAAAAACCATTGATAATTCGGGCAGGTATTCACAATTAATTGTCCGCCGATAAAAGAAATAACCGGCATGGGCGGGGCATCATTAAAAGGAACCAAAGCAGACCAGGCAGCACCTGCTACAGTTCCTGAATTCCCGCTCGTACTCAAATCATTCATGACGACTCCTGTATTTTCGTTCATTCTCCAATATCCAACTAATCCAGTTTGTGCAGCAGGATCAATGTGAACACTCATGCTGTCGCTGATTTCAGTTTGGGAAAGAGCATGATTAAACACACGCACTTCATCAATTTTTCCATTCCAGAATCGGGAAGCCGCCACACCATTGTCAGAAAGACGACTGATCTTTGGAGGAAAAGAAGACGGTTTGATGGTACCGGTGAAAAGAGAATCCGCAGCAAGAACCCCATTGATATATAATTTCAGATGAGTACCATCAAAAGTTCCGGCAACATGAGACCATGTGTTAAGTGATAACGCTCCCGGCTGAGTGAATACTTCTTTCCAATGAACAGAAGTTCCAAGCCCAAGCGAATCACCACCGATGTTAAGTGACAATATTCCGTTCGCTCCTGCACGAAGCACATATCCGGATTCGCCAGACACACTCGTCCAGCTATGCTTGCAAAAAATAGAACCATCGGATCGGGTAATTCCCCATGCTGCAGGATACACCCAGGCTTCGACAGTAAGCGCGTTGGTCGGATTTAAATTCGTTTGAGTTGTAAATGAAACGTAATTAGCAGACGTTCCATTGAAACTCAGTGAACTGGTATTCGGAATACATGGCTGTGCAAATACCCTGACTGAAGTAAATAAAATAACGAGCGTAAGTATTTTTTTCATAGTTCTTATTTTTGATGATTTAATTTAGGATTGAAAGGTACGCTTTTTCGAAAAAAATCCAATTTATAAAATCAATAATTTTATTCCGGAGACACCGTTCTGCGATTCACAGACAGGCATTAAAAGTTGAATCTTCGTTTGTTTTTGTACTTTTACAGAAATCAATCACGCATGCAGATTTTATTTCTTTTTATCGGTATTTTCCTCGGCTCAGCTATTTCATGGTTGTATCTCAAAAACAGGATGGGCGCAACTTCATCCACAGAACGACAGCAAATTAATGAGCTTGATAAGGAGAAAAGCATTCTCAATGACCGACTCACAAATCAAAGTCTTCAACTAAATCAGCTAATTGCTGAACTTGATACTGAACGAAAAAAAAATAACGGACTTACTTCTGACCTTGCCCAACAAAGGGCCGTCAATCAGCACCTGGATGAAAAATTAAATTCTCAGAAAAAAGATCTCGATGAATTGCAAAGCCGTTTCACAAAGGAATTTGAAAACCTTGCCAATAAAATTCTTGCTGACAACAGCCAGAAGTTTACAGAACAAAATAAAACCAATCTCGACATTATCCTGAATCCTTTGAAAGAAAAAATCAAGGACTTCGAATTAAAAGTAGAGAACGCTTACAAGGCAGAAGCGGCTGAACGGAATTCCCTCAAAGGAGAAATTAAAAGTTTAGTAGAGTTGAATAAACAAATCAGTGAAGAAGCAAACAACCTCGCGAAAGCATTAAAAGGAGATACAAAAAAGCAAGGCAACTGGGGTGAAGTGATTCTCGAAAAAATTCTCGAACGATCCGGGTTAATAAAGGATCGTGAATACAAAACACAGGTGAGTACAAAGAATGAAGAAGGCGACAGGCAGCAACCGGATGTCGTTATTTTCCTTCCCGACAACAAACACATCATTGTGGATGCAAAAGTTTCGCTGGTGGCCTACGAACAAGTTGTCAATGCTGCGACCGATGAAGAACGAATGCAGTATTCTAAAGATCATATTTTATCTGTCAGAAACCACGTGAAGATTTTAAGTGAAAAAAATTATCAGTCTTCCGCAGATTTTTTCTCTCCGGATTTTGTATTGCTCTTTATGCCAATCGAATCATCATTCAGTCTTGCCGTTCAAGCCGACCCTGAAATTTTCAGTTATGCATGGGATAAAAAAATTGTAATCGTCAGTCCGTCAACATTACTTGCTACGCTGCTTACAATTGCTTCTATCTGGAAACAGGAACGTCAGACACGCAATGCGCTTGAGATTGCCGAGCAGGGCGGAAAACTATATGACAAATTTGTTTCCTTTGTCGAAGACTTAACGATGGTCGGAAAAAAAATGGATGAAGCAAAATCGAATTATGTGGATGCGATGAAAAAACTTTCTGAAGGAAGAGGCAACTTAATCAGCTCAACTGAAAAACTGAAAGAACTCGGAGCGAAAAATTCAAAACTGATTCCATCGAAATTACTTGAACGTGCAGAAGAAAATCTTCCTGAATAATATGAATGGCAGAATCCGGTTTTCTCTTTTGCTGGCAGCAATTCTTTCAGGATGCTATGGAACACGGCAGCTTAGCAGCGAGAACCTGTCTTCTGTTTATCACCAGAATGAACATCTCTTTCATCCCGAATTTTCTGTTTTTCATTTTTCGAAAGACAGTTCTCAGTTATTCGTCAAACTGAACACAGATGAATTTCTTAAAATAAGACAACAAGACGATGCCTTTAAAGGAGTTTTCAGATTACAATGCCGCGTCGTGGAATCGTACGAATCAAGTGTTACGCTCGACAGTACCCGTGCTGATTTTATTGTTGAGCAATCTGATGTTCAAAGTAAAATCCGGCTCTATACAGTGAACTTCAAAATTCCTAAAGAGGGAAACTTTCTTCTCTCATGTGTGATCATCGACGTAAACAAAAAAGCAGCAGAAGAATTTTTCGTCAACATTGATCACGACAGTCCGCAGAGCAGGCAGAATTTTTATGTTTCCCCCTCAGGCAGCGAACTTCCGCTGATGAGAAATAATATTTATCCGTCAGACAGTTTTAATGTAACGTATCGTGATCCTTCGGTAAAGAAAATATTTGTACGTTATTATCACCGTAACTTTCAACTGGCTGCTCCGCCATTCAGCTTTGATGTTCATGATGATTTTAATTTCACACCCGATAGTTCTTTTACCATCAACACAGGCGACTCAACGATACTGAATTTCCAGAAGGAAGGAATTTATCATTTCCAGGTTGATACAACCAATCATGAAGGTCTCTCGTTGTATCGCTTCAAAGGCGGATACCCTGAAGTTACAACTCCCGACCAGATGATTGAGGCCACGCGCTACCTCACTTCGAAAAAAGAATTTGAAGAAATAAATACAAGCTCATCAAGGAAAGCAGCCGTTGATAAATTCTGGCTCGACATCGGTGGTAACCCGGAGCGAACAAGGTCGCTCATAAAAAAATATTATTCACGGATACAGGAAGCGAACCGTCATTTCTCTTCTTATACCGAAGGATGGCGCACCGATCGCGGCATGATGTACATCATCTTAGGTCCGCCGAATTTCGTTTACAAAAATTCCGTTTCAGAAAACTGGATTTACGGTCAGCCCAACAATGCCATGTCACTGAATTTCTTTTTCACAAAGGTCAACAATCCGTTTACCAATAATGACTTCACCTTGTCGCGCGCGCCAATCTATGAAAACAGTTGGTACAGGGCGGTGGATTTGTGGAGACAGGGACGGGTGTATAATGACTATTAGATTTGAGATATGAGACGTGAGATTCTAATTAACTAAGAAGCAAGATATAAAATGCAAGAAGCAAGACAAGAAAGGCAAAAAGAATCGCCCGATGAACAGATGATCTATGGCATTCGTCCCGCGATAGAAGCTATATTGGCCGGGAAAGAAGTGGAGAAAATTTTTATCACTCGTGGTGCGCGGGGCGATCTGATGCAGGAGTTGAAGCAACTGATGCGTGAACGGAAAATTCTTTACACGGAAGTTCCGATTGAAAAGTTAAATCGCCTGACCAGAAAAAATCACCAGGACGTAGTTTGTTTTATTTCAGCAGTCACCTATCAATCGATTGAAGATATTGTTCAGGCGGTTTTTGAAAAAGGTGAAACACCGTTGATCCTCATCCTCGACCGCATTACAGACGTACGTAACTTCGGCGCCATCGCACGCACCGCGGAATGTGCGGGGGTGCATGCAATCGTAATCCCGTACAAAGGCGCGGCACAGATCAATGCAGATGCTGTAAAAACTTCTGCGGGGGCGCTGAATTCAATTCCGGTTTGTCGCGAAAAAAATCTTAGCAATACAATCTCTTTTCTGAAAGAAAGTGGGCTGCAAATAATTGCCGCGACGGAAAAAACAGCAGAGTTGCATTACGACGCCGACTATTCTCCTCCATGCGCTATTATTATAGGTTCGGAAGAAGACGGTATTTCATCAGACCTGCTGAAACTCGCTGACAAAAAAATAAAAATACCTTTGCTCGGAACCATCGAGTCACTGAATGTTTCGGTGGCATGTGGTGTGGTTTTATTTGAAGCGCTT
Source organism: Bacteroidota bacterium (assembly GCA_043783155.1). Classification (GTDB taxonomy): domain Bacteria; phylum Bacteroidota; class Bacteroidia; order AKYH767-A; family 2013-40CM-41-45; genus JAPLDA01. The sequence goes on along the minus strand of JAYVZS010000079.1, from coordinate 5,100 downwards.
AGGCAGAGAGGAAAATAGTTTACGGTTTTATAGTTCACGGTTTACTGTTGCTCCTTCGCGAAAGACTGTGGACAAATATTATACGCGTGTTAGAAAAAATAAAAAAATATCCTGAGGAAACTGCGCTTGCCATCATCCTGTTGATTGGCGCTGTATTTCGCTTTTATCATCTTGGATTTACGTCGCTGTCGAATGATGAGTTGAGTGCATTGGTGCGAACACGTTTCACTAGCTTCAGTGAGTTGATTGAAAAAGGAGTCGCTGTTGACGGGCATCCGGCGTTTGTCCAGGTACTTCTTTATTACTGGACAAAAATTTTCGGTGACGGAGTTTTCGCCATCCGTTTTCCATTTGCTGTCGCCGGTATTTTTTCGATACTCTTTCTCTATCTTCTTGGAAAAAAATGGTTCAGCAAAGCGACAGGACTTTTTGCAGCAGCGGCGTTCAGTACGTTGGAGTTTCCACTGCTATATAGTCAGACTGCACGTCCGTATATATTCAGTGTATTATTCGTGTTGATGGCTGCTTATTTCTGGACGAAGGTCCTGTTTGAAAATGTCATTGATAGAAACAGAAAAAATAAAACACACCTGCTCGTCGCCTATATACTTTCGATGAGTGCTTGTATGTATACGCATTACTTTTCGTTTTTGATGGCGGCAGTTATCGGAATCACCGGTTTATTATTCATGACAAAAGAAAATCGCAAAGAATATATTTTATCTGGTGCCGTCATCCTGGTTTTATTTCTCCCTCACCTTTCTATCTTTTTCACCCAGCTCAATATCGGCGGAGTCGGCTTGTGGCTTGGAAAACCCGATGAAAACTTTCTCAGGAATTTCATCAGCTACAGTCTGAATGATTCCGACCTTCTCTTCTATCTCTTTTTCGGAATCTGTGTTGCAAGTTTTATATATTTTAGGAAAACACTTGTTATCACCCGTTACCACTGGTTTTCCATTGGTTGGTTCCTGGTGTTGTTTTTCATCGGGTATTATTATTCTGTACTAAGGAATCCTGTTCTTCAGACGTCTACATTACTCCCGGGTTTTCCATTCCTGCTGTTGTTTGTTTTCTCATTCATTCCTGAACACTCATTCAACAAAAAAATAATTTTTTCATGCCTCGCTGTTTTTACATTGGTCTCCGGTTACAGCACCGTGAAGGAAAAACATTTCTTCTGGATGAATCATTTTGGTGTGTTCAAAGAAATCGCTGCTGATGCAGTAAACTGGTCAGATAAATACGGAGCCGATAAAACGGCAAAAGTGATCAGTGTCTGCAACCCGAAATACATCGACTATTATTTCGATAAGATGGGAAAGAAAATTCAAATTGATTTGTACAAAGCGGACGAAGAAACGGACATCGCGAAGTTGATGAGTCTTGTAGATACAACATCGGCTACTTATTTTATCTATGGCTGGACCAACATCGGGCATCCGTTGGAAGCGGAACAAATCATCATGAATAAGTTCCCGACGATTGTTGAAAGGGATACTTTTTTCAATTCAGAAATCACGTTGTACAAACGTGACACGAATGTTACATCACACAATGCATTGATTCCTTCTTCCACCGATTTTGAAAACAACAATTGGGGTGATGAAGATAAAATAAGAACCAATGAGCTCGCCCACTCAGGAAAATATTCGGAGAAGATGGATGAGCAGCATGAATACAGCATCAACTATACAAAACGGTTGTCGGATTTTCTTTCTCAAGGAAACGCGACAGCAACGGCAGGTGTGTGGGTGAATTCAAAAGACACATCTGACGACACCAAACTTGTTTTGAGTTTTGAAAGCGGAGGAAAAGCAGTTGAATGGTACGCTGCCGGAATAAAATCCTTTAACCGCAAACCAGGAGAGTGGCAGCATGTTCTTATCAGCAGGCCACTGCCGAAAATGAAAGCAGGTGACGATATGATAAAAGTATACGTCTGGAATCCGGGCAAGAGAATTTTTTACATTGACGATTTTGAGGTGAAGGTAGAAAAGGGAAAGCAATAAACCCACTTGTTATTTTTTATTTTCTTCATATATTTGATCATTCATTTTCAAACTTTTGCATTTGCTTCAGGGCAGACCTGCTCATTTTTAATTTTTCTATCGATGGAATTAACAATTATTCAAAAGAAAATCCTTGTCATTCGCGGACAACGGGTAATGCTTTATTTTCATCTCGCTGAAATGTACGGAGTACAGACAAGAGTATTGGTGCAGGCCATGAAAAGAAACCAGAATAGATTTCCTCCTGATTTTATGTTTCAACTTAACCGAAATGAATTCAAAGTTTTGATGTCACAATTTGTGATATCAAAAAAAGAAAAACGGGGAGGAACTCAAAAACTTCCGTATACTTTTACAGAGCATGGCATTACTATGCTGTCAAGTGTTCTGAGAAGTGAGACAGCCGTCAAAGCAAACATTGCAATTGTTCGTGCATTTATTTTGCTGAAGCAAAAGAATAAACATTTCAAGTTTCAAGCTCCTGCAAAAACGAATTGATGAAATAGAATCAAAATTCAGTGTGAAGATTGAAAACATCAACGAAGTGATTGAGTTTCTTCTTAGTAAACCCGAACCAAAAAAAGAAAAACAGAAAACAAGAAAGCGAATCGGTTTTAAGATCGGCGGAAAATAATCAGCAACCGTTCTTTTTGGCGAAATCAATTTTAGAAAACATTTACAAAGTCGTGAACACAAACCGTAAACCAGTAAACCATCTACTCCTCCACCACTGCCCCACCCTTATAAAGCTGCTTGCGGTATTTTAACGAAGGCGATTGAATAAATTTTCCAAGACCAAGTTTGTCCCAGATTTCATCAATGTGTTTTATAGTTGGTTCATCGGAAGCAAGAATATTTGGCCAGTCGCGGTGGAAGTCATCGAACTCCCTTGTTTTACGTGTACCATCAAAAGCAATGTTACCTCCGGATTGAAAATAATCTCTCTTCGGATCCACATTATTCGCGAAGCGCCAAACAGCGTCAGCAATATCACTGATGTCAATTGTATGATCAAGATAGATGACGACTTTGATATTTCTGAATGCTTCCTGCTGAAAAAGTTTTTCATTCAACTCACGAATGTGATTTCGTCTGTTCTTTTCGACAGAAATAAATACAAGCGAAATTCCTTTTTGAAGAAGTGATGTATTGATGTCTTTTATTTCGGGAAATAGATTTGAGATGTGAGATATGAGATGAGAGATTTTCTCCCCCGCACCGTTTCTCCCCTTCTCCCCTTCTCCCATTCCCACTTTCCCACCTTCTCCCCTTCCCACTTTCTCACTTTCCAACTGCCTGCTGCCGACTGCCGACTGCATCCCCAATTCTTCCGGTAACTTGCGCGTCCCATCAATTCCAATCTTCCCTCCGAAAGCCATCACCGAACAGGAATGATCGAGTACATCAACAGGACCTTGCGTGAACATAACATCATTCACCGGATCAAAATTTTCTGAAACATACCGCGCCACTTCTTCACTGTTGTGAATGTTTACATCACCATCAACCACCACCATCATTTTTGTAAACATCATTTGTCCGGCACCCCACAAACTGTGCATCACCTTGATGGCCTGCCCGGGATATTCTTTTTTTATTTTTACGATGACCAAATTGTGAAACACTCCTTCTACCGGCATAACCATGTCAATGATTTCAGGAACCATCGTTATTTTAATTGGCACCAAAAAAATTCGTTCTGTCGCTTTCCCGATCCATGCATCTTCCTGTGGCGGAATGCCGACAATGGTAGCAGGATAGATAGCATCCTTACGATGTGTGATACACGTAATATGAAAACGCGGATACATATCCGCTAATGAATAATAACCGGTGTGATCACCGAACGGTCCTTCCAAAATAAAATCTTCCTCCGGGTCTATATAACCTTCGATGATGATATCAGCATCTGCGGGAACCTGGACATCCTGTGTGAGACATTGCACCAACTCGACTTTTTTCTTCCGGATAAAACCGGCGAGCATGTATTCATCCACACCATCAGGCAATGGAGCCGTTGCTGCATACGTATAAACAGGGTCACCGCCAAGCGCAACGGCGACAGGCATTTTCAATCCCAGTTTTTTATATTCATTAAAATGTCTTGCTGAAACTTTATGACGGTGCCAGTGCATCGCCGTCATGGTTGGTTCAAACACCTGCATGCGATACAAACCGACATTTCGTATTCCTGTATTCGGATCTTTTGTGTGAATGATTGGAAGCGTAAGAAACGGTCCGCCGTCTTCAGGCCAACATTTCAGCACAGGTAATTTTGTTACATCAGGTTCTTTCATTATCACCTGCTGACATTCTCCTTTGCCGGAAATCACCTTCGGCATCCACGATGCAATTGAACTGAGGGTCGGAAGTAATTTCAGTTTGTCAAGAATATTATCCTTCGGAGAAGAAAGTTGTTTGAGCAAAATTTCAATATTTTTTCCGACATCGTCAAGTTGTTCAACACCTAATGCCATCGCCATTCTCTTTTCAGTTCCCATGGAATTGATAAGGAGTGGAAAATCGTAACCTGTATTTTCAAAAAGCAACGCGGGTCCGTATTGTTTGGAAACCCGGTCGGTGATTTCAGGAATTTCAAGATGAGGATTTACATATTCCTTAATGCGCACCAACTCGCCTGCTTCTTCCAGCGTATTAATCCAGTGTTGAGAGTTTTTAAATGCCACGACGATTCAAAAAATTTTCTCAAAGATAGATGATCAGGATCAATCCATGCGCTATTTAATGTGAATATGCTAAAAGGGGAAGATGTGCAAATTTTACAACCTGGAAATCGTAGTGATTCGCCCTATTCGATTTTAAAAAATGTATTTCATAGCATTGATGAAAAAAAAATCCAATTACCTGATGATCTATCCCCAAAATTTTTAGCTTTGTTTTCTGAAGGGCAATAAAACGATTTGGTAGTCACTCAATTAATCTGAAACAATAGTCATGAAAAAACTCCTTACACTTCTCATTCTATTTCCGAGCCTGCTTTTTGCACAAACATTTTCCAACACAACATTAACGGCTGTCCCTAACAACCAAACGGATCTTTTCATTCCCATTGTTGTGCAGGGGTTAC
>JAYVZS010000078.1:0-30084 GCA_043783155.1 Bacteroidota bacterium | reverse complement strand
TATGTCAGGTAAGCTTTAGAAGGAAGATCGACAATGCACGGCAGACACAATAATAAGGCATCACCAAACAAAGCGAAATCATCCGGCTTGGGTTTGATATCGATCTTATAATTCTCGTATCCTTCTTTTGATACAACAAATGAATAAGTCTTTCCCTGTTCAGGTTTGAACTCATAAGGAGCAGTTCCGTTCTCATGTCCTTCCGCATCCTTGATAGTAGCTCCGGGAGGATCACTTTCGATTCTTAACGTATTGATTTTCGCAGTAAAAAGTGTCGCGCAACCGGAAAGCAGGACACAGCAACAGATGACTGCCCTATTGATTATTTTGTGCATGAAATATTATTTATCGAAATGAATTTTTGCAAACTTCTCATGAGACTTTTCTGTTCCGAAGAGAATAATATCATTTTCATTTTCCGGAATGAAACTCAGCTTCGGATAAAAATGTGTCTTCTCATCATCAGGTGGAAGTTTTACGACTTCATTCTTTTTTCCGATCGAACCATCTGCACCCACTTCAACACTTACTAAAATTGCTTTCTTTAGATTATCCATCACTTTCAATCCGCCGCCTTTGGGTCCGGCAGCTGAAAGATTATCCCTATGTTCGTTAAAGAAGACGTGATAAGTATCGTTGTCGTGGTCAAACAACAGGTAAGAACAAGCCGCGTCAGAACCTTCCATGACCTGGTTTTTCGCTATAACAGATACCCATCCGATTTCTCCTGTAGCGGAAATTTTAGCGATGATGATATTCCTGAATTTATAAAAATATCTCGTATAAGTCGTTCTGCCGTTTGAATACGTCACAATCTCAAGACGGAATTCTTCCGCAATCATCGTACTTCCGCCATCTTTACGATTGATCAGATCATGGATGATAAAATCAAACCCGACATCCTTGCCTTTCTCTATTCTCTTCTCTTCCTTCTCTGCCTGCTTGTCTTTTAAACCCGCGGTAAAAACTTCCGTACCGAATTCCTTATAGCTCTGTGACTTGATTGTTGCATGCTCCATGTCTATCGTAGTAAAGAAAATTCCCTTTGGAATGGAAACTTTATTTTTTTCGGAGATTACATCAGCATAAATTCCGGTTGCTACAAGATCACCTTTTTTCTTTACATTCAGTCGTACCTGCGAAACCGCTTTATCTTTCAGGTGAAAAGGATAATCAATATAGGTTTTGATATTCTCACCCATCATGTAAATATGATAGTCATAATTCAACTCTCCTTCTTTCACTTCTTTTGAGTTCCTTTTGTCGTCCTTATATACTTTTGAAACCAGGTAATAATTAGAAGAAGGATCAATGTATCGTCTAAAATCACCTGTTCCACCTCTCGTTGCAATAAGAGGCAGCGTAATATTCTTCTCCCACATTTTCTCAAAACCGCTGTTCAACACACGAATGGTACATTCTGCGTTTTCTTTTCTGTCAACCTTATGCTGATCGTAAATGGCGAGAAATTTACTTTCATTGTCAGCATAAATCGACACGTCATCATCCTGTCTGTCTTTATCAACTGAATAATCCACTGAGTAAATCAGTTTCTTGTTGCCAGCGGGAGCGCATGTATTCTTGTCGACCTTTTCAAGATAGTAATTTATTTTTTTGTCGTGATGAACTTTTTCTTCTTCAAACACATACATATCATCGCCCACTTCCATCACACCACGTTCATGATTATAACTTGCCTTTTTATCTTCTTCCTCTGTCTTGATTCTGTTTTGAAGCACGATATCAAGTTTATCATTGATTTTAACTAAATTATACTCGGCAGCACTGAATGCCTTTGGGACAACAATCGAAACATAAAAACTGCCTTTATCATACAGGAGCATTTCAGTTGGAAACAGGCCTTTCATTTTAATATCCGGCCCCCATTCAACTGTAAATCCTTTGCCTATTTTTTTTCCGCCGCCTTTATCTTTTTGGGCAAAGATGGAATTACAGAAACTGAGAAACGCCGCAAACAATAGAAGATGTTTAATTAGCTTGTTCATTAGAGAGAGTTTTTGGGTTAAAGAGTATTCAAGTGTGTTGTTAAGGTGCCGAAAATATTACAATAAAGCAGACGAAGCAAAAGTATTTTTACTATTCAGACAAGAGTAGAATTTTGCAATATTTCAGCGGATTATGTTTAACATACTTCTCATCAGCATCAACATAGGGGCTCGATTCGGATATGAAGCACTGAGTATGGGCAGATCTATTTTCTTTCGTCTTCATTTGCATTTAAAAATTTTACCACACGAAGACACAAAGCAAATGTTCCGCTTCTGTTATCTTCGTACTTCTGTAGTAAAAAAGATTAGAGATAGACCGGAACTCATCCCTTCTTCCGTAAAAAAAATTACTTTTGACACGAAATTTTTTCCACCACTTGTGATTGCCTTACTCAAAAAAGAAATAAACAGTTTTCTCAGTTCACTCATCGGCTATGTGGTGATGGCTGTGTTTCTGCTGAGCATCGGTTTGTTCATGTGGATTATTCCCGGCACCGATTTCAACATTCTTGAAAACGGATATGCCAACATCGACACGTTGTTTATCATCGCTCCCTGGGTGTTTATGTTTCTCATTCCTGCCGTAACCATGCCTTCGTTCGCTGAAGAAAATAAGACCGGTACCATTGAACTGCTGCTTACCCGCCCGCTCAGCGACTTCCAGATTGTATTCGCGAAATACATTGCCGGCGTTATCCTCGTTTTGTTTTCGTTGATCCCAACCCTCATTTATTTCTTTTATGTTTATTACATGGCTTCTCCGACCGGAAATGTAGACACCGGCGGAATCCTCGGTTCGTATTTCGGATTGGTGTTCCTTGGCAGCGCATTTGTTTCCATGGGCGTATTCTCATCATCCGTGAGCAACAACCAGATTATCTCATTCATTCTTGCGGTGATTATTTCATTTTTCTTTCACTTCGGATTTGATTCTCTCAGTTCTCTTTCTGTCTCAGGAGTGCTGCCAACCATTCTATCACAGATCGGCATCAACTCCCATTATGCATCCATGAGCCGTGGTGTAATTGATACGCGCGACATGGTTTATTTTATTACACTAACAACATTCTTTATTCTCCTTACAAAATTCGTCATCGAAAAAAGAAAATGGTAAAGACAGAATTGAATAAGAAAGCATACACACACTTCGACTTCGCTGAGTGCGACATCGTGCGAAGGGTCATGCCGGGCGTAGTCGAGGCATTGGGAATAGGAAATAAATTTGAATCAAATAAATTTTATCTTTTATCTGCTTTTTAATGTTTATATAAAATTGAAACGGCAACTTAAAAAACAAGGCATCATTCAGCTTATACTCGCTGTGGCAGCGTTGATATTTATCAACGTAATTGCCGGCTTTGTGTTTACGCGTTTCGACCTTACTTCTGAAAAAAGATTTTCACTCGCACCATCATCGAAGGAATTACTCCGGAAATTAGATGATGTAATATATGTAAAAATTTATTTAGATGGTGATCTTCCTCCGGGTTTTAAACGACTGAAAAATGCAACCAAGGAAGTACTGGATGAGTTCCGTGTGTATGCGGGAAGCAATGTAGAATATCAGTTCATCGATCCTTCGGCGATTGCAGATAAAACGGAGCGAAATAAGTTATATCAGCAGCTTGCTCAAAAAGGTCTGCAACCTACCAATCTCGAAGAACGGCAGAAAGGCGGCACATCACAGAAAATTATTTTTCCGGGAGCCATCCTGAATTACAGAGCGGAAGAAATTCCGTTGCAGCTTCTTAAAAGCCGCATGGGTACAGGTTCTGAAGAGATGTTGAACAATTCCATTGAAGGACTTGAATACGATTTCATCAAAGGCATCAAAAGCATTACCAATAACATCAAGACAAGAATCGGTTTTCTTCAGGGACAGGGCGAATTAAACACAAAACAAATTACCGATGCGGCTCGTTCTCTTCAGGAATCCTACCAGGTAGACACTGTTTCCATTAGCGGACAACTTGATGCGTTAAAAAAATTTAAAACACTCATCATCGCGAAACCGGATTCCGCTTTCAGTGAGAAAGATAAATTCGTCATCGATCAGTTCATCATGAAAGGCGGACGCGTGTTGTGGCTGATTGACAACATGCAGATTGATCTTGATAGTTTATCTGCCACCAGTACCAATGTCGCCATCGCGAAAGAATTGAATCTCGATGACCAGCTTTTCCGATATGGTGTGCGTATCAATTACGATCTCGTGATGGACATGCAGGCTGCTCCGATTCCTGTTGTAACCGGGCAGGTTGGTAACCAGCCAAAGACAGAGTTATTCCCGTGGTATTTTTCTCCGCTCATCAATCCTTCTTCTGCCAACCCGATTGTTCACAATCTGAATGCGATTAAGTTTGATTTCGCCGGTACTGTCGACACTATCGAAACTGACAGCGTGAAAAAAACGATTTTGCTCAGCACATCATCGTATTCCAAAATCATGCTGGCGCCTGTGCGTGTCAGTTTAAATATTTTGAAAGACGATCCTGATCCAAAACTATTCAACATGCCTCACCTTCCTCTTGCCGTATTACTTGAAGGAAATTTTAAATCGAATTTTAAGAACCGTATCCCGGAAGCCATTGCAACTTCTTCTGATATCGGTTTTATGCAATCCAGTGTGTCCACAAAAATGATTGTTGTTGGTGACGGTGATGTCGCTGCCAGTTATGTCAGCAAAAAAGGAACGATTTACCCGCTGGGATACGATCGCTTCACGCAACAGACGTATGGAAATCGTAACTTTATTCTCAATTGCATCGATTACCTCTGCGACGATTCGGGACTGATGACGCTACGGGCGAAAGAATTTAAACTGCGGCTGCTTGACAAATCTAAAACAGAAAACAGTTCCCTGAAATGGATGAATACTTTTTTGCCTGTTCTTTTAATCATGTTGTATGGCTTCTTTCATGTAATGATCAGAAGAAGAAAATATGAAAAATAAATTAGTTAAATGAAGAAGAACAAAAATATTTTGATTGTCACCGTGTTGCTTGCACTGGCAGCCGCTTTCCTGTTGTACCAAAACAAATCAGGAACCCTGCGCGAAGACCTGCACGACTTTGCTGTGAGCGATACCGGTGCTGTTACGAAAGTGTTTTTAGCGGATCGGAATAATCATTCTGTTACACTTGAGCGAACTGCGTCAGGATGGAAGGTGAACGGTAAATACAACGTACGTCCAGACGCGATGCAGCTCTTCCTGACTACTGCAAAAAATCTTGCTGTAAAAACGCGTGTTGCTAAAGCGGCTTATAACAATGTAATCAAAGACATTGCAGCTGACGCTATCAAATGCGAAATCTACCAGCATGGCGAAGCCAGACCGATGAAAGTGTATTATGTTGGCGGTTCTACAGGGGATGTGTTGGGAACCTTTATGCTGGTTGAAAATTCGAGTCTTCCTTTTGTGATTGAGCTTCCCGGATTCCAGGGATACCTAACTCCGCGTTATTCCCCGCTGGAGCAAAACTGGCGCGACATCGCAATTTTCGATTACACTCCCGATGAAGTAAAAAATATCGCAATAAAATATTATCGACAGCCCGGGCAATCTTTTTCAATTGAGCGAATTGGAAATCAGTTTCGTGTCTTTGATTCTGCCACCAACCTTTCCATTCAGCACGTAGATACGATCGGGCTGAACAATTATCTTTCATTTTTCAAATACCTGTGTTTTGAAACATGGGATACTGAGTTTACAGACAAGCAGCGCGATTCGTTGAAAACAACTGAGCCGATCAACACCATCAGCGTCACCGATTCAAAAGGGATTACAAAAAGCATTACTACATTTACAAAACCGATCACACTTCGTTCGCTTGCTCAAACGGATTCGCTTGGTAATCCGCTGAAGTATGACATCGACAGGTTGTATGCTTTTATGAATAACGGAAAGGAACTTGTTGTCATCCAATATTATGTGTTCGGAAAGGTTTTCAGACAACTCAATGATTTCGACCTCGATAAAAAGAGGAATGTCCTGAAAAAGACTGGGAAATAAGACCTTATTTCTTTATCAACATCGATTTTATTTGTGATCAAAAAAATTATCTTTGCAAGGTTTCGATTGTTATTATTCACAAAGCAACAACAAATTAACATAAGCAAGAGTTCACACCTGAAAGATGATGTTGTATTAGACATGCCATCTTCACATTCAAATAAAAATTATTCACACATGAAATTCATTGTATCAAGTTCCGGATTGCTGAGACAACTGCAGGCAATCAGCGGGGTTTTAAATTCGAACAATCCTCTTCCAATCCTCGACAACTTTCTGTTCGTGATTGAAAAGGGATTGCTCACAGTTTCCGCTTCTGATCTTGAAACAACGATGACTACTCATCTTCAGGTTGATGCAAAAGCAAGCGGAAGAATCGCTGTGCCGGCAAAAATTTTGCTGGAGACATTGAAAACATTCCCTGAACAACCGCTCACGTTCAGCATTGACGAAAAAACGTTTAACATCGAAATCAGTTCTGATTACGGAAAGTATAAACTCACCGGTTTTGACGGAGAAGAGTTTCCAAAACTTCCCGTACTGGAAGGAACAACATCGCTCGAAATGCCATCGAACGTAATGTTACAGGCCATCAACAAAACCCTTTTTGCGACAGGCAACGATGAATTACGTCCGGTGATGTCAGGTGTTTTTTGTCAGCTCGGAAAAGACGGACTTACATTTGTCGCGACAGATGCTCACAAACTGGTTCGTTACAATAGAACCGATTCAAAAGCGAAATCAGAAACAACGTTTATTCTGCCGAAAAAACCCTTGACGCTTCTCAAGAATATTTTTACGGGAACAGATGAAGTGCTCAAGATAAACTACAATGAGAACAACGCTTTCTTCGAATTCGGAAATATATCTCTGATTTGTCGTCTCATTGACGGACGATACCCGAATTATGAAGCTGTTATCCCTGTGGATAATCCTAACAAATTGACGATTGACAGAAGTGCTTTGCTGAATTCAGTAAGACGTGTTTCCATTTTCTCTAATAAAACTACTCACCAGGTACGTTTAAAAATAAAGGGAAGCGAATTACACATCAGTGCTGAAGATATTGATTTCTCAAACGAGGCGAACGAACGTCTTTCGTGTCAGTATACCGGCGAAGACATGGAGATCGGCTTCAATGCTCGGTTCCTCGCAGAAATGCTCAGCAACCTCGAAAGCGATCAGATCAACATCGAAATGTCGGCACCGAACCGCGCCGGAATCCTTACTCCTGCGGAAGGAAGCAATAAGGATGAAAATATTCTTATGCTGGTGATGCCTGTTATGCTGAATAGTTAAGCACAGCTTAGTAGATTCTAAAAAATAAAAACGTCCTGCACATGCGCGGGACGTTTTTTTTGTCATGTCATTTTATGCAGGGATCTTTTCCGACGCAATCATCTCAATCTTTTCAATCTTTTTCAATACTGACCAGCTCTCCGAAAAATAATTGGAGTACTCTTTTTGTTTCATTGGCATTTTGCGATCTTCAGTAAATTGATACTTTTTGATTTCAGACAAAATACAACCTACTTTTTTAAAAATTCCACTTCAAATCTTACAGAATTTTGATCAACTATTTCTGGTTGATCAAAAACCTTTGCACTGTTTCAGCGTTACGCTTTTTTATAGCTGCTGTCCCTTAACCAATCAATTAGTAAAACAATTAAAAAAACATACAAATGAAAAAATCAGTACTCTCATTATTTTTAGTAACCGCTTTGCTACTTACACACAAATTGGCGAACGCGCAAATTCCAAACAGTTCATTTGAAACATGGACTTCTACCCCTTACAATGATCTTGATAACTGGCAATCCGGAAACCAGCAAGCCATTCGTCATATGGGTGTTGTACCTGTATCAAAGGTTAGCGGGCACACAGGTTTCGGAGTAAGAATGCAGACCATGATTGCCGGCGGTGATACGGCGCAGGCTTACATTGCCAACGGAGACCCGATGAGTGGAGATGGCGGCATCCCTTGTACACAGCAACCGACAGCTATTACAGGATATTACCGTTATAACTTACCGGGAAATGACAGTGCAATTATCATCCTCCTTTTTAAACACAATGGTTCAATAATCAGCTCGAATATCTTTAAAATAAAAGGTAGTGGCATTCAAAATACATTCGCAGCTTTCTCCTTCCCTATCTCTCTTTCATCAACACCAGATTCTGTAATTATAGCAGCAGCATCCAGTAATCTTATTGATGATATTGGAGTTGAAAACGGAAGTTTTCTGGAATTAGACGGACTCATATTAGCAGGAACAAGTGTTACTATTTTGAACGGAAATTTTGAAAACTGGACTCCAATGTCTTTAGATATACCAGGTGGATGGCAAGCAAGCGGAGAGGGAATAGCAAAAACAAGTGATAGTTATTCAGGAAATTTCGCCATCAGTCTAACAACAATTGATCAGGGTGGCGGAAATATAGGGTCCTCCGGAATTACATCGGGTCATTATGCCAACAACGGCCCTTCAGTAGGAGGCAATCCTTATGCAAACATGACAGATACCCTTACAGGATATTATAAATACACGACTTCAGGTGCTGATAGTGCATCCATTAGCATTTCGCTTTCTAACAACGGAACAAACATCGGCGGGACGGGAATGTTTTTAACTGGTGCTTCAACCTATACATATTTTGAATTACCAATCCATACAGGAATGGCTCCGGATACAATGAGAATTGATATCAGTTCTTCTAAGTGGCCTTATTCTATAGCTTCTGCTGGAAGCATTTTGTACATTGATAATCTCGCATTGAAATCGCAAACGATACTTTCTGTTGCCAATAAGGAAAGAATTAAATTACAGAATATCTCTTCGTATCCGAATCCTGCCGTATCCATTTTAAATCTAACCTTTGAAAAGAAACTCAATGGAACATCACTGGTCATCGTTCATGATGCTTCAGGAAAGCTTGTAAGAGAAGAATACTTAAAATGCAACTCGAATCATGCTCAGTTAAATGTCGCTGATTTAACGCCTGGTATATATTACTACGAAGTTATAAGTGGTGACGAACATGTACCGGGTAAATTTACAAAGCAATAAAATTTACTCAAAGAATTTAGAAAAAAAAATGAATCAAAAAAAATCCGTCCCATCGTATTTGAGGGACGGATTTTTCATTTCTCTTCATGCCAAAAATTCAGAGTATGCGAATGCGATTAATTATTTTTCTTTCAGCCATTCATTGAGTAATTCCTGTGTGGAGGAATAATCTTCCGATAATTTTTTTGCAGCTTCAATACTGTGTTTAGCCATATCAATCGCTTCTTTCTTTTTACCTTCCTTATGAAGAATGTTCGCGTAGGTATCCGAGTTATAATATCTGTCTTCCAAAGCCACTGATAAGGCAATCCATTTTTCGGCATCCGCTAATTTGTCTTTTTCATTTACTTCCATAAAATAAGTCCAGCAAATGGCATTCAATGTAGAAGCATCATTAAAGAAATATTTTTTTACATAATCGTGCGCCAAGGCGGTATATTTTGCCATGTCCTTAGCGCCTTTGTAGTAATCCAACTCTCCTTTTGCCGCTTCAACGCAAACTTCTTTGTTTACGCTTTTCTTTAACAGTGTTATTGCCTTCGCGAGTAATGCTGAATCTTTTTGCTGCTTCGCATAATAAAGCGTTTGCAAAGCAAGTTCATCCATTACATGCAGAACACTGTCTTTCCCATAACGATCATAAAACTGTTGAGGTGATTTCGCCATACTTTTGTACACAAAACTGTTTATGTTCGGTGTGAATTCAAGAATTGTTTTCCAACTCATTTCACCTGCTAATTCATTTGGAGGCAATGAATGAAAATATTCATCGGCAATAACCTGGTAGTTCATGTCATAAGCTGCCTTCAGGCAATGAGCATACGCCAATATTAATTCCGGTTTCCGGTTTCCTGATTCGTATTCCTGTTTCAGATAAGAAAGATTTCCAAGGGGGTTTAAAGCATTGGCTGCTATTGCTAAAAAAGAGGACGTTTCTGCAGAGCCGACAGAACGATGAATTTGTTTTCCAGTTCCATCGAGCCATAAAAAAGTCGGATAATTCCGGACCTTGTATTTTTTTGCCACTTCAAGACCTTCACCCTTTTCCATGTCAATTGCATAACAGATGAAATTTTTGTTGAAGTAGCTATACACTTCATCTTTTGTAAATATCTGGGTGGACATCTTTTTGCATGGACCACACCAGGTGGTGAAGCAGTCGATGAACAAAAGCTTATTCTGTTCCTTGGCTTTTAAAAGTGCTTCATAAAATGTTCCCTTGAAGAATTTCATACCCTCCTCTGCCTTCACAGAAATCATTTGACTTTGGAGAACTAAAAACAATACAATTATTTTTTTCATATTTCGAATTTTTACCTTCGCACAAATTTAATATTTCTAAGTCAATATTGCTCAAACAACTTCATACTCGCGCTATGAACGGTGGTTTTGTTCAAAATAAAATCCGTCCGGCATAATTGCAGAACGGATTTCTATTTCAGAGAAATAGTAGTTTACCTGGTGCGCGGAACCCTTTTATCTTCTTTCCGGCTGGTATAAAATGAAGACGTGGTTTGTTCATTTACCGGTGTAACAATTGAATTTGAAGTTACAGTCCGGGAATCTCTTACTTCATTCCTGATTCGGTCAGGCCTTGATTCACCGCTTACAACATCTACCCGTTTATTTTTATAATCGGAACGAGGAGAATTTATAGTGTTATTTCTAATCTCAGACCTGGTAACCTGTGGAGCGAACGTTTTAACAGGTTCGCTTGAGGGAACAGTCTTTCCATGATTTTGCCGAATAGAATTTCTGTCAGGATAAGTTGAGCGTGTATCAGAAACCATATTTACTTCTGATCTGCTTCTTCCGGACGTTTGATCAATTGCTGAACGTTGAGGAAGTCGATTGTCGACAGCATATCCTTTTGAAGGCCTTTCTGTATATTTTACAGCCACTTCCCTATTCGAACGTTTGTCGACAAACAAAGGTCTCCGCTGATTTTCATCGTAGGCTCTCAGAATTGTATTAGAACCGAGCGCTGTTCGAGGAGCATAAGCTGTTTTGTAATACCCGGTTGGGTATTGTTGCTCATAGTAGTTGTGATTTGACCAAGGTTGATATACAGATTGGTTTAATACAACAACGTATGCATTGTATGGGTTAAATCCGTAATATATGGGGAGAGAAGGCAAGACAGTTACATGTAACCAGGAGAACCCATCATAATAGCAATAGGTCTGACCGCTCAAATCGTAATACATACTATAGTCAGGGAAATAATAATAGTGCACCTGGGTAAGGTAGGTATAAGGAGGCGCCCAAAACGGAACAACCGGCACAACTACAACCGGTTGAGATGGCGGAGGTGGCAGCGTTGTATAAATAACATGTTGCGGTCTTTGTTGTGCAACAAGTACAGGACTGCATCCTGCAAAAGAATTTACAAGTATTATTAAGAAAGTACCTGCGACCAATTGTTTCAACATCGTTTTCATACTGTTTTTGTTTTAGTTGACGGCGGACTTTCAACATCTATGCCAAAGGCAATTTGTATCTTCGCAGTGGAAAAAATATAGATGAGAAAACCGGCTGCTTTTATTGTGATTTGTCTTTCATTGTTTTGTGGCTATACTGCTTTCGGACAAAATAGAATGCCTTTAGTATGGCATACTTTATATCGCTACCAACTAAAAATAGTATCTCCTTATACATCTCTTATAGAAGGAAATTTTTCTAGTCCAATGCCTCACCTTCTGACTATATTGGAAAATTCTCAATCCATCAGTAGCAACCATTCACTATATGCTATTGAAAGTTCAGTTCATTACGACGCTCTATTTTGCAGAATAGAAAACAACATTCATGAGCATTTCAAAATCTGGATAAAGTTCAGGGCAGGTGATGATGATTCATACAGAAAGATGATATCACAATAAAAAATCAGAATCTGTAATTTATTCCTGCTCCCAACCCGTATGAATATGGGATCCATTTTACCTGTTTATTACTGTTGATTGAGTTAAGGCCGTAGCGCAAAATTGGCTGAACAAAAATGCCTGAACGCCGCGTAAGTTTATATTTCACTCCTGCCATTACCTCAGTTGAAAATAGAAGTTTATTGAGATTCGGTTTGTATTGGTAATCCAGTACCTTACCATTCAGTAAAACTTTTTCCTTGATAAGGTATCCACAGGAAAAACCTAAACCAACGTACGGAGTAAACCGATGTTCACTTGCTTGATATTGAAATAATATTGGAATACTTAAAAAATCACTATTGTCCGACAAAAATAATAAAAGGGTGAGCTAAAAAATAGTTCACCCTTTATAGTTATGTTTGGTTTACTAAGACTAAACAAACTATGGATAAAAGTACAAATTTTGTCGGACAGCCGGTTTTATCACAAATATTTTCTTGCATAGGCTCTGCAAAGATTAACGGTGTTGCACGAAAGCACCATACCAATCATTATTATAAGAGAATTCCATTCCGTGTTCATTTGGTGACTCTGCTTTATGGAGTCTTCAGCTATTGCAATGGATTAAGGGAGTTGTGCGAAGGCATGCTGGCTTGTGAAGGCAAACTCACGCATTTAGGTTTAGATAAGGCGCCTGCTCGCAGCACCCTTTCAGATGCGAATACCAAGCGAAGTTATCGTGTATTTGAAAATCTTTATTTTGAATTAGTCAGACAATACATCAGTTTTATCTCGGACAGCCGGTTGAAGGGATTAAGCATTCGTAATCTCAAAATCATAAGGAGTATAATCTTTTTCATCATCATGGATTTTAGAATTGAGCTTCTAATTCTATAGATGAAAAAAGAAATATAAAGGTTGGATGACTGTAAAATTTTAACAACCGCCAGCATTGAAAAGCGTGCCAGACAAAATTGAGAGAGCACATGATTTGAAAAACCGATTGAAACTCCAACCGATCAATAAATCAGCGGCGTTTATTTTTTCAATACATTAATCACAGGTGCTTTACCATCATCCTGAAGAAGTTGGATGAAGTAAATCCCTTTCTCTAAAGATTCAACATCACCAAAAAAAAATGTATTCATTCCCTCTTCAGAAATTACCTGTTCACTACGCATCGTTTGTCCTTTTAAATTAACGAGGCTTATTTCAAGTATTCCCGGTTCTTTTGAATTATAGTCAACCCGTAGGTTGTCCTCAAACGGATTCGGTCCGGCGTAACTTATATAGAACCCTTCTTCAACTGAATTGGTAAAGCTAAGATGAACAGGTTTAAATTTTATCCTTGATCCATCATAATTCGTCTCGGTAAGTCTATAATATATATCACCTTTTAGAGGTGAACCATCTGTAAATTTATAGAGTGTTTCAACCGTGCTACTCCCGGCTCCGAGTATTTTTCCAATCTCATAATAGTCATATCCATCCCGGCTTCGTTCAATCGTAAAATAGTCATTACTAATTTCTGATTCTGTTATCCAGTTCAGTTCAGCACTATTATTACTCGCTTCTCCGGTAAAATTTTTTAGTTTGACCGGCTGCAAAACAATTCCCGAGTTTCCAAATGTTTTTTTTGATTTCCAGAGATTGAAATAAAGAAAGAGGAATGTAAACGCGGAGATAAGAATAATGCTGCTAAAGACAACTCTTCTGAATGAAAATTTTATTCCCGCTTTTTGAGCAAGTATATTTCTTGTGCGATTTCTTCTTCTCATTGTTTAGTCTTTAAACTCAAACAATAGAAACGTCGGGTAAATCGCGAGGTTACTTAAACAAGTAAATGTGTAAGATTTTGGTCTAAATTTATTGTCCAGATTTTCAAAAAAAAAATCAGCAGTTCAATTCGGAACTGCTGAGTGCATACAAGAAAAATTGTTTTGGGTTAACTTCTCTCAATAAAATAGTTCAATTCTGAAATACCGCTTTCAAAAGTAAACGAATCATTTATCCGATAATAGTTTTGTTTATCCAGTGTATGTGAATAGGATTGTTTAGCAAGCTCAAGCCGCGATGATTCAAGTGCCATCAGACGCATTAGCTCTACAACCTGATTGGTTGTAAAGTGATATGATACAATCGGGAATACCCGACAACAGAAACAAAATGGTAACCGGACTCAATGAAATTAATCATTATATATTTTCCCGGAGATGAGTACAGAGTTTGATCAATTGAAATACTGAATATCCGGTTTTGGTCTGCTGTCAGATAGAGTTGAGATGATTGTTGTGTAGCTGTAACCAAAAACGAAATCAAAATTAGCCGGATGGTGATGAATATTTTTCTCATAATTTGTTCCTCCTGATTTTGTAAAGGTTCTGAGGGCGTTTCCAATTCTTATGCCCAAAGCGATAACAATAACGGGCTATGTATAAAGAATCAGTATTGTCAGGGAAGTATTTTTTGGCGACTTGAATGTGTTGTCAACATTGGTTTCTGTTTTATTGGTCACACTCCATTGGTCGCCATTGGCTTGCCAAGGGCGATGTCAACCCTTCTCCCATAGAGAATAGCTAACCTTATTATTAGATGTTTCTATAGAAATATATTTTTTGCCGGACAGTAGAGTGATAAAGAATAATCAATTTCCAGCAATATTCAATAGAAAAAACAACCTGCTAAAGAGCTGTAATTAGCAGTGAACCGGAAAAATGATCTTCAATTAATCATTTGAAGTCCCCAAAAGTTCATGAAGATGTCAGATTGTTTTCTAATCTTGTACCTCTTTTAAAAACCAAATAAATACTTCCCAAGTTATGAAAAAATCATTGCATCATTACATGATCAGCATTGTGTTGCTATTCACTGCAACAACATTCGTCAACAACGCATCAGCGCAGGTAATCCATACTGAAAGTTTTGACACTACGCAATTTCTGCCACAAGGATGGACTGCGGTCGGAACGATTAATCAGTGGAACAGGTTTACGACCGGAACCAACCCAACCTGCACGCCACACAGCGGATTAGGAATGGCAAGATTTGCACGCCAGCAAAACGGAGGTGGAACTTTACAAACTTTTTGTTCACCGGTTATTGATTATTCAAATCGCGGTGTCGATACTCCGCGTGTCAGTTTCTGGATTTACCGTGACGATGGTGCAGATACCGTAGCTGATTTCATTACAATCTATGTAAATACGACACCGGATTTAACCGGACCACATTCGTTAGGAAACGTTTACCGTTCAAGAACTCTAGGTACGACTGTTCCTGCTAATGGTTGGTACCAATATACCTATGATATTCCGGCTTCTTATAATACAAGTGTAAATTATATTTTAGTTCGCGGAGCCAATGGTGCTACCCGCGGAAACAACATTTTTATTGATGATATTCAATACGATTCTTATTCAACTCCATGTTCAGGTTCTCCTGCTCCCGGACATGTTGTAGCATCGGATTCTGTACTCTGTGGAGGAACCGGCTCAACTACATTGACTCTTGAAGGTCACGGTACTGAAACAGGAATTACATTTCAATGGAAATCAGGGGCTTCTTCTACAGGACCGTGGATTGATTTTGGAACGAGTGTTACTTCATTATCATCGGGTACAATCACTTCCACTACTTATTTCTATTGCGTTTCAACTTGCGGTAATTCAGGTTTGTCTGATTCTTCAGCAGTCATTATGGTAACTGTAGATCCAAATGCTGCTCCTGTTTTAATTCTAACAGCATCTAATAACGGTAATTTTTGTATTGGATCAACTCCTGATACTCTGACTGCTACCGGCGCTTTATCTTACAGTTGGTCTCCTGCTGGCGGACTTAATACAACAACAGGAAGTATTGTTTTGGCTTCTCCTATAGGAAATCCGGGAACCAATACTGTTTACACGGTAACAGGAGCCAATTCATCAGGCTGCACAAGTAGAGACAGTATTCAGATTACAAATCATACGACCTCCCTGGTTACTATCCAAGCGACGCCAAATGATACTGTTTGTGCCGGCCAGTTGCTTGTTCTTAATGCAACTACGCAAGGCGGACCGAATGTTACCAGCTATTTATGGTCACCTACCGGAGAAACTACTCAATCCATTTCATTTGTTCCAAGTATTGATTCAACATATAGTGTTCACATTGTGAACCAATGGGGATGTGAGGATAATGATTCTCTTCCTATTAAAGTTGTGACAGGCTCTGTTCCCACTATTACGTCTATCACTACTATTCCCGCAAATGCAGTTTATTGCAACGGTGGTAATGTTCCGGTAACACTTATTGCAACGGGAATCGGTGCAACAGCATTTGCGTGGTCTCCTAATAACGGCCTTAGTAGCACCACTGGCGATACAGTTTATGCCAGCCCGCAAGGAGGAGGTCCGGGTGGAGGAAGCGTTCTTTATACAGTTACCTTAACGAATTCGCTCGGCTGCGCTTCTTCTGATACAATAAGGGTTACGAGAGGTAGAACTCCGAATATTTTTACCCAGATCACGCCGAATGACACGGTATGTTCAGGAGTTCCGGTAACTTTAAATGCACAGGTATTGGGTTTTGGAACTTATTCTTTCTTATGGTCACCAAGTGGAGATACGACTCAAACTGCTGTGTTTAGTCCAACGGTGAATACACCTTACATTGTTCATGTAACGAATACAACTTCAGGTTGCGCGAATAGCGATACTACCAACGTCGCAATACAGCTTTCACCGATAGCTTCGTTCACATTCTTGGTTTCTCAATTGACTGCTACGTTTACCAATACCTCTGTAAACGGAATTTCTTATTCCTGGAATTTCGGTGATAGCAGTAACAGCGCTCAGACAAATCCATCACATCTTTACAACGCCAGTGGAAATTATTCGGTTACTTTAATTGCCAACGGTGGAGTTTGTACAGATACAATTGTACACTTAGTTCATGTTGGTCCAATTGGTATTAATGAATTAAGCAGCGACAATGAAATTTCTTTACTTCCCAATCCTACGTCTGGAATGGCTACGGTTCAATTCATGCCTGATCAGTCGGATGCTGTACTGCAGATTATGAACTCGCTCGGACAAATTATTTTAGAAAGAAAAATCAATGCGAAAGCATCTAAACTTCACAAAGAAGAAATAGACCTGAGCGCTTTTCCTTCCGGAGTGTATATGATTCAAATCAATACGGTACGGAAAAACATCAGCAGAAAACTCATCAAGCTTTAAATATTTTATTTAATGGTCGCCTGTAATTTAGCAGGCGACCATTAAAATGAATGCCCCTTTTAAAGAGCAGTGGAGTATCTACCAGATCTCGATACGCTTCGTCCCGCGGAACTGCGGGAGGATTAATTCGACTTAATGATTTCAGCGCACCCGCCCAAAAGCGGCGCTTCTGAAATCATTATCTCTTTAATAAAATACAGACCATGAAACATTTTAAAAAAAAATTGATCGTTTGTCTTCTGTCGGTTGTATTCTTTTCATGTTCCAAAAAAGACGACACGACTAATAGTAATCCGACACCGACGACATCCCTCCCAAGACTTATTTTCAAATTTAAATTCGACAGTACGCAGGTTCGATTAAACAATCTCGGGCAAATAGCGGTGCTTCCTGCCGGACATTCCGGACAATCGCCACACTTCAATAAAATGAGTGCGCATTATATTGAACTTGCTCCGGATTCACTTACCCCTTTAGGTTTTGGAAACAAATTGTATCATGCTCCTGAAACAACTTTTGGCGGAACAAGTGCTATTGATTTTGACAGCTCCATTGTAGTTGCTGAAGGACAAATTTTCTACTCAACTCCATTGTCAAGTTTAACTGCAGGTACCTATCGCTGGCTGAGAGTTTCCCTTGCTTATCAGAATTACAACATTCGTTATTCGGCGAGTGGTTTTAATCTCACAGCCACGGTTGCTTCCTTTATCGGATTCGATACGTATATCCGTTCATATAAAATAAAGGATTCACTGATAAATGTGAACGCAAATAAACGACAAGGGTTCTGGGGATTTGAATCTTCTGTATTAAGCACTGGTTTTGTTTCGCAAGGACAGGCGCCTCCCGGAGCAACCACAGTTCCGAATCCGATCTCAGCCACTTCCCCTGTTCCTTCCGGCTCTTGCGTTGTAACCGGAGCTTTTACTTCGCCGCTTGTTATTACAGGACACGAAACTCATGACATTGTTATCACTGTTTCTCTTTCAACGAATAAAAGTTTTGAATGGAAGGATGCTAATGCGAACGGCATTTACGAACCACTTCTTGGAGATACAGTGGTAGACATGGGAGTGCGGGGATTGATACCAATCGTTCAGTAAAAGTAAAGTCCGATTATTCTTTCACAATCTTTTCTGTGAAAATTTTTCAACCATGTTTTAATTCAGAATAGTGAAAATTACATTTTGATTAACTTCCTTGTGATGTTGATAAAGGAAGTATTCAAATGAATCAGGTAAATGCCGGAAGGCAACCCACTCAAATCAATTTCACCTTTGTAAAGTTGGTTTCCCTTTGGTATCAACCGCTCCGAAACAACCTGCCCGATGGAGTTTAGTACCTGTAATACCGCTTCAGATGGTTGATGTGTGAATTGAACCGTAACTATACCGTTTGTTGGATTTGGAGAAAGGAATATTTCTTCGGAACGGTTTAGATCATTTAATCCGGTTATACAATTCTGAACGACGATGTTTATACTATCACGACTCTTACATCCATTTGACAACCTTGTAACTTCAACATAATACCTTGAATTTACAGGTGGAGCAAACCTGTTTGTTTGTAGCGTATCGCCTGCCGTTCCGGGTGTCCATACAAAACTACATGGAAGTGTACCATTGGATACCAGGATACGCAAAGACAACGTATCGTTCATACAAATCGAGTCATTGGGAGTCGCCTGGAAACCCTGTAGATTCGGCGGATTCGTTCCCCTTACCCGAATGGTATCTATTGCCGCACAGCCGGATGAGTTTGTCAACTTAACAGTATAAAGTATAGTGGCATTAGGTGTAGCGTGAACAGTATCTCCAAACGTATTACTAAGTCCTGTTGCAGGAGACCACGTAAAATCGGTTCCGCCTGCACCTGCTACGACAAGCGTCACAGAATTTTGTCCGATACAGTATATTCCATTGTTGGATCTTGTAAGTGATGTAATAACCGGAGGAGAACCCGCTACCACACGTATCTGAATGGTATCTGCACTCGGACATCCAAATTGGTTCACTACATTGACAATAAAAACAGAATCCGTTGTTGGCATAAGAATAATGGAATCATTTGTTTCACCTGTCGACCATAGATACTGAGCAAGAGTCGCAGTTGAACCGGCGGAAGGAACTGCATTCAGAATCAGTTGTTGCCCCGCACAAACAGTATCGTTTGGTGACGCGTGGATAACCGGAATGGTCGTGGAATGACGTGTAAGATTCACGTTAATTCTTGTTTTACATCCGATCGAATCAAAACCGGTTACTGTATATTGAATGGTGGCTCCGGGATTACCGGGGACGGAGGCAAATACCGTATCTCCTGTCGTTGCACTTAATCCGGTAGAAGGTGTCCACGAATATGTTAATGCACCAGATGCAATCAATGTATCTGGGATACCGGCACAGTAGTTTCCATTGTTAGAAACGTAGGTTGAAACAAGTGGTGAAGGACTCTGACTTACTGCTATCTGAACGATAGAAGTAGAATCTGATAAACCGGAACTGTCGCACGTAAGTACGCAATAAAAAAATGTAGTATCTGTAATAATACCTGAAGAGACAACGGAATTGTTTGCCCCAAAACTACTCCATGGACCTGAGGCTGAATGCCCCGATTTCCAATGATAACTGATCCCCAATATCAGAGGATTACTTGGCAATGTTAAGATGGCAGAACCTGTTCCTCCGCAAATTAATGTATCTGATAAAGTAATTGTTCCGGGAGAAGGAGCGCCTGTACAGGCAACTGGTGTTAGATTTCGTAAGCTGTCGCGATAGATGATCTGCGTCACATTTCCTCCCGAAGTATTGATTTGAAGAAGCGGAATTCCTTGTCCGGTTCCAAGCCATTTGTATTGTGTTACAATTGTCGTAGGCAAGCGAAGTCCAAAGTGAAATAATGTATCGACATGAATTGTATCCGATTCGTATATCACAGACTTTACCCGCAATGCATTAAAGGTTCCATAAGGTGTGATTAACGTTCCCCATCCGTCAACCGTATCGATCCGAGTTTTGGTTCCACCATAGAAACCTAACGTAGGAATGGAAACAGCAAATGTAGAAGTGGAAGAACCGATGTTACCATAATGCAACGGGAAACGATAGATCGTATCTTTTGGTGAATATTGAACTGGCAAAGGAAATCCGGACATGTTTATTCCGGAGCCGGTTTGAACGTAGGATGACGTTGCTTTTTTATAAAAATCATATTGGTAATCTATGGTTACAAGACCGAGGTTAACAGTCGGGGTATTGGATTTTAATCCATACGTGGAATTCGCCAGAAATGAAAAATACAAAAATGGAACCGCAACAAATGTATCAACGTTTTGAGACGTAGGAGTCAACTGAGAATAATCCCACGTATAATTCGAACCGGCTAATGTTTCATCCATTCCGGGAAACGCCTGTCCGATACTTGATCTGTAAGTAGCGGGTGTTACAGAACTTGGCATATCAGTACTAACGATCGTGATTTGTGCCTTACTTGAAGATATAAAAAACAGCATCATCAAAACGAAAACAGAAGGAGTCGTAGTTCTTTTCATGGAATTATTTTTTGGGAATTCGTAAAGGTAGGAAACGAAGAACAAATGCAAAATAATACGACAGATTATCTCCAGTAATGTTTCATCAGGTCAGATGACCAGGCCGGCTGTTTTATTGTCGTGCGTGGTAAAAATTCATTCATAACAGGTTTAATATCGAGTACAGGAGTACCGTTTATGGCATCCAAACCTTTTACAAAAAGTGAACGGTTCTTCCTGCTTTGGAATTGTACGATAGTCGCACCCAATTTATTGGGTCGGGCCCGTCCCCGCTGAGCAAAAATTCCGGTTAACGGATACTCTTTTTTATTTCGTGGATGGCGCAAATCAAAAACGACATCCTCGTCTTTCAAAAGATGGAAATAAAAAATGATTTCGAGGTGAGAAAAATCTTCGATTCCATTCAGACATTCTTCCGAAAATAAATCGACTAATTTAATTTCTGATATTGAATCTCCCCGGTTATCATCATCGGCAAGAATACGATCGTTGATTACAAAGGCAATCGGTTTTAAGGTGAAGAATTGCGGACTTTCCATCTGACATTAAAGATCGTTTGCCATGGCAATCAGTTCGGCAACATCCAACACTTTTACTTCCTGCTCTTTGTTGAAATTCTTGACACCGTCTGTCATCATGGTCATGCAAAAAGGACAACCAACGGCGATAAAATCAGGATTGAGTGAAAGCGCTTCTTCCGTCCGTTCCACATTGACATCTTTGTTTCCTTTCTCGGGTTCCTTAAACATTTGCGCTCCGCCTGCTCCGCAACAAAATCCTTTGGAACGGGAACGCTTCATTTCAGAAAGTTCGCTGTCGAGTTTTTCAATGACAGCACGAGGCGCTTCATACACATTGTTTCCACGACCCAGATAGCATGGATCGTGAAACGTAATTTTTTTTCCGGCGAACTTCCCTCCTGCTACTTTTAACTTACCTTCATCAATCAACTGTTGAAGCAACTGAGTGTGATGGATCACTTCATATTTTCCACCCAGCTCAGGATATTCGTTCTTCAGAGTGTTGAAACAATGCGGACAAGCGGTAATAATTTTTTTGACACCGTATCCATTCAGCACTTGAATATTCGTCATCGCCTGCATCTGGAAAAGAAATTCATTGCCGGCACGTTTTGCAGGATCACCCGTGCAGCTTTCTTCAGTCCCGAGTACAGCAAACTTTACCCCTGTGTGATGCAAAATTTTTGCGACGGCTTTTGTAATCTTTTGAGCACGTTCATCAAAACTTCCCGCGCATCCAACCCAAAATAAAATATCGGGTTGCTCGCCTCTTGATGCGTATTGCGCGTAAGTTTCTATTTTAAAATTTTCGCCGGCCATTAGTTTGTTAAATTTTGTGCCCAATTCAAACGATCAGCCTGAGCAAACTGCCAAGGCGCTCCGTTGTTTTCAATATTGCTGAACATGGTTGCAAGTTCAGACGGAACTTTCGATTGCTCCATCACTAAATACCTTCTCATTTCAATAATGATATGTAGCGGATCAATGTTTACAGGGCAAGCATCCGTACAAGCGTTGCAACTGGTACACGCCCACAATTCTTCTTCGCTGATGTAGCTGAACAAATTTTTCTCATCACGAAAATCTTTTCCATGAACGTCAATATTCTGACCCGCTTCTTCCAAACGATCGCGCGTATCCATCATTATTTTTCGAGGAGATAAAAGTTTACCGGTTTGATTCGCCGGACAAACACTGCTACACCTTCCGCATTCGGTGCATGAATACGCGTCCATTAAATTTTTCCACGTGAGATCGAATACATCCTTCGCGCCGAAACCGGCAGGTGGCTGATAATTTTCCGGCGGCACTGCCGATGGATCCAGCATCAGTTTCACTTCCTGCGTAACCGATTCCATGGTGGTAAACTTCCCTTTGTTTTCGAGGTTGGAATAATACACATTCGGGAAAGCGAGCAGGATGTGAAAATGTTTTGAATACGGAATGTAGTTCAGGAACGCGATGATGCCGATGATGTGAAACCACCAGCAGGAACGCTCGATCATCATCAATGAGTTACTTGAAATGGTAGAAAAAATTCCACTGAACAGGGAAGAAACTGGAAACGCTCCGGCCATTTTATAATGTTCAAACGATCTTGTTTGAAGCATGCTATCGGTTGCATTCATTGTTAGGAAAGCCGCCATTAAAAGAATTTCCGTAATGAGAATAACATTGGCATCCGTTCGCGGCCAGCTTGTCATTTCTTTCATCCAAAATCTTTTGAGGCGAAGAATATTTCTTCTGATCAAAAAAACAACACATCCAATCAAAACAAGCAAGGCAAGAATTTCGAAACTACCAATCAGGAAATCATATAGAAAACCAATGAAAGAAAACACCCGATGCGTCCCCAAAACACCATCAATCAATATCTCCAACACTTCAAAATTGATGATGATAAAACCTACGTACACAAAAATGTGCATGATGCCTGCAACCGGACGAACAACCATTTTACTTTGACCAAGAGCAACTCGAAACATCGTCATCCATCTTTCTTTTTGACGGTCGTTTCGATTCAACTCTTTTCCCAACCGGATGTTACGGATAATTTTCCTGACGTTCTTGGTGAAGAGGAAAATTCCCGCTGCGAGAAGAAAAATAAATATGAGTTGAGAGATCAAAGGAAAATGTTTACAGTTTAGGTTTACGAGTTGCAGGTTTATATGAAGCGAATAGCAAACAGAAATCTTAATTTCCTTTCTTTTTCTTTTTGCTGTTGCCGCCAAATGAAATCAGTGACAAGCCAATGTAACGACGAGGATTTTTCGTGAAGTCTTTCAGCAATTCATCAAAGTCATGTGCGGAAGAATTGAGGTTCGCGTAAAGACTATCGTTGTTAGCAAGTTGCCCTATCGTACCTTCCCCTTTGTTGATTTTCTGAAGCAGCAAGGTAGTTTGTTCAAGTGTCTTTTTTGTGTTATCAATGGTGGCAGCGATGTTTGAACGCGCAAGCGTATCAGAGATCGCAGAAAAATTATTGATGATCTGCGAAATTTTTTCATTGTTATTTTTAAAGTTCGCCATGATGGAAGAAAGATTATCGAAAATCCCTTTCAGCTTTCCATCTTTTCTCAACACTGTATCGAGGTTGCCGGCAACATTCTGAATAGACAGCAGAGAACACGAAATACTCTCAAAAGATTTGCGCAGATTTTCTTTGGTGCCTTCATTGAAGACATCGCGGACAACGGTAAGAACAGAATCGAAAGAGGACAACAGGTTTTCAGCTTTCTCTTTGATCGGTCCCACTTGCGCACTGACTTCCTGGGAAATACTTTTCTCGATACCCGAAACAAGTGTATCTCCATTCTGAACATCCTCTTTACTGTCGCCGAAAACAAAACGGATTGCTTTTGATCCAAGTAAATCAGTACCGAAAATTTCTGCTTTGGAATTGCGAGGAATGCGAACATCGCTACTGAGATGCATGCTTACCAATATCCTTCCTGAGTGATCGGGAAGGAGAATCAGGTTTTTAACAAGACCGATCTTTAAACCATTTACCTGCACAGGATTGGATGGAGCCAGGCCATCAACGCGATCGTACACGGCATACACCAATTTCTGCCTGGAGAAAAAATCTTTTCCTTTCAGGTAATTGACTCCCCAAAACAATAAAGCAATTCCAGCAATGACGACGATTCCTATTTTCGATTCTTTAGATAACTTCATAATTAAATTTTTCCTTCTTATTTATGGCCGTTTCGGAAATACAGCTCCGGTATCTTATTCAAGAGTTTTTAAAAGTAGATATTTTATTTGAATCATTTCCGCTGAAGGATTTCTCTTGCTTCTTTCATGGTAATTCTGTTTCCTTTCCTGAAAGCGATCACAAATGAATCTTTGAATCCCAGCCCGCGCATCTTCTGTTGATAATCAATGGCGTCATTGAGTGATTTAAAATTTCCGGAACTGTATTTATAACCTCCTTCCGTTTTTTCTTCCCGAATGTCTTTCACTCCTTTAAACTTCTGACTGTCTTTTGACACGGCTTTCGGAGATAAAATAAGCTGGACAGCAAAGAATAATTCATCTTTTTTACCGGCTATTTTCCCTGGATATCGCGGAAGCTCAGAAAAATCTTTCCGTCCTTCATCCACAACTTTTTTTACAGGTGTCTCGGCTGTCTCATTTTCTTTTGCAGAATCTTTCTGACTATCATCTGAATCTGATTTCTCCGGCTTATCATCGTCCCTGTCTGTTGAATCTTCAACTTTTATGTCCTGACTTTTGAGAGGAGTATTGCTTTCAACGGAATTTTTATACGACCTAAAAGCATTGAAGATGGCATGCGACATCTGATCCTGGCCTTTTTCTGAAGAAAGAAATTTTTCCTCGGTCGGGTTCGATAAAAATCCTGTTTCAATCAACACACTTGGCATGTAGGTTTTAAAAAGCACAAGAAAACCCGCCTGCTTTACACCGCGTTGTTCACGCCCCTTCTTCCCTATTTCATCTTCCACATTCGAAGCAAGCCGAAGACTCTGATCAAGGAAGGTATTCTGGTAAAGTGAAAAAATAATATTCGCTTCCGGAGAATTTGGATCGAATCCATCGTACTGTTTCTTATAATCCTTCTCCAATAAAACTACTTTGTTCTCACGCTTTGCAACATCCAGGTTTGCTTCTGATTTTTTCAATCCCATCACCCAGGTTTCAACTCCATGAGGATCAGGATTGCAGATGTCTTTCTTTTTCTTCCTGTCGTACACACATGCTGAGTTACAATGAATGCAAATAAAGAGGTCGGCTTTTGCGTTGTTGGCAATTGCCGCACGTTCAAACAATTCGACGAACACATCTGTTTTGCGTGTGTAAATGACTTTCACGTCTTTAAAATTATCTTCGATGTATTTACCGAGCTTCAAAGAAATTGCCAGTGCGACATCCTTCTCTTTTGCTTTGCTTCCAAGACAACCGGAATCATGACCCCCGTGACCGGCATCAATCACCACTCGCGTAAGCGCATAATGCCCGCTTCGCCCGGGAACAAACGAAGTGACAAAAAGAGTGATGATAACAAGAATAATTCTGCTGATGAGATTCAAAGGCAGATGTGATTTTTTATTTAGTTTTGACAACAAAATTTTCAATATACTGTATCCGGGGAAACTGTTGTCAAAATTACTCAAAATATCGTCAGTGATTGGTGTGTGTCTGATCACTCTTTTTCAACACAACACTGTTGGTTCGCCTTGTCTCATTGCGGAAGAATTTCCTTCTGTTTTTTTTCCGGATCACGATTCAACCAGAACAGTCAACGACACCGTTTCGATCCGCCTTTCAAAGAATGATACGACGATTGACACGGAGAGTTTGAAATCAAAAGTGAAATATCATGCGCGTGATTCAATTGTGAGCAACCTGGATTCAGAAATTGTTCACCTATATGGAGCTTCAACGGTTGACTATGAAGATCTGCATTTGAAATCGGATTACATTGTGATTGACTTCAACGGAAAAGAATTGTATGCTGAAGGCTCAATTGATTCTACAGGAGCCCTGATCGGCAAGCCGGAGTTTACGCAGGCGGGGCAAAATTTCAGATCGAATTCGATCCGTTATAATTTTGACTCGAAGAAGGGGAAGATCGAGTATGTTATCACAAAAGAAGGGGAAGGTTATATTCACGGCGATGTAGTAAAGAAAGATCCGGAAAATAATTTTTTCATCCGCAATGGTCAGTTCACTACCTGCGATCTTGACACTCCTCATTATTCGATAGCATCGAGAAGGTTAAAAGTAATCAGCAACAATAAGATTGTGACCGGTCCGGCCTTTCTTACGATTGAAAGTGTTCCCACTCCGCTCTTTATTCCATTCGGTTTTTTTCCGAATAAAAAAGGAAGAAGTTCAGGATTAATTTTTCCGAGTATCGGTGAATCAGCGAGCAGAGGTTTTTTTCTTGAGCACCTCGGATATTATTTCGGCATCAATGATTATGTCAACTTTGCTTTAACTTCTGATGTTTACACAAAAGGAAGCGTCAATATTTACGGAAGTTCCGTGTATGCCAAACGTTACCGCTACAGAGGAAACTTTAAGATCAGTTATTTGAATACAGTAACCAGTGAACCTGAACTTCCTGATTATTCAACCCGCAAAGATTACTTGTTAACATGGACCCATACACAGGATCCGAAGGCACGCCCCAACAGTAACTTCAGTGCGAATGTAAATGCAGGTACAAGCTCTTTTTACCGCAATGCTCTTTCAACCAATGTGAATAATTTTTTAGGGAATACCTTTCAATCCAACATTCAATATTCGAAACGATGGGGCGATCAGTATAACATGACAGCAGGAATCCGTCATGATCAGAATACACTTTCACATGCCATCAATATTTCGGCCCCCGATGTCAGTTTTGGAATATCGCGGTTGTTTCCGTTCAAAAGAAAAGCAGCTATTGGTGTTGAGAAATGGTACGAACGAATCGGAACAAATTATACGATGTCAGCTTCTAACAGAGTGAGTACAATTGATTCTTTATTATTCAGAAGCCAAACGCTTGATGAACTCAAAAACGGAATGCAGCATACCATTCCCATATCCACTTCGTTTAAATTGTTCAGTTATTTTAACCTCACACCTTCTGTTAATTTTACTGATCGCATGTATTATAAATCGGTGGAATACACCTGGAATGTAGAGAAGAAAAAAGTGGATACAACAACCGTCAATGGTTTCAAAGCGCCGTTTGATTACAGTACATCTGCTTCGCTGACTACACGTGTGTACGGAATGTATCAATTCGCGAAAGGACCGATCGCCGCGATCCGCCATGTTTTTACACCGAGTGTCAGTTTCAGTTACCGACCTGATTTCGGACTTCCTTCATACGGCTATTATAAGACCGTTCAAACCGATACTTTAAAAAATAAACGGACGTATTCCATTTTTGAACAGACTATTTACGGTGGTCCGCAAAATGGAAAATCGGGAAACATCGGTTTAAATCTCGGCAACAATCTTGAAATGAAAGTGCGCGCGAATTCGGATACGGGAAGCACCTTGAAAAAAATTAAGCTTCTTGAGAATCTGAACTTCAGCGCCACTTACAACATGATTGCAGATTCAATGAGACTATCGAACATAGGTGTACGCGGTAACACAACACTTTTCGATAAACTCAACCTGAGTTTCGGAGGAACATACGATCCATACGCGTTTAATGAGAAGAACAATGATTACAACCGTTTTCAATATTCAATTGACAAACGCATAGCGCGATTAACAAGGGCAAATGCTTCGCTGAATTTCTCGCTGAACAATCAGAGTCAGCAAAAAACGAGTACAAAATATTCTCAACAGCAACTGGCCGGCATCAATGAACATCCGGAAAATTATGTTGACTTTACTGTGCCCTACAACCTGTCTGTCGGTTACACCTATGATTACAGCAAGCGCGGTAACCTGGGTGCAACCACCACACAATCGGTTTCGTTGAATGGTGATCTGAATATCACCTCGAAATGGAAAATTCAATTTGGTACCTGGTACGACATCACAGACAGTAAGATTACCAGTTTCAACGTAAATATTTTCCGTGACCTCCATTGCTGGGAGATGCACATGACATGGATTCCGTTTGGTTACCAGGAAAGTTACTTTTTTCAGATCAATGTGAAATCATCTATCCTGCAAGACCTGAAACTGATTAAGAGAAAAGATTTTTATGATCAGTGATGGAGGTCGGTTGTTAGTTCTTAGTTCTTAGGTGTTAGTTTTTGGAAGAAACAACGGGAATGGTAAGTTGAATGCAGGTTCCTTCGTTTAGTTTTGAAGTCATATTAAACGATCCACCTATTTCAAAGATCCTTTTTTTCATATTAATTATTCCGTTCCTGAATCGCGGAACCTCTTCGGTGTTAAATCCTTTTCCATCGTCGGAAATATAGAATCCGAGTACATCATTTTCAAAACTGATTGCGAGTCTTACGTGCGAAGCAAGAGAATGCCGCACGATATTATTCAATGATTCTTTAATGATCAGAAAAATATTTCTCCTGATTTTACCAGTAAGCGTTACCGAAGGGATTTTTTCAGGAAAAGAAATTTTCAATTCGATTGAGCTGGTGTCGAGCAATTCAGATGAGTAATAGTTGATGTAGGCAATTAAATTTTCTACCGTGTCGTTCTTTGGATCCATCGCCCAGATAATTTCACCGATATTCTCCTGAACTTCTTTCGAAGACTGTAGTATTTTTTCAACGTTGCTGGCAACTGTTTCCGGATCATTAAAACTTTTTTTGATGACCTGGCTGAGGATCGAAATTTTACTCAGTCCTGCTCCTATTTCGTCATGCATCTCCGCTGCAATCCTGTTACGTTCTTCTTCCTGAATGCGAACAGATGCTTTCATCATCTCTTCTTTTTGCCGGCCTTTCTCAATGATAATTTGTGCGCGCTCTTCTTCCATTTTTTTTCGTTCCCTGATATCACGAACCTGGAGAAGAAAAACTTCATTCATTCCATATCGTATTTTTTTTCCGGTTATTTCAACAGGTATTTCACCTTTTGATGCCGACCACACGGAACTTTCCAAAGTTTTTATAACACCAAAATAAAGTTGTTTGTAATCGCGCAGAATTTTTACATACTTTTCTTTCGGTACGAGGTTCCTGATATTAAGACCTATCAGCTTTTCTTTTGATAAATCCTGGAGCACAATACCGGCAGGGTTGACGTCAATAATATTTCCCGCAAAATCTTCTACAAAAATAGCATCCGGAGAATTTTCAAAAACATCTCTGAATTTTCTTTCCGTGGCCAGTAACAGTTCCTGATCCTTAACCTTTTTTGTGATGTCTTTAGAATAAATTGAAATGCCGGTTATTGTTTCGTTTTCATCTTTGATTGGTGTATAGCTGAGTTCATAGATGGGGCGCTCAGGAAGACCGAGTCCGTATTCAGTTACAATTGTAAATGACTCACCTGCTAAACCCCGTTCCCAGTTCCTGATCGATTTTTCATAGTCAGCACCTTCGGATAGTAATTCAGTCCAGTTCATTCCTAACTTTATATCAACGTCATAGATTTTCTTCATCGTATTTTTATTAAGAGCATTGAAAGCAATGTATCTGCCCTCTGTATCAAAGGCAAATACAGAACTGCTGGTGCTTTCAATAATTGAATTCAGAAGAATGTTCTGTTCCTTTATTATTTTTGTAGCGGTTTTATAATTTGTTACATCTTTGGCAAAACAGGTAATGGAGATTACAATTCCATCGTCGTTGAAAACCGGGTTAAGAGTTACTTCCAGATCTTTTATCCTGCCTTCAACATGATACTCATAATTGTAATTCACCCGCTCTCCCATCAACACACGTTTAA
>JAYVZS010000077.1:0-12076 GCA_043783155.1 Bacteroidota bacterium | reverse complement strand
AAATTCATTTCAAATATTTTCTATTGCACATGCTTCGACTTCGCTCAGCATGACCCCGCGCACGATGTCACCCTGAGCGAAGTCGAAGGGTGCGTGGGTTATATCATTTTCTCGCATAGAAATTTAAACAGTTTCTAAACGGAATTTACGATTTGATTATTTGATAATGTGCTGAAATCATGATTACGTTGACAGAACTGTAGCGATAGTTTGTTGTGAGGTAATTTTTTTTAAAAGTGAAACCCAACCACTACAAACTGCCAACCGCCAACTGTCGACTTTTCCCTACCTTGCGGCGCGAAAAAAAGTATTATGTCAAAATTGAAAGTTGGAGTTATCAGAGAAGGAAAAGTGCCACATGATAAACGGGCGCCGTTCACGCCGGAGCAATGTGTGATGGTGATGAATGAATTTCCAAATGTTGAAATGGTGATTCAGCCAAGCGACTGGCGCTGTTTTAAAGATGAGGAGTATGCGAAGGCGGGAATTACTTTCCAAGAAGATGTAAGCGATTGCGATATCCTCATCGGTATCAAAGAAGTTCCCAAACAGGATTTGATTCCCGGGAAAAAATATTTATTCTTTTCTCATACCATTAAAAAGCAACCGCATAACAAGCAATTGCTTCAAACCATTCTTGCAAAAAAGATTACCATGATCGATTATGAATGTCTCGTAGATGCACATGATAACCGCATCATCGGCTTCGGACGTTTCGCAGGAATCGTAGGTGCATACAACGGACTGATGGCGTATGGTTTGAAATATCACCTGTTCGATTTGAAGCATGCAAATTTTTGTCACGATAAAAAGGAGGTCTTCAAACAATTAGAAACAGCCCATCTTCCGAATATTAAAATTGTAGTAACAGGAGGAGGAAGGGTTGCCAATGGCGCATGCGAAACCATGGGAGCGATGAACATCAGGAAAGTTACTCCGTATGAGTTTCTGAATTATTCTTTCCGTGAGCCGGTATATGTGCAGTTACATTCAGAAGATTTTTATGAATCAAAAGATAATTCTCCTTTCAGTTCATACGATTTCCATCATAAGCCACAAAATTACAGATGCACGTTCAGCGACCCGGGTTCGTATGCTTCGGTAACAGATATGTTGGTGCACTGTACTTTTTGGGATCCGAGAGCCGACATCCTTTTTACCAAAGCACAAATGCGCGATCCTGATTTCCGAATCAGCGTGATTGCAGATGTAACGTGTGACATCGATGGAAGTATTCCGTCAACGACACAGGTGTCTACCATTGAAGACAAGTTTTACGGCTACGATATGATGAGTGAAAAAATTGTTGAACCGTTTGCAAAAGGAGCGATCACCGTGATGGCCATTGATCACTTGCCAGATGAATTGCCGCGTGATGCATCGGATGGTTTTGGCAAACATCTTTTTGAACGTGTACTTCCGTCGTTGTTTGGTGAAGATAAGGACGGAGTGATCGGGCGAGCTTCGATAACAAAGGACGGACAGTTGACCGAGCGGTTTGGGTATTTGAAGGATTACGTTGCGTGAGTAGTCAGGAGTCGTTAGTTCGGAGTCCGGAAAAATAACCAATGAGACACTAAGGGCACTAAGAATCACTAAGAATTAGGATTTTGGGAGGATGGAAAATTCTTCTGTGACAAGAGAGACTAAATGGTCTTTTATATTTTCAACATGGAAGTTTATCAATAGTCCTTTCGGCTTTCCGGTCAATTTGAGGTAAGACAATAGTTGAGCTTTGTAAACAGGATGTATTACATCTACTGCTTTTAACTCTACAATAATTATATTTTCCAGTAGTAAATCTAATTTCAAAATCCCTCCTAAATTTTTTCCTTTGTAAGAAATGGGAACATAGATTTCAAAAGCAACGACAATTCCTTTGGACCTTATTTCTTCAATCAAACACAATTTGTAAACAGATTCGAGAAGGCCAGGACCAAGATGCTTGTGAACTTCAATGGCGCAGCCGACAATGGCATAAGCCAAATCATTTACTTTTTTTGAGTAAGCATAGTATTTCCTATAAAAAAAATTGAAAATATGGATCAGCGAAAAAGATTAGTAGTTTTTTTTAAGAGACCGCCTTAGTGTTTCTTAGTGCTCTTAGTGTCTCAGTGGTAAAAAATTTAAATGGAGATTTAGTTATAAAAATAAAATTTTAAGTCAAGAATAAATTAAGATGATACAGTTTGAGATTGTTTTAGCCTTGCTATCGTTTCTCCGGGATTCGAAGAAGAAAAAACTGTGTTACCGGCAACCAATACATCGGCGCCGGTTTTAATAAGTAGTGCCGCGTTGTTGAGATCTACGCCACCATCAATTTCAATTTTTGCTTTTGATTTTTTTTTGAGAATGATGTTTTTCAACTGCTCGATTTTTTTGTACGTATGCTGAATAAATTTTTGTCCGCCGAAACCGGGATTCACACTCATCATACAAACAAGATCAATGTCGGTGATAATATCTTCCAAAAGATTGACAGATGTATGTGGATTGATAGCAACACCGGCCTTCATGCCGGCAGCTTTAATTTGCTGAATGGTTCTGTGAAGATGCGTGCATGCTTCATAATGCACGCTCAACGTTGCAGCGCCAGCATCTTTAAACTGCTGAATAAATTTTTCAGGTTGAACAATCATCAAATGAACATCTAATGGCTTCTTCGCGATTTTATTGATGGCATGAATCACAGGAAATCCAAACGAAATATTTGGAACAAAAACACCGTCCATCACATCCAAGTGAAACCAGTCTGCCTGGCTATTATTCAGCATTTCAATATCACGTTCAAGATTGCCGAAGTCGGCGGACAGGACGGAAGGGGCGATGAGAACAGACATGGGGTTTATGGTTTGTTGTTTACGGTTTACGCTCGGAGATCGAAGGTACAGGCAAAAAATGAGATAGGAAAATTAATTTGCTTTTAGGGAAAATCTTGCTTTCTTTTGTTGTTATACTGTAAGAGTTGTGCGCCCTCTATATACAAAATGATGAGAAAAATTTTCCTGCTACTTTTTTTTGTTATTTTTTCTTGTTTCATCGGGATAAGTGCTCCGATACCAGGTTGGCTATGGGCTAAGCATACGGGGGGAAATGGGGATGATCGTAGTATCAGTATGAATCGGGACGCTTCCGGAAATTTGTATGTTACTGGAGTTTTTCATGATACAATTTACTTTGGCAATGATACCTTGATGAGCGCCGGCTATGCGGATG
The DNA here is from genome assembly GCA_043783155.1 of Bacteroidota bacterium. Lineage (GTDB taxonomy): Bacteria > Bacteroidota > Bacteroidia > AKYH767-A > 2013-40CM-41-45 > JAPLDA01. Next base: position 8,860 of record JAYVZS010000077.1, on the reverse strand, counting down.
TTTTTATTGGTAAGTATGATTCAACAGGCAATCCAATTTGGGCAAGAAGTTTTGGTGGAAGCGGCAACGATGGTGGCATGAATATAACGACTGATATATCGGGTAATGTTTATATCACCGGAGGGTTTAATAGTGATACAATGATAGTGGGAGGAAATATGTTCATGAATGGAGGAAATGGTGATGTGTTTATTGCGAAATATGATTCACTGGGAACCTTATTATGGATAAGAACTTCAGGTGGAACTGAACAGGATTATGGGGCGGCCGTAACAACTGATTTGTCTGGGAATTCTTACTTAACAGGACAATTTATTAGTCTAAAGATTGGTTTCGAAACTGACACATTAATAAATACAAAAACAGATATCGACTCTGTTTCTTCAAATGTTACCGCTGATATTTTTATTGTGAAGTACGATCCCAATGGTCATGTCGTGTGGGCAAAAAAGGCCGGAGGCTTTGGTGATGAATGGCCTACTTCAGTTTCTAATGATGCTGCAGGTAATTTTTATGTAGGTGGATATTTCAGAAGTGATACTCTTGTTCTGGGTTCAACTTTATTGATTAATCCTGATACAATAAACTTACCTGAGATGTTGTTCATTATTAAATACGATCCTTCTGGAAATATTATTTGGGCCAAAGGCACCAATGGCGGAAGTGGTCAGTTCCTTAAAAGTATTTATTGTGACGCATCTTCAAATTTTTACATCACCGGTTTATTTGGAGATACTTCGGTTACTTTTGATGCAATTACTTTATTCGTAAATGGAAACAATGACATGTTTACTGTGAAGTACGATTCTTCCGGAAATGTTCTTTGGGCTAAAAGAGCCGGTGGGAAAGATCAGGATGAGGGAGAATTCATAACAACAGACGCCTTTGGAAATGTTTTTGTTTTGGGAGTATTCGACAGTGATACCATAATTTTTGAAAATGATACTGTATTTAGGACAGGTCCATATCTGCTGGCGACTGATTTTTTTGTTGTCAAATATGACTTAAACGGAAATGTATTATGGGCTAAAGGTGGAGGTTCGTCTTTTTCGGAATGGAGCGCTGGAATTGCTGTTGATGAAAATGGAAAAGTATACTTGACAGGAGCTTTTTATGAGCCAACTATTTTTGGTAGCGATACATTGGTTAATACAGGGAATGGAGATATTTTTATTGCCTGTTTGGATAAAACCTGTTCCGCAGGTTTTACCTGTTTCCCTGACGTAATTCCTCATAACTGGATTGTTGTAAATCTTGCCATTGGTGGTTCGCCTCTTTCTTATACATGGAATTGGGGCGATGGAAATACTTCAAATAGCGAAACGCCTTCTCATGTTTACAGCTCTCCCGGAAATTACCAGATATGTCTTTCTATTGTTGATGCCAATGGTTGTAGTGACTCTTATTGTGATTCAACTTACTTAACAAGATTAGCATCCGGGTCAGCTATTATTACTGTCAATGTGGTTAATTCGATAACAGGCGTTAGCGAACCAACTACAAATGAAAATGTACCATTAATTTACCCTAACCCTGCAAAAGACAACATTATTTTCGAAAGCAATTCAACCAATTATTACTTTGAATTGTTCGACGTAACAGGAGATCTTATAATGAAAAAGATTATTACAAACGCAAAATTCGAAATCGATCTAACCCGATTTAACAGCGGCGTTTATTTCCTGACAGTTGGCGACAATGAAAAACAGATTCACCGAAAAATAATTAAAGAGTAAAACCAATAAGAGGAGGGTAGTAGTGTGCCCTTCGCGTATTCGTAAATTCGTATCTAATTCGTAATTCAACACAGGCGAACTAAAACAAAAAGTCCCGCTACTAACGGGACTTTCTTTTTGTTTCCAACTTGTAAACTATTAACCTAGGTAGGTCTTTAAGATTTTGCTTCGTGAGGTATGTTTCAAGCGGCGGATCGCTTTTTCTTTGATCTGGCGAACGCGTTCTCGGGTAAGGTCAAAACGGTCACCGATTTCTTCTAATGTCATAGGTTGCTCTCCGACTTCCAAACCGAAGTATAAACGGATTACATCAGCTTCACGGGTAGTAAGTGTGGAAAGCGCACGCTCAATTTCCCTACGCAATGATTCGCTGATTAATGAATGATCCGGAAATGGCTGGTCTTCGTCTTCAAGTACATCTAATAAACTGCTGTCTTCACCTGAAACAAGTGGTGCATCCATCGATACGTGACGGCCTGATGTACGCATCGATTCTTTGATATCGTCAGCAGTGAGTTCAAGCACCTGCGAAAGTTCATCAGCAGAAGGCTCTCGCTCAAATTCCTGTTCGAGTTTTGAAAATGCTTTGTTGATTTTGTTGATCGAGCCAATTTTGTTCAACGGCAAACGAACGATACGGCTTTGTTCTGCAAGCGCCTGTAAAATCGATTGACGAATCCACCACACAGCGTAGGAGATAAATTTAAATCCGCGCGTTTCATCGAAACGCTGAGCCGCTTTTATCAGTCCGAGATTTCCTTCGTTGATAAGATCCCCGAGAGTGAGTCCCTGGTTCTGGTATTGCTTCGCAACGGAAACAACAAAACGAAGATTTGCTTTGGTTAATTTTTCAAGGGCTTTCTGATCACCCTTCTTGATGGCTTGGGCAAGTTTTACTTCTTCTTCAGCGGTGATCAATTCAACCCGACCGATTTCCTGTAAATATTTATCGAGGGAAGCTGTTTCCCGGTTGGTAACCTGTTTGGTAATTTTTAGTTGACGCATTTGTTCATGTTAAGTTAGATGGTGTTTAAAACGGTATCATGAACATTTAGTTTCACGGGGTACGCGAAATAACAAAAAATCCTTACAAATCTTTTCAACAGCTGTTTGTAAGGTGATGCTCGTTTTTTTAAAGCGATTTCTAAAAAAAAATGTCCCGCTGATCTTTGGCGGGACATTCTGTAAGGTTGTTTTATAAATCGGTTAGGATTGTACTTCGTCTTTCGCTTTTTTCTCAGGTCGCGGAAGGAGCACTTTTCTTGAAAGTTTCATCTTGCCGGTTTTTTTGTCGACGTCGATCAACTTCACCTTGATGATTTCTCCTTCTTTGAAAACACCTTCCATGCTGCTTAGTCTGTCCCAGCTGATTTCTGAAATATGCAGCAATCCATCTTTACCCGGAATAATTTCAACAAATGCTCCGAAGTCCATGATGTTTTTCACTTTTCCATCGTACACTTCTCCGATTTCAGGAACCGCAGTGATGGCTCTGATTCTTGACATGGCTGCGTCAATTGATGCTTTATCAGTAGATGAAATTTCAATCACACCCTGGTTGTCGATTTCTTCAATCGAAATAGTGGTATTGGTTTCACGTTGCATTTCCTGTATTACTTTTCCGCCTGGTCCGATTACAGCACCGATAAATTCTTTCGCGATAATCATCTTCTCGATACGAGGAGCATGCGGTTTATAATCAGCGCGTGGTTCAGCCAGTGTCTTCAGCATTTCTTTCAGGATGTGCAGACGTCCTTCTTTCGCCTGGTTCAATGCTTTCAACATGATGTCGTGTGGCAAACCCTGGATCTTTAAATCCATCTGGCAGGCACAGATTCCTTTTTCGGTACCGGTTACTTTAAAATCCATGTCACCGAGATGATCTTCATCACCAAGGATATCAGACAATACAGCGAACTTTCCTTTGCCATCGGTAATCAAACCCATCGCAATTCCTGAAACAGGTCGGCGGAGTTTAATTCCTGCATCCATCAAAGCAAGTGTACCGGCACAAACAGTAGCCATCGATGATGAACCATTTGATTCAAGGATGTCGGATACGACACGAATTGTGTACGGACATTCTGATTCAGGTGGAAGCATGACTTTCAATGAACGCATCGCAAGGTTACCATGACCAACTTCGCGTCGGCCCGGACCTCTGTTTGGTTTTACTTCGCCTGTTGAAAAAGCAGGGAAGTTATAGTGAAGCAAAAATTTATTTGAACCTTCTGTCATGGCAAGGTCGATGGTTTGCTCATCGAGTTTGCTTCCGAGCGTGATGGTTGTAAGCGATTGTGTTTCTCCGCGGGTGAAGATCGCAGAGCCATGAGTAGAAGGAAGGTAATCTACTTCGCTCCAGATCGGGCGAATGTCGGTAGACTTTCTTCCGTCTAAACGAATCCCTTCATTCAGGATACAGGCACGCATGGCATCGCTCTCAACTTCAAAGAAGTAACGCTTGATCATTGAAGCTTTTTCCTTTTGCTCTTCTTCAGGCAAAGTGGCAACAAAATCTTCCAATATTTTAGTGAACGCTTCGCTGCGATCAGATTTGCTTTTACCTGCACGTGCAATTTCATACACTTTATCGTAAGTAGCGGCTTTGATATTTGCAAGCAATGCTTCATCGTTCACTTCATGTGAATATTCGCGCTTGGTTTTGTTCCCGCATAATTCGCGAAGTTCTAATTGTGCTTTACATTGAAGTTTGATGGCTTCGTGTCCGAACTGAATAGCTTCGAGCATTTCCTGTTCAGAAACTTCTTTCATCTCACCTTCCACCATCACAATGTTTTCCATGGAAGCGGCAACCATCAGATCAATGTCAGCACGCTCAAGGTCTTTGATGTATGGGTTCACACAAAATTTTCCATCGATACGGGCAACACGAACTTCAGAAATAGGACCGTTGAAAGGGATGTCTGAAATGGTAATTGCAGTTGATGCAGCAAGACATGCTAAGGTATCTGGCATGATGTTTTTATCGCCAGAAATCATTGAAATCATTACTTGAATTTCAGCATGATAGTCTTCTGGAAATAAAGGTCTTAAAGCCCTGTCTACTAAGCGACTAATAAGTATTTCATGATCAGATAATCTTGCTTCTCTTTTAAAGAAACCGCCGGGGAATTTCCCCATCGACGCAAATTTTTCCTGGTAGTCAACTGACATCGGTAAAAAGTCTACCCCGTCTTTAGCATTTTTAGATGAAACAACTGTAGCGAGCAGCATGGCATCTCCCATTCTGACAACAACAGAACCGTCGGCCTGTTTAGCTAATCTTCCTGTTTCGATCGAGATAGTTCTTCCGTCGCCGATATCGAATGTTTTTATAATTCCTTTGTTTGACATTTAATTGATTGTGATAAGTGATTTGAATAAAATGATTTTTGGATAGGAAAGAAAAAAGGCAATCCTTTGAATTGCCTTTCCCTTTTATAACAATTGATGATTATTTTCTGATGTTGAGCTCACTGATGATTTTTCTGTAACGCTCAATATCTGTCTTCTGTAGATAATCAAGTAAGCTTCTTCTTTTACCAACTAAGGCGATCAAAGAACGCTGAGTAGAGAAGTCTTTCTTTGACACTTGTAAATGTTGCGTCATTGAATTGATACGTTCAGTGAAAAGGGCAATCTGAGATTCGGCTGATCCGGTATTTTTTTCTGAATTTCCGAATTTTTTAAAAATGGCTTTTTTGGCTTCTGCGGCAATCATTTTGTATTTGAATTTAATAGTTTAAAACGGATGGCAAAGGTAAAAATTAATTCTATTCTGTCAAGTTCTGCTTTGAAATTAATTCTTCAGCATGCTCAGCAGATTTCCGATCCTTTTTTTTAACTCCCGACGGTCGACGATGAAGTCAAGAAAGCCGTGTTCAAGCACAAATTCGGAAGTCTGGAAACCTTTCGGGAGGTCTTTTCCAATGGTTTCTTTTACCACGCGTGGGCCGGCAAAACCAATTAAGGCTCCTGGCTCGGCGATGTTCAAATCTCCCAGCATCGCGTAAGAAGCAGTAACGCCTCCGGTTGTCGGGTCTGTCATCAAAGAAATAAAAGGCAACCTGGCTTCGGCAAGCATGGTAAGTTTTGCAGAAGTCTTCGCCATTTGCATCAGCGAATACGCTGCTTCCATCATTCTCGCCCCGCCTGATTTTGAAATGATCATGAAAGGCAATTTATGTTCGATGCAATAATCAATAGCGCGTGATATTTTTTCTCCGACCACCGATCCCATCGAACCTCCGATAAAAGTAAAGTCCATACAGGCGACTACAAGATCCAATCCTGCAACTTCCCCGTGTGCTGTCCGGATGGCATCTTTCAAGCCCGATTTTTTCTGAGAGTCGACAACCCTGTCGGTATATTTTTTTGTGTCAACGAAATGCAACGGATCACCTGAAGTCATATTCGGATTGAGCTCGAAGAATTCATTGTTGTCAAAAAGAATTTCAAAATATTCCGCTGATCCGATACGGTCATGATAGCCGCATTTCTCACATACATACATACTTGCAATGTGTTCTTTCGTAGGAACGATCGACTTACAGGAAGAACATTTATACCACAACCCTTCCGGAGTTTCTTTCTTCTCTTTGGTGGAAGTGGTGATGCCTTCTTTTATTCGTTTGAACCAGGACATGTTTATTTCGGATTTCGGATTTTAAATTTCGGATTGAAGTTCACAATCTTCCGTTTACAATTCGTAATTATATCAAGCAATGGTAATTTGTTTCTCTAAATAAACATCCTGTATCATATTCAATAACTCAATTCCGTCCTTCATCGGTTTCTGAAATGCTTTTCTTCCGGAGATGAGTCCTTGTCCGCCCGCGCGTTTATTAATGACAGCTGTTGTAACGGATTCAGAAAGATCGGATGCTCCTTTTGATTCTCCTCCTGAGTTAATAAGTCCGGCGCGTCCCATATAACAATTCGCAACCTGGTAACGGCACAAATCGATCGGGTGATCCGTTGTCAATTCTGAATATACTTTTGGATTTGTTTTGCCAAAACCAATGGCTGTATAACCCCCATTGTTTGTAGGAAGTTTCTGTTTGATGATATCGGCCTGAATTGTAACTCCCAAATGATTTGCCTGACCGGTTAAGTCAGCGGCTGTGTGATAATCTTTCCCGTCTTTTTTGAAACCATTATTTCGAAGGTAACACCAGAGAATGGTTGCCATGCCTAATTCATGAGCATGATCGAATGCCTGAGCAACCTCCTGGATTTGTCGTGATGACTCATCGGAACCAAAATAGATAGTGGCACCGACAGCGGCAGCTCCCATATTCCAGGCATCATCGACAGAACCAAACATAATCTGATCGAACTTATTTGGATATGTCAGAAATTCATTGTGATTCAGTTTTACAATGAAAGGAATTTTGTGCGCGTATTTTCTTGAAACGGAAGCAAGCACACCAAAAGTAGAAGCCACGGCATTGCAGCCACCTTCAATAGCAAGTTTTACAATATTTTCCGGATCAAAGTAAATCGGGTTTGGTGAGAAAGAAGCTCCGGCAGAATGTTCAATTCCCTGGTCAACAGGAAGTATGGAAACATAACCTGATCCTGAAAGACGCCCATGATTATAGATCTGCTGAAGATTTCGCAAAACCTGGTTGTTTCGGTTCGTTGGAGAAAAAATTCTGTCTATGAAATCTCCACCCGGGTGATGGAGCATGTCTTTCTTTACGGTCTTGCATTCATGTTTCAATAGTGAATCGGAAGCACTTCCAAGTAATTCAACAATTTTGGTATAGGACATTTTTCGCTCTGAAATTTGTATTGGAAGTGCAAAGCTAAAATAGAAATCGGAAATTGGAAACTATCCCTTTTTATGGATGTAGACCTTTATCAGTTCACGATCCATTTATTCATCTTTCAATCATGCATAAGTGTGCAAATTTGTGCCAACAAATAAACCCAAAAAAATGAAAAAACTAATTCTTGCAATTGCCTTCTTAGGCTTTGCTATTGCGACTACAAATGCGCAAACACCAGCTGCTGCTCCTGCTGCAGAGAAGAAACAATCAATGTCAGTAAAGAAAGCTGCTCCAAAGGCAGAAACAATGAAAGCGGATGCTCCGAAAACAGATGCGAAAGCAGCTCCGGCAAAGAAAGCTGATGCAAGCGGAACAGTCATGAAGAAAGATGGTACTCCTGACAAACGTTACAAAGCGAGTAAGCCAGCAAATGGTCCGATGAAAAAAGACGGAACACCTGACAAACGTTTCAAAGCAAACAAAGAAGCGAAACCGGCTACTAAGTAATCAGTCCGTTTAAAATGTAAAATGTCCCGCACCAATCATGCGGGACATTTTTTTTAGAACGGATATCCGATGGCGAGATTAAGAGTAATGTCCCTCATGTGAAAATTCTGTTTGGAATACACCCAACGGTCATTCAGTTCAAGAGAAGGATCATGAACTTTAACGGCTCCGTCAACCCGGAGAATAAAGAAGGAAAAGTCAAAACGTAAACCCAGCCCGGCTCCAATCGCCAATTCATTGATAAAATTTTTCGTGTTAAATTGAGAACCGGGACGGGCAAGATCTTCATGGTTGGTCCAGATGTTTCCCGCATCTATGAATGCAGCGCCTTCAAGAATTTTAATGAGCGAAGACCGGAGTTCAATATTCGATTCAAATTTTACATCACCGCTTTGCTCGATGTTAATTTCATTTTTATAAGAGCCGGGGCCCAATGTTCTGGCCTGCCAGGCGCGAAGACTGTTAGCGCCTCCGCCGAAGAAACTTTTTTCAAATGGAAGTGATGATGAATTGGGGCCTTCAAATCCCCAGCCAGCAGCGATGCGATATACCAAAGTATTGTGTTGATTCAATCGCTGATGAAAGCTTGCATCTATATCCGGTTTTATATATTGTGCGTATGGAATCCTTGTAATCGTTTTTCTGCCGTCCGCATTTCTCGGTTCATGCAACAACTTTGAGCTTATAATAGGAGCCATAATATTCCCCGCTTCTTCTAAATTGATCCGTAGAAAATAAAAACTCTTACCAGGTCTTACCAATTGATTTGTGAATACAACAGTACCTCTTGTTGCAGGGGTTAAGTGCGTGTTGTAGCTGTTACGAAGATTGAGATCGGACAGT
>JAYVZS010000076.1:0-4602 GCA_043783155.1 Bacteroidota bacterium | reverse complement strand
CGCGCTGGTAGGTCCAAAATAGCAGATCACTTTTTTTTTCAATGCTGTAGCGACATGCAAAGCCATCGTATCACCCGTTAATACGATGTCGGACAAATCCATCAACGCAAAAAACTGTCGTAAAGAATTACTACTGCCGGTATCAATGACATTTGGAAATTTTTTCTTCAGAGAAGCATTTTTTTCTCTTTCTTCTTCTCCGCCATATAATAAAACTCCTATGTCTTTATGTTTCTGCAACTTTTCAATCAATTCCACAAAACCTTCATCCCGCCATTGTTTGAATTGCCAGCGTTTGCTTGCCCCGGTATTTAAACCAATGAGTGTTTTGAATTTTGAAAGATTATTTTTTTCGTAAAACTGTTTTGCAAAGCTTTGATCCTCCTCGCTTAAATAGAGAAGTATCTCTTCTTTATTATAGGGCAACTTTGCGATGGTGTGAATGTGTTGCTGGTAGGTGATCGTGTTGGCTTTCTTAAACTGATCAAAGACTCCCATTTCAAGCCATGTTTCGGCCTCCTTGTTAACGGCAACAACTTTGCCGATGTCGTTCAGCACATATCCGCGCTTTTCTTTTGCATGAACAGATGTTGCCATCGCCGCGCTTGCAGGCGATGCATCAGGATGAATAAGCAAATCGAATTTCTCATTCAGCATTTTATACGTTGTAAATGAATCGTCATAAAAAAGTAATTCATCAACGTATGGATTGTTTTTGAAAATGTCTTTTGATTCTGAACGCGTCACCCATGTTACATAAGAATCTGGGTGCTCCTTTTTTAATGATGTAAGAAGACAGGTAGTTCTCAATACATCGCCCAATGCATCGAGTTTGATAATCACTATTTTAAATTTTACAGGCGAATAATATCCGCACACATCGCAAATAATTCCTTCTGCTTTGCTGAACTTGCAGGGACGATCGCCCATGTAATATTTACAATCTGTTTTTAGGATCATGTTGTTGTTTCAAAAATACCGGGTGACTAAAGTTAGCCAGCGCGACTTTCATCTATTTTGTTTCCTGAATAATGTCGTAGAATACTTCATGCAATTTTGAGAATGCATTTTCATTTACTTTTTTCCGGATATTCTCTTTGAAGTTTATTGTATCCCTAATCCTGAAAAATTTGAATACTCCTTCTGCAAGACTATGTGTATCTCCGGGTTTGATAATGATTCCTGTTTTTCCTTCTTCCATGCTTTCTGTTAAACCACCAACATCGGTTACGATGACCGGTTTCTCAAAGCCGTATGCGACATTTAATACTCCGCTTTGAGTCGCGCTCAGGTACGGCATGACAACGAGATCACTCACTGTATAAAATTTTTCTACTTCTTCATTCTGTACAAAGCGGCTAACAAAAATTACCTTGTCATTCAGTTTCAATTCGGCAACCTGCTTCCGGTAGTTTTCTTCGTCGTCATAAAATTCCCCGACAATGAGCAACTTCACCCGAGGCAACGATTTTAAGATTTCCGGCATCGCGTCAATCAACACATTCAATCCTTTGTATTTCCTGATGTATCCGAAAAAAAGTAATACCTGTTCATTCTGTTCAATTCCTAATTCCTTTCGTGTTGCGTTGTCATCAAATTTCTGGTGCATGTCGTAACAGTTGTACACAGGTAATTCAGAACGAAAGATTTTTCGTGCAGGAAAATATTTTTTCAGATCATTCTCCACGACATTGGAAAGCGCGAGAAAGAAATCCGCATTGTTCAATCCGATTTTTGTGAGTGCTTTCTCAAACCATCGCGATTCGTGCGAAACAACATTTTCAGTAATGAAAAGAATTTTATTCTTGTACTTCCGGGAGATTAATTTTGATATTGAAAAATGGCAGAAAGAAAAAAAAGGATGCCACCAATCAAAGACAACGAGGTCAGCATTTTCAGCTTTGAGTTTTGACGCTATACTGAACCAGTTGAACGGATTAATCGAATTCACCAATCGTTCGTTGATTACCGGATTGATAGCGACAGAACTGGTATCAAACTGAGATGTCCCCGGAAACAAAAAAGAAGGATACAACAGTTTGTAATTGTAAATCTTTACATCAAAATGATCCTTCAACTCATGATAGACGGAAGTCACATATAGCGAATTCCCACCCCTGTAAGGGTAAGCAGGTCCGACAATCACAATTTTCTTTTTTGGGGTATCATTCATAAAGAAGTCAAATATAGATAAATGTTACTATTATTGCAGACACCGGAAACGAAAGCAAGAATTGTTGTAGTGTGGAATCAAAAAATTAAATTTGCCGACTTTAAAATGACCTTATGCAATACGATCCGATAAAACGCAGGTTAGGAATTCTGTTTAATAAGTCTCCCTTTTTACGAAAACTTTTTTACAATCTGCTTGATTTGCTTCTGCTGCGTGCCTGGCATGTTCATAAAGAATTAAATAAGTGGGCGGCTGGTAAAGGCAATGATATCAATGTTCTTGATGCCGGTTCTGGTTTCGGGCAGTACTCTTACTGGCTGAGCGGAAAAAATCCTGACTGGAAAATTCTGGCTGTAGATGTGAAGGATGAACAGGTGGCGGATTGCAATAATTTCTTTCAAAAGATCGGACGAAAAAATGTGACGTTTGAAATCGCTGATCTTACCAAATTTACAAAACCAGATACATACGATTTAGTGATTTCCATTGATGTGATGGAACACATCCTGGAAGATGTTCAGGTATTTAAAAACTTTGTCGCCTCCATGAAAAAAGGCGGTATGCTTATCATCTCCACTCCCAGCGATCAGGGTGGCAGCGATGTTCATGATGACAATACAACTTCTTTTATCGAAGAACATGTGCGCGACGGATACAACATCAAAGAAATTGAGGACAAGTTAAAGTTGGCGGGATTTTCGAAAGTGGAAGCGCGTTATACATACGGGGCTCCGGGAAAAATTTCGTGGCGCTTGTCAATGAAGTACCCGATTACATTTCTGGGAAAATTGCCACCGGTGATCGGTTACCTGATACTGCCATTTTATTATCTCATTGCCTACCCTATTTCCTTTGTGCTGAATTATTTTGACGTAAATGGAAATCACAAAACAGGAACCGGGCTTTTGGTAAAGGCGTGGAAGTAACTTCTTAATCTAGACCGATTCGCTTTTCAATCTTATAGCTATTTCTCACAGAAGAGTTTCTGGAGATCAGTTCCCCGAGAAAACCGGCAAGGAACATCTGTGATCCGATGATAAGGCAGGTAAGAGCAATGTAAAATGACGGCCGCTCAGTAATCATCCGTGCATACTGATGGTGATAAACTGTCCAGAGTTTATTTATTCCGAGGTAAGAGGCAGCAACCAGTCCAACGAAAAACATCAGCGTACCAATGAACCCGAATAAATGCATCGGGCGCTTTCCGAATCTTGAAACGAACATGATGGAAAGCAGATCGAGAAAACCATTTACGAACCTCTCCAAACCGAATTTTGTAATACCATATTTACGGGCACGGTGTTCAATTACCTTCTCTCCTATCTTTTCGAAACCCGCCCATCGTGCAATTACAGGAATGTAACGATGCATTTCACCGTATACTTCAATACTTTTCACGACATCTCTTTTGTATGATTTTAATCCGCAGTTAAAGTCATGCAGGTTGTTGATGCCAGACATTTTACGGGTGGTCCAGTTGAAAAATTTACTGGGAATTGTTTTCGAAACAGGATCGTGACGTTTTTTCTTCCAGCCGGAAACCAAGTCGTATCCTTCTTCCTTTATCATTTTGTAAAGAGCGGGAATTTCATCCGGGCTGTCCTGTAGATCAGCATCCATCGTCATCACCACATCTCCAACTGCAGCTGCAAAGCCCTCGTGCAAAGCAGCGCTCTTACCATAGTTTCTTCGGAACTTGATACCCTTGACATTCGGATTCTCAGAAGAAATTTTTTCTATTACACTCCATGATTTATCCCTGCTGCCGTCGTCAATGAGAAGTACCTCGTATGAAAAACGATTGTCATTCATTACGCGTGCAATCCAATCGCACAACTCGCGCAATGATTCATCTTCGTTATATAAAGGGATGACAACTGAAATATCCACCTGGTTCTTTCTGAGTTCTATGATTCGTATCGTATATTATTGTTGGCTATCTAACGAGCGGCTATCAAACGGATTCTGTTCTTTCTTAAGAAATACCGAAATGATGAGAGAAAAAATAAAGGCCATAAGTACCTGGCCAACTATTGAGAACACAAATAAAATCGGAGGAGACATAAATTTACGCGCATATGATATACTCATTTCGATCTGACTTTCAGGCAATCCCTGGTCAATAAGTTTTTGCTGAGTTGCTTCAATTAGTTTGTTGGCCATTCCCGGGTCAATAACAGTAAACATCAGAACGGTAAATATTCCAGTTATAATCCCACCAAACAAACCAACTAATACACCCGTTCCTAAAGATTTACCGTACGAAATATATCCATCAAGATCCTGGTCACGAAAGCTCTTAATTCCGAGTACAAGAAAAAGAATCAGCATACCGTAGCCGATGTATTGCGGCCATTTGGATTGTATATCAGCACCGGCAAAATAAAATATAAAGAATACAATCGCTGATGCAAGGCCAAACATGGTCC
>JAYVZS010000075.1:0-4613 GCA_043783155.1 Bacteroidota bacterium | reverse complement strand
CCATCAGATCCCGATACGCTTCGCTACCGGGATCAATTCGACTTAATCGTTTCAGTGCACCGCCTGCGGCGGTTTCTAAAACGATTGTCTCATTGATTTAAGTCTTTGTGTTTAAATGTCTGTGACAGGATGAAATTTATTTTTTAACACAAAGATGACGAAGGAAGTCTCCGATTTTTATACAAGTAATACTATATTTTTAATCAATCCTGGACAGTCTTTAAGGTTAATTTATGAAAGTGAATGATGATGAGACAGGAAAAATTAACTTTGCGTTTTATTTCAAAATTAAGCTGTTGAAATCTCAGTTGATTAAATTCATTTGCTTCACGGGAAAAAAATATGAACAAAAAAATAATTAACGTAGGTGAAATTAAATGCGGAACCAACGAGTTGTTCCTGATCTCCGGGCCTTGTGTAATCGAGGATGAACTGGTGATGATGAAAACCGCCGAGAAGCTGAAAGAAGTTTCTGAAAAAATGAAAATAAAAATCATCTACAAATCTTCTTTTCAGAAAGACAACCGAAGCAGCCTTAAATTTTATGATGGCCCCGGGCTTGCAAAAGGAGTGAAGATGCTGGCGAAAGTAAAGGAGCAATTTGGTTTCCCTGTTCTCACCGACATTCACTACCCCGACCAGGCAGCCGCTGCCGCTGAAGTGTGTGATGTGCTGCAGATCCCCGCTTACCTCTGCATGCAATCGACGTTGCTTGTCGCGGCGGCAAAAACCGGACGTGTCATCAACATCAAGCACGGGCAATTTCTTGCTCCCGATAACATGAAGCACCCGGTAAATAAATGCATTGATGCCGGCAACGATAAAATCATTTTAACAGAACGAGGTTATACATTCGGTTACAACGACCTGGTGGTGGATCCCCGAAGTTTTTTTCACCTGAATAACATTGGTTACCCGGTGGTATTCGACATCACGCATGCCATTCGTAAGTACGGAATCCCCAGCGCAGATTCGAAAGGCGGAGCACGTGAATTTTTACCGGTGCTTTCAAGAGCCGGCGTTGCGTCTGGTGTGGATGGAGTCTTCATCGAAACTCACCCCGAACCTGAAAAAGCGTTATGCGATGCAGCTTCCCAGTTATGTGTATATGATCTTGAAGAATTTTTGAAACCCATCATTGAATTGCATAACATTGAAGTGAAATTCAGAAAATAAATTCTCATTCTTAACCCATAATTTGAAACAGTAAATTAACTATGGAATTATATTTAGATTCAGCGAACCTCAAAGAAATTGAAGAAGGATTCAAACTTGGTTTCCTAAACGGCCTTACCACAACTCCTACATTTATGCAACGGGAAGGCATTACCGATGTAGACGGAACCATTGTGAAACTTTCGAAAATAGTTCCTGTGTTGCAAATCGAAGCACTGGGTGATACCGCCGAAGAAATTTTAAAAGAAGCGAAGCGGCAACTTGCACTTGGACTCGATGCGAAGAAAACAGTTTTCAAAATTCCTGTGTCGCTCGAAGGTGTGCGCGCCTGCAAAATGCTTCGCAACGAAGGATTGCTCGTGAATGTGCATCTCGTGTATACCCTGCAACAGGCGTACATGGCGATGCAGGCCGGTGCCACGTATGTGTGCCCGCTCGTCGGTCGTTTGCAGGATCAGGGTCATGATGCACTTGCATTGATTGAACAGTGCGTGAACGCAGTGAACCGTTACAAGTACGATACAAAGATTATGTTTTCTTCTGTCAGGAACATCGAGCATGTACGCAATGCGATCAACATCGGTGTTCATACAATCACCATTCCGTTGAAAGTGTTGAAGTCGCTTACAGAAAACAATTTCACCTCTGTCGGAACCGAACAGTTTATTCACGACACACGATTAATGACTGTGAAAGTAAAAGAGGCGATTAAAAATATTAACCCGCTGGTGGAAGAAGATACGAACCTCACCGATGCCATTATCAAAATGACGGAATATGGTTTCGGCGGAATCACGATAGTCAGTAAAGATGGATCGGTAAAAGGTGTTTTCACCGATGGCGATCTCCGGAGACTTCTTCCGAAAGAAGGAAGAAATATTCTGAATCACAAGATGAGCGACTTTACTTACAAATCTCCGATCTCCATTGATGCTGACGCTTTGCTGAATGATGCCGCTCAACTGTTCAAAAAAACCAACGTGGATACCCTTCTTGTTACCAGTAACGGAAAAGCGGTCGGGATGCTCGACATCCAGGACTTAAAGAATGACTAACTCATTTATTACGCTTAGAAACTTCTGCCGGAATATTATAAGTTCACTCCACTCCACCCCACCCTTCCATTTCGGCTTCGCTCTGCGCTACGGCTCAGGGCGACAGCGCGCTGGTCGTTGGGAGTCCTGATGAATAGGGAAAGCATGCGTGAAGTAAATTCTTGAAATAAAATTTAACAGTGTCTTAATATTTTTGAATTGGAACACATCGAAAAAATGTTCACCGGCATCGGCGGTACTTTTCTTACTTCTCCGGGAGAAATGACTGCGAAACTAAAACACGTGAAAGCGTTCGTCTTCGATTGGGATGGTGTGTTTAACAGCGGCGAAAAAAATGAAAGCGGCTCCAGTAATTTCAGCGAAGTGGATTCGATGGGAACGAATATGCTGCGTTTTTCTTTCTGGCTTCAGTACCACCAGATTCCCTTGTCTGCAATCATTTCAGGAGAGCGTAACAGTGCTTCTTTTATTCTTGCAACCCGCGAACATTTCACTTCCGCTTATTATAGAGTATCACACAAGATTGAAGCACTCGATCATTTTTGCAAACTGCATCACTTGAAACACGATGAAGTAGCATTCGTATTCGATGATGTACTTGACATTTCCATGGCGGAGGTTTGTGGTTTACGGATTTTGGTCAGCAGGAAAGCCAACCCGCTTTTTACAGAATACATCCGGAAAAATAATCATGCTGATTACATCACCAGTGCGGAGTCGGGACGGTTTGCTGTTCGTGAAACCTGCGAATTGCTGATGGGGCTCATCGGCACTTACGATGAAGCCATCAGCAAACGATCTGTGAATAGTGAAATGTATCGGAAGTACATGGATGCGCGTAATACTGCAAAGACAGCTTTCTTCACAAAGTCAGCCGATAAGATTGTTGAACAGGAGCCGGGTAAGTAGCCAATTTATTATTCTGCAAAAAATTAACAGGCATCTCAGCAATGCATCGCGTATCTCGTTTCACGCAGAGGCGATGAGAAACAGAGAACGCTGAGATCCATTTCAAATGATATTTCCTGCTATGATAACTTCTTTGGCATCAATAGCTCTGCAACTCCGCGCCCTCTGCGTGAAACATTTAACCTAATAAAAGAAGGTTATTTTGAAAATGTTAATAATAGTCCAACTCCCTCTCATTTATAGAAGGGTTGGCATCGCCTTCTGCAACCGAAGGGGTGAGGTCGATAAAACAGCGACTGATATTGATGGATTTTCAAAAAGACAATTACACTTCTGTGTATAAAAGCGTTAGCTTTTTCATGAGATTTAACGTTTCAATAATTTCGATACGGTTATCTTTGAGCATGAAAAAAACGGGTTCTCCTTTCTTGTTTCTCCTGTGCATCTGCATTCATTTTGCTTCTGCACAAACCATTCAATTCAATCTCACCGATACAGTAAAGGTTATTGTGAATAACGATACCTTAAACAGTGCATGGGCGGGCGGTATCAACACTCCTTTGTTTTCTGAAATTGACCTGAACGGCGACGGCATCCATGATTTATTTATGTTCGATAAGGCAAACAATCGCATCAGCACGTTTATCAACGATGGAACTCCCGGATTAAAAGCGTGGCATTACGCACCGCAATATATTTCTAAATTTCCTCCGGTTATAAAATGGGCGTTGCTCTATGATTATAATTGCGATGGCAGAGCGGATTTTTTTACACTTGCCCCCTCTACATCCGGCATTCGTGTTTATCGAAATGATTTTGATTCTGCCCAGGGCGGTTTAAGATTTACACTTGTTGCAGATGAAGTAAAAGAAGAATTTTTACCTGGAGGATTTCATGCTCCCATCTTCGCGAGTGCTGTTACCATGCCGTCTTTTGGCGATGTAGATGGTGACGGTGACATGGATATTTTAGGATTTAGTCCGAGTCCTGATGGCCGCTTGTGGTATCATAAAAATTATTCCATGGAACATTATGGTGTTTGCGATTCTCTCGATTTCGAACACGATACAGAAACGTGGGGAGAATTTGCAGTCTCTCAATTGAACGGTGGCAATACTCATATCAGTTGTTTCGGTTGCCGTCATGCAGCACATCCTTCCGGCAGTGATGAATTGGTGAATTACGATCAGAGTGCTGCAGCGCCTCGTGACGATTCTATCTTTTCTATTTTTATGATTGATATAGATGGCGATGGCGATAAGGAATTATTGATCGGAGACAGCGGAGCCGACAACTCACTGCTCGTTTTGAATGGAAGAACAACAGCTATTGACAGCATGGTTTCAGAACAGATTTTATTCCCCGATACTGTGACACCCGCACTCTTTTGTACATTTCACTTTCATGCTTACATCGATGTGGACAATGACGGTATCAAAGATTTATTAGTTGAACCGGGTGATCTTGAAAATC
>JAYVZS010000074.1:0-4643 GCA_043783155.1 Bacteroidota bacterium | reverse complement strand
GAAGGCATAGCGGAAATAGTCAGTCGAGCAATTCCCGTTAAAAGATATTGTTTAGTGAAACGGAGGAATGACTCCGAAGGAGTCAAAGGTTTATAACAAACGATCAGTCTGTGACCATGATCCCGTAGGGATCGCACAATTAATCCATCTTATATCGGCATTGACTGATTGTTGTCACACCCCGAATCCCTCCAATTCTTTTATTCTTACTTTTGAATCTTCTTTTATGGAGTCTTTCAAACCCAAATTATTTTCCACACTTAAAAATTATTCAGCAAAGCAATTCAGCAATGATGCGCTTTCAGGAATTATTGTCGGAATTGTCGCGTTGCCGCTGGCGATTGCCTTTGCGATTGCCTCCGGCGTGCCTCCTGAGAAGGGTATTTACACAGCCATCATTGCTGGTTTTATCATTTCTTTTTTAGGTGGAAGCAAGGTTCAGATCGGCGGACCAACCGGCGCTTTTGTTGTCATCGTTTATGGCATCGTACAAAAGTACGGACTGGAAGGATTAACGATTGCTACGTTGATGGGAGGAATTATTCTCATCATCATGGGGCTGGCGCGACTGGGTTCTGTGATAAAATTTATTCCGCATCCGCTTATCGTCGGCTTCACTTCCGGCATCGCGTTGATTATTTTTTCTTCGCAGATCAAGGATTTCTTCGGATTAGAAATGCAGAATGTTCCGTCGAATTTTTTCATGAAGTGGCGCGATTATTTTCTTCACTTCAGTCACATCAACTGGTATGCATTGATTATAGCGGCGTCAACAACTATCATTGTTTTTGCCTGGCCCAAACGATGGTCACGCATTCCGGGATCGCTGGTGGCATTGGTGATTTCAGTGGTAGTCGTCAACTATTTTGATCTTCCTGTTGAAACAATCAGGAAACGATTCGGAGAAATTCATTCTTCGTTTCCTTCCATTTCTATTCCTACCATCAATCTTGAAACATTTGAAATGCTGATTCGCCCGGCCTTCACCATTGCATTGCTTGGCGGAATAGAATCATTGCTGTCGGCCGTTGTGTCTGATGGTATGATCGGCGGCAATCACCGTTCGAACATTGAATTGATCGCTCAGGGAACGGCGAATATTTTCTCCGGTTTGTTTGGTGGAATCCCCGCGACAGGCGCGATTGCACGAACTGCTACCAATGTAAAGAGCGGTGGAAGAACTCCTGTAGCCGGTATTGTTCATTCAATTACACTTTTGCTGATTGTCATGTTTGTCGGTCAGTATGCCGCTATGATTCCGATGGCTTGCCTCGCGGGAATCTTAGTCGTGGTTGCATACAACATGAGCGAGTGGCAATCGTTTGTTAGTATTTTAAAGAGTCAAAGAGGAGATGCTGCTATTCTATTGATCACTTTTGTTTTGACGGTTGCTGTTGATCTTACCGTTGCAATTGAAATCGGGATGATACTCGCCGCTTTCCAGTTCATGAACAGGATGTCGCAGGTATCGCATGTCAACATCATGAACGATTCGAACAATGAACAGGGAGGTGACGAAGATCCGCGGGCTATTACCAATTACAAGGTCCCGAAAGGCGTGGATGTGTTTGAAATCAAAGGACCGTTTTTCTTCGGCGCTGCTTTCAAGTTTAAGGAAGCGATGAAGAGAACGCAACGCAAACCGAAAGTGCTCATCATCCGCATGCGCAATGTGCCGTTCATGGATACGACGGGATTGAAAACCATCAAAGAAGTTTTTCACCAGACCAGAAACGATGGAACCAGTTTTATTATTTCAGGTATTCAGCCGGAACCGCTGGAAGTATTTCAGAAATCAGGGTTGATAGACGAGATCGGAAAAGAAAATGTGGTGAATGGAATTGATGAAGCCCTGAAACGCGCGAATGAGATATTGGGAGCCACTCTATAGTTTTAATTAATAGCCTTCCGCTTTCGCAGAATAATTTTGCGCGACGCATTCCCCCTTGTACGTTGAATGTGCGAGAGCGAAGGGGGTTAGGGGATGTCGACTTGGTTACCTCAATGCTAAATAATTCCTGAACCAAACAGTAAATAAATTTTTTTATACAGAAACAAAAATTAATTTTGATAAATGAACAAGACAGACTTAATCAAACAACATTTTACAGAAGCGCAGCAAACGCTTGCCGCATTTTTGTCGGATGAGAAAAATTTCAACCTGTTGGCGCAGGCGGGCGACACATTGGTGACAGCATTTAAAAACGGCGGGAAAGTAATCTCCTGCGGAAACGGTGGCAGCATGTGCGACGCCATGCATTTCGCGGAAGAACTTTCAGGAAGATACCGCGACGACCGAAAACCGATCGCGGCCATTTCCATTTCCGATCCGTCACATATTTCCTGTGTGGGAAATGATTACGGTTATGATTTTATTTTTTCCCGTTTTGTAGAAGCAGTCGGAAACAAAGGAGACGTGTTATTCGCCATCAGTACGAGTGGCAATTCAAAAAATGTTTTGAATGCGATTGATGCCGCGAAGAAAAAAGGAATGAAAGTAATCGGACTCACCGGAAAAGATGGCGGCAAGATGGCTTCTCTGTGTGATGTTGAAATCCGAGCGCCGCACTCGAAGTACGCCGACCGCGCCCAGGAAATTCACATCAAAGTAATTCATTCGTTGATTGATTTTGTGGAGAGAGAGATGATTTCTTAGTTCTGTAGTTTATTTGTTATGCGTCACCAAATGAATAGCGTGTCAATTCATAAAATCAGTTTTTAAATACTGCCCGGTAAAATGACAGAACAAAAACTAAAAGAGTATTTCGAAAATATATTAACTGTTGAAGAACTTGTCCTTGACCTAAACGGCAGTCGAGACCAAACAAGCGCTCAGACAACGAGTATTTATATCGATACAATAGAAGAAGGAGAATTCGAAATAACGAAAGCACATCTTCTTAAACTCTGTAACGATACTTTAAACGAATATCTTTTACCGGTTGACCTAAACGCAATCGCTTTTGCAATAATCACTTCTGACTTTTTTCATTGGAACAAGGATTCCAAGGATACTGAAATTATTGAGGAAGTTCTATACGACTGGGACAATCCTGAAATTGGCTATGATCTATCGATAAAAAATGTTGGGCTTTGGAAAGAATATTTGGAAACAGGTAATTACAACTTCGATGAACAAGAATTGAAAAATAAATTTCAGTAATTCGAACGACACACATTCTATTCAAAAGCGTGGCGAACGCATAACGTTAAAATACATGGCGTTGAGTTTTAAAGTTTGCAACTCTAAAGGTAACTTCAGATGAATGCTAATAAATTGTTCACTCAGTTTTCTCAACGCCTGTTTTTATTTTGCATAGGTACTTAAAGAAAAATATTTTTTGAAGGGTAGTAAAAGTTAGTAACTTGCATCCAAGTAAATAAGATTGATTCTTGAAAAAATTGCAACGGAGGAAATAAGAATTTTAGAGAGTATAATTGTTGCAATTTTTTTATGTGAGCAGTGTACATTCTAAACCTTCAAAAAATATTCTTCTTTAATTCCTATCTCGTTAGCGGTAAGGCTACCGCTCCGATGAAACAGCAGTGTTATCATTAAACTTTTACATTTCTAAAACGACATTTTTTTCCTATCTTTGAAGTGTGGCAAAGCAAACAAAATATCATTTAGGAATTAAGATTGACAAGCTTACAAATAGCATCGTTAACACCATTTCTGGCGACAGTTTTCCGACCGATGTTCATTCCGTAACTAAAGCGGATTTGAAAAACACGACCAAGAAAAATGGTTGGCTTTTTAATTGGGCAAGTGAGTTTAAGCTAACGGACAGACAGGTTTTCAAACTTACTATTCGGAACAATCCTGAAATCGTTCAAGGACTTTTAAGCATTAGCGATTACAACGACCATTACTATTTACATCTCATTGAGAGTGCCCCTTTCAATCTAGGTAAAAACAAACTATATGAAGGAGTGCCTGGTAATTTGTTTGCGTTCACATGTAAAACCTCTTGGGACAAGGGTTATCAGGGTTTCACTTCGTTTACGTCGAAGACAAAATTGGTTGACCATTACGAAGAGACTTTAGGAGCAACTCATGTTGGCGGAAACAAAATGGTAATCTTTCCCCAAGAAGCGCTTAAACTTATAAGAAAATATTATCCAACTTAAACCATAAAGATAATGGGATACATCAAAGAACCAGCAGGCATTGACTTCATAGTTGATCCAACGCCGTTGACAAGCGAAGACAGGAAAAAAATAAGTGCAATAATTGCTTACTATAAAGCGAAAGGACGAAAAATGCCGTTACCAAAACCAAAGACACGAAATCGCGTGACAACAAGAAGAAAAGTTCGTGCTTAATTCAACCGACATTCCTTGGTAGATAAAGAGGCCCAACCGCTAACATTTAAATTAAAGAAAAAACTTTTTGAAGGGCGATAAAAGTTAGTAACTTGTGTGCAAGTAATAAAAATTCAACTTGAAAAAATTGCAACTGAGGAAAAAGGAATTTGCAGAGAGTCTATTGTTGCAATTTTTTTATGTGAACAGTGTGCTTTCTAATCCCTTCAAAAAATTCTTTCTTTAATTCCTACATCGTGTGTGCCTTGAATAAAACTTGAATTGAAGTTTTAATGCTTTACAAAAGATGGAAGACTTTTATTGAATTAATTTAATTG
>JAYVZS010000073.1:0-4684 GCA_043783155.1 Bacteroidota bacterium | reverse complement strand
GAAAAGGAAAGCTGCACAAAGCAGAATAATCCATGCAAGAGTTTCCCGTGTGTTAATGTTTCTTTTCATGATCTGAATATTTAGAGGTTAAAAATTATTTGTCAAATGTATTCGGCGACCAATGGGATTGAAGTTAATGAGCGGTTAATCTCTGTTAATGTTACGTTAAAGTTGAGAATGAAATGTTAATGTATTCTATTTTTGCTCTGAATGAATAAAAAACAAATTCGCTGGATCATTGCGCTGATGAGTATTGCGCTGATCGGAATTATTTCGCTGCAGGTATATTGGATCAGTCACGACATTCAGCTAAAGGAACAGCAGTTTGATCAGACTGTGAATCAGGCAATGAATACCATTGTCGACAAAATTGAAACCAGTGAAGCGTTTCACATTATACGTGATCGCTTTTTTGATTTTGATCCGGAGCAACTTCGTTCACTCATGATGCGGAATACGCTCGCAGGATCACCGTTTGAAATTACCGACACCAGTATTTCCATCCCCGAACTTCCGAACGAACCACCTCCTGTTTTTGAAGACCTCGACAATGCCGATATCAACATCGAGTTTCACCGTCCGGGAAGTAACCAAACCATCCTTCGTTTCCAGCATACGAATGTTTCACGACGTGATTCTTTTTCAGAACGTCACATTAAAACCTCGCAGGTAACGCGTGTTTTCGGTGACTCAGCTGAAGTAGTCATAAGGCAAAACGAAGAAAAGATACGAGCGCGAATGGATAAGCTGAATGATGTGATGCACCAGATGGCTGTAGAATTTATGGGCAATGAAGTGGGTGAAGTCCAGAAACGGATTAGTCCTGTGCAATTAGATACACTCATCAAAACAGAATTGCGCAACCGCGGCCTCGACATCAATTACAACTACGCAGTGCTCAACGGAAATACAAACAAACTTGACATCACGAAGACTTCCGGCAGTACGGATGATTTATTGACATCAAAATATAAGACACTGCTTTTTCCAAACGATGTATTCTCTAAACCGGATTATCTGATCCTGCATTTCCCCGGAAGTATAAAATATGTGCTTTCATCGATGTGGCTCATGCTGGTAAGCTCATCCGTTTTTACGTTGATCATTTTGTTCGGCTTCGCATATACCATCCAGGTGATTCTTCGTCAGAAAAAATTATCGGATATCAAAAGTGATTTCATCAACAACATGACGCATGAATTTAAAACTCCGATTGCGACGATCTCCCTTGCCGTGGATACCATCAATGATCCGAGGGTGTCGCAGGACAAGGAAAAGCTGGGATATTTTACGCGTATTATCCGGGAAGAAAATAAACGGATGAATTCACAGGTCGAAAATGTCCTGAGAATGGCTCAGTTGGAGAAAGGTGAGCTGCATCTTCGGACTGAGGAAGTGCGTCTACATGATATAATAGAACAGGCCGTGGAACTTATTTCGATCCAGGTTGACAGTAAGGGGGGCAAAATTACGAGCAACCTGAAAGCAGACCGTTCAGCGATTGCAGGTGATCCGATGCATTTATCGAATGTAATTTTTAACCTGCTCGACAATGCAAATAAATATTCTCCGTTAGAACCTGAGATTGTCATCAGCACTGAAAACACAACGGATGGGATTATCATCAGTGTGAAAGACAATGGAATGGGTATGAACAAAGAGACACAGAAAAAAATATTCGAAAAATTTTACCGCGTGCCAACCGGGAACCTGCACGACATCAAAGGTTTCGGGCTTGGGTTAAGTTATGTAAAAGCGATTGTTGAATTGCACAAAGGAAAAATTGACGTTGAAAGTGAATTGGGCAAGGGAAGTCAATTCGACATCTTCCTCCCACTCTGATTTTAAAACCAGTATACGCTATGAACAAAACCAAAATTCTTTTAGTTGAAGACGATCCGAACTTCGGATCTGTTTTAAAAAATTATCTGGAGCTGAATGACTACGATGTAAAACTTTGTCCGGACGGTTTTTCGGGCTACGATCAGTTTGCTTCCGGGAATTACCAGATCTGTATTCTGGATGTGATGATGCCGCGCAAAGACGGTTTCTCGCTGGCAAAAGAAATCAGGGAGAAAGACGAACACGTTCCGATTATTTTTCTCACCGCTAAAACCATGAAGGATGATATGCTGAAAGGTTTTAATGTAGGCGCCGACGATTACATAACCAAACCATTCGACTCGGAAGTGCTGTTGCTGAAACTGAAAGCTATATTGAAACGCAGCGCGGATAAAATGGGTGATCCGAAACAAAAAGAATTTGACCTCGGGAAATATCATTTTAATTATGATCACCGGACGATTGCGATCGGATCCGTTTCCCAAAAACTTTCTCCGAAAGAAGCCGATTTACTTCGCATGCTTTGTCTTCATAAGAATGAATTGCTGTCACGACAAAAGGCGTTGAGAGAAATCTGGGGAGACGACAACTACTTCAATGCGCGAAGCATGGATGTGTTCATCACAAAACTCCGCAAGTATTTGAAAGATGATCCTTCGCTGGATATTCTGAATATACACGGGAAGGGATTTCGGTTGTTGGAAAGTGTGTAAGTGTTTATGTGTTTAAGGGCATAAGTCTAAATAGAGCCGAACGATTTCATTCATTTGTTCATTGGTTGAATAGTTTATTGGTAACGAACCTCGAAGATATTTTTGTTCATTGGAAATTGTTTCACACCAATGAACAAATGAACCAATAAACTATTGAACTAATAAACTAATTTCCTACTTTCGTGCGTAACATTCGCACAT
The DNA here is from genome assembly GCA_043783155.1 of Bacteroidota bacterium. Taxonomy (GTDB): domain Bacteria; phylum Bacteroidota; class Bacteroidia; order AKYH767-A; family 2013-40CM-41-45; genus JAPLDA01. Next base: position 1,928 of record JAYVZS010000073.1, on the reverse strand, counting down.
GACACTTTACATCACCATCATCATTTACATTCTTTCGCTCATCATCGGTTTGTTTCTGATGGCAGTTGTGAAAACAATTACAAAGGGGAAAATTTTCTTATTTGCTTCTGTACATATTTTTTTTCTTTTGCTTTTTATCCTGACAAGAACCAATTCAACGACTGCAGAATCATCCACAAATTATTCATTCTTATTTTTCATCTCTTCAGGAATTATGCTGGCAGGATTGGCATGGAGAAGCAACATACAACTACTATTCAAAATCTATTTTTCATTGTTTGCGTTGACTATCGTACTGTTTATTTTCTCTCCATCACGACTCATGGTTTTTCTCCTTTCAGGAAAATACACCGACACACTTGGAAAAATTTTTCCGGTCGGAGAAAACTATTTTCTCGAGCAGCAGAATACACCGACAGGAATTCAACGATTCAAATTGATTAACAAGCACGGGATGTTTCACGAAACCATTCAACGAGACATTGTTTTCAAAGGTTCGCTTGATTCCATTCGCGTCGTTGAATTTATTTCAAAGGAAAAAGTTGTGATCAGGGGGTACTCTGGAAAGACGACGTATGTAAGTACCGATGTAGACAGTGTTGATGTGGAAGTTAAACTGGTGAAGGAAAAACAGAACCAGATTGAGAGAAAGCTGTGATACTAAGTTATGATTCTCTGTTAGCGGGTTCTTTGTTTTTAGTTCTTAGTTCCGGTGCCACATCAAATCCCATTATAAACTATTCATGAACCAATGAACAAACTAATCGCGGCAATATTTTTTTTAGTTTCATCTCAAACACGCGCCCAACTTCCCGACACGGATATTTTTCTTGCTGATATAAAAAATGATCATGGAAGAATTTCATTTGGAAATCCGGTGAACATCACAAATCGAAAAGGGTACGACAATCAACCTTGCTTCACTCCCGATTCAAAAAGTATTTTATTTGTTGCTGTCCCCGATACCACACAAGCAGATATTTACAAATATGATTTGCAGTCTAAAAAAATCACGCAGCTAACGAATACAAAAGAAAGTGAATACTCGCCGAATTATTCTCCCGATGGAAAAAATATTTCTGTTGTGAGGGTTGACAGCGATGCCGGACAACGTTTCTACAATCTCCCTCTGAATAAAATTGAGAATGCGCAATTGGTGAAAGGAACGGATGCGATTGGCTATTACCTGTGGCTGAATGACTCATCACTCGCTATGTTTATTCTTGGTGATGCAATGACCTTACAGGTGCTTAACATCAGAACACATGAACAAAATCTCATCGCAAGTGATATCGGAAGATGTTTAAAACTGAGTCCCGACAAAAAATCATTGTTGTTCGTCATCAAACAAAATAAAACGGAGTGGAGTATTTTCAAAATGGACATTGTCTCTCATGTCATGAGTATGGTAATCGCAACATTAAAAGACAACGAAGATTTCGCAGTCATGAAAGATGGAACCTTCTTAATGGGAAGCGAAGGGAAATTGTATCAGTACAAACAGGGCGAAGACAACGAATGGAAAATGATCGCTGATTTTTCTTCCACGCTTAAATATTTTTACCGGATTGCCATCAGTCCGAAAGGAGACAGGATTGCGCTTGTGGCGTATAGCGGCACCAAGCCTTAAAGAAGTAATAAGGAAGAATGAATAAAATTGGTTCTTCTTTCAAACATTCTTACTTATTCATTATTACTTATTACTTTTTTATTTAAGATTACACAGATTTTTTGATTACACAGATTTGTCCGCAACTCATTTTTAGTTATTAATTCATCGTTATTACTTATCCATCATTCCATTTTACTTTGTACTCGATACTTAGTACTAATTAGTGTCTGAAAGAAAACTGCCAACCACAATACTGATGTCCCTTTGATGGGTACTTATGCACTCGAATCTGTTAGCGAATGTATTGATTTAATTG
>JAYVZS010000072.1:0-12400 GCA_043783155.1 Bacteroidota bacterium | reverse complement strand
TATTTTCGGTAGCCCCGATGTTGTTCCTTTCGGAACCAATTCCGGTACCGGAAATCACAACAACCTAACTCCTTCTACCGTGTATGCGAATGGTGTGACACAGCCTGCGACATACCCTGCTCTGCTTACAACCGACTGGCATGTGTTGAATGCAAGCGTTGGTCACAACGGTGCATCCGACGGATCCGACATTGGAATTTTTGGTGGTGCTAACCCGATGCCAAATTTTACAGGAGCTTCCACCTTGCCTCAAATGACTTTGTTAAACATCAGTAACACAAGTATACCACTTAACGGAACGATCAATTTTGAATTTAAGGCGCGTAAACAAAATTGATTATTAACCTATACTAAATCTTATCAGGATGAAAACGTTTATTAGGTTAATCGTATTTGTTACAGGTGTTCTGTTCTGCTGCTCGTCTTTTGCGCAGCAAATAAACAAGGCAGAATACTTCTTTGACTCAGATCCCGGTGTCGGAAACGGAACCGCGATCGCAGTACCATCTCCTGCCGATTCTGTTGATATTACCGGCTCAGCCAGCACTGTTGGGTTGGGTGCCGGTTTTCATAAATTGTTTATCCGTGCCCGCTATACAACGGGTAAATGGAGTTTATACGAAGGAAGAAATTTCTTTATTTTTGCTCCTGCTGCGTTCACACAATACCTGATTACGAATGCTGAATATTTCGTGGATACTGATCCGGGCGTTGGAAACGGAACAACGATCGCCACAGGTGCTCCCGCTGATTCAATTGATATCAGCGCATCGTTCTCAGTTAACGGTCTTCCGGGAGGGTTTCATAATTTATTTGTTCGGGTGAAAGACGTGAATGGCATCTGGAGTTTGTACGAAGGAAGAAATTTCTACATCATTCCTGCCGCTACCGTTTCACAATTACAGATTGCTTCCGCCGAATATTTTATTGACACCGATCCGGGAGTAGGCAATGGTACCTCGATTTCAACAGGCGCCACTGCGGATTCTGTTGACATCCTGTCTAACATTAACACAACGGGTTTGTCAAAAGGATTTCACGATCTTTTTGTGCGTGTTAAAAATGTAAGCGGTGTCTGGAGTTTATACGAAGGAAGAAATTTCTTTATCGATACTGTGATAACTTCAACAACAGTTTTAATCACAGATGCGGAATATTTCTTTGATATAGATCCCGGTCAGGGAAACGGTCTCTCTGTTTCTCCGTCATTTACAGCGGCTGATTCTATTGACATTACCTCCAGTGCAAGTGCTGCCGGATTGCCTCTCGGGTCTCATAGTTTATTCGTAAGAGTGAGAGACCAGCTCGGCAGATGGAGTGAAGCAGCAGCTGATACATTCAACATTGGTGTAATCGGAATCCACGAACTTTCCGGTAACTTTGGTATTCACATTCTTCCGAATCCGGGAAAAGGCAGTTTCGTCGTTTTGTATTCTGTGGCTTCTCCTAATTCCGAACTCCTGATAAAAGATGTGACCGGTAAAATTATCTTCCGGAGAATCTTAGCAGGTATGGAAGGAACAGAGAGAATCGATTTATCCGACTTAAGCAACGGAATTTATTACTGTGGGATTATTTCCGACGATCGCGTTTCATCAGAAAGCAAATTGGTGATGTTAAAATAAACCTGTCGTTCTTACTTCAGAAAAGAAAAGAGCCGCTGTAAATGCGGCTCTTTTCTTTTCCACTCTCCTTTTGGAGAGAGGCCGGGGGTGAGGCCGTCAATGAGACCAAAGTAATCACTTGTTAATTTTCCTTAACACCAATAATTCTCTTTTCCACTTATCTTCATCCCGTCTAAATTAATTCGCATGATAAAAAAAATACTTCCTGCTATCGCCGTTATTATTTTTCCGTTTCTTATATACGCTCAATCCGCACAAAATCCTTCTTCAGCTGAAGAAAGAATGAAGGGTATCAGCAAACGAAAAGCACTGGAAGAAAATTCACTCGTAAAAAATCTGAAGTTCAGAAATGTTGGCCCGTCTATCATGAGCGGTCGTGCTGTCGATGTTGATGTAAATCCCGATGACCCTACTGAGTTTTATGTTGCTTATGCATCCGGTGGCTTGTGGTACACAAAAAATAATGGTCAATCTTTTACTCCGGTGTTTGACAAAGAGGACGTCATCACAATTGGTGACATTGCAGTCGACTGGAAAACAAAACATATCTGGGTGGGAACAGGCGAAGTAAATTCAAGCCGCAGTTCTTATGCAGGCAACGGAATCTACCTTAGTATCGATTCCGGAAAAACATGGAATTACAAAGGACTTCCTGAATCGCATCACATCGGAAAAATAATTTTACATCCGACTAATCCTGATGTTCTCTGGGTCGCTGTACTCGGACATTTATATTCTTCGAACAAAGAGCGTGGTGTTTACAAATCTGTTGATGCAGGACACACCTGGAAACTTGTTTTAAGTGTGGATGAAAATACCGGCGCCGTTGATCTTGCCATTGATCCTGCAAATGACAATGTGTTGTATGCGTCTATGTGGCATCGCGAACGACGCGCATGGAATTTTACGGAGAGCGGAGCTTCGTCAGGAATTTATAAAAGTGTTGACGGTGGAGAGAAATGGTCGTTGCTGACGAAAGAAGGATCCGGATTTCCCCAGGGTGATGGCGTTGGAAGAATTGGAGTTGCAGTTTCTTCTCCCCTCTCTGGAAGAGGTGTCGGGGGTGAGGTCTCAAAAATCATCTACGCAATTCTCGACAACCAATCTCACAAAAAGGAAGATGCAACGAAGGATACATCTGTAATCGAGATAAAAGATATGAAAGATATTTCAAAAGAAAATTTTCTGAAGCTTGACGAAAAAAAACTGAATGATTTTTTACGGCATCATAGCTTTCCCGAAAAATATTCTTCATCTGTTGTAAAAAATTTGATAAAAAAAGATTCAATTCAACCGAATGATGTAGTTGCTTATCTCAACGACGCTAACAATGCTTTGTTTGACACACCCATCATCGGCGCAGAAGTTTATAAAAGTGAAGACGAAGGAGTTTCCTGGAAAAAAGTAAACACCGATGATCTTCACAACCTATCTTACACCTATGGTTATTACTTTGGAAAAATTTTTGTTTCATCTTTTAATCCGGATAAGATTGTGATCTGTGGTCTGCCATTGCTGATGTCGACCGATGGAGGTAAAACTTTCAAATCCATTGACGGCGACAACACACATGGCGATCATCATACCGTGTGGATGAGTACAAAAAAAGACGGACACATGATTATTGGAAATGATGGCGGACTCAACATCTCGTATGATGATGGAAAGAACTGGTTCAAAGCAAACACACCCGCTGTCGGACAGTTTTATTCGGTGGGAGTAGACATGGAAAAACCTTACAATGTATATGGCGGCTTGCAGGATAATGGTGTATGGACAGGTCCTTCCACAAATGGCGAAAATAAATCATGGTTGCAGGAAGGACAATATCCTTTTAAAAGAATTGGCGGCGGAGATGGTATGCAGGTCCAGATTGACACGCGCGACAATGCAACGGTTTATACCGGTTCCCAGTTCGGATATTATTCCAGGGTGAATAAAAATGACGGCAACGATAAAGACATCAAACCGAAAAATAATGTAGGTGAAGCGAATTATCGTTTCAACTGGCAGACACCAATCTGGCTTTCGCGTCACAACCAGGATATTCTGTACATGGGCACGAACCGATTTCATCGTTCCATGAACAAAGGTGAAGACATGCTCACACTTTCCGATGATCTTACGATGCATGATAAGAAAGGTGATGTTCCTTTTAATACGATCACAACCATTTCTGAATCTCCGTTAAAATTCGGATTGATTTTTCTTGGAACCGATGATGGTCTCGTCTGGTTATCAAAAGATGACGGATACACATGGAAAAAGATTTCTGATCAACTTCCACAGGGCTTGTATGTAAGCCGAGTTAATGCTTCCGGTTTTAAAGAAGGAAGAGTGTATGCTTCCCTGAATGGTTACCGCAACGATAATTTCCAACCATATCTTTTTATGTCTGAAGATTACGGAGACACGTGGAAACAATTGGGCAACGATCTTCCTTCAGAACCAATCAACATCGTAAAGGAGGATACAAAGAATGAAAACATCGTGTATGTCGGCACCGACAACGGATTGTACGTTTCTCTCAACAAAGGAAAATCTTTTATGGCGATGAACGGAGCGTTGCCGCGTGTGCCCGTTCATGATCTTGTGATACATCCGCGCGACAATGAAATTGTGTTGGGTACCCACGGCAGATCCATTTACATTGCTTCACTTGCCGAATTGCAACAACTCACGGATTCTCTTTTACAAAAACCATTGTATGTTTTTGATATTTCAAATCCTGTGTTTAATAAGAACCGCGGAAAGAAAACGAATTCGTTTGATGAGTCTGTAGCCGGCTCTGATATGACGATTCCGTATTACTCAAAGGAAAAACATATAACAACGATCAGCATTAAATCAGAAAAAGGGTTGCAGCTTTATTCATTTCATGATTCTTCAGAAGCAGGCCTGAACTATCTTTCTTACAATCTTGAAATAGATTCTTCTGTTGTGAAGTTGTTTGAAAAATCTTTCACGGATAAAAAAAGAGGTAAAACAGTTTTTGTAAAGCAGGCCGACAACAAAAAATATTATCTCATCGCCGGAAATTATTCTGTTGAACTCGCCGATGGTAAAGGACATAGGATCAACAAAAATTTTACGGTAAAGGCAGGGAAGAAAGATGCGCCTGTTGAAGAAGGAGAAGATCAGGAAAGGTAAAAAGTTTAAGTTTAAGCAGTTTCTAAATGTTCAGTCAATCGAACAACTTTGCAAATTAAACGTTCAACTTTTAACAGTGAAAAATTTCTTCCGCAAACTTCCTCGTATTCTCTGGAAAATCACCAAATGGTTTTTCATATTGAGTATTGCTTCTGTTATTTTTTTTCGTTTCGTCCCGATTCCTTTTACTCCCTTAATGGTGATCCGGTGTGTGCAGCAGAAATTAGATGGCAAAGAAATCAAACTGAAAAAAAACTGGAAATCTTTCGATCAGATTTCGGTGACGATGTCGCTGGCTGTCATGGCTGCCGAAGACCAGAATTTTGCCGAACACAATGGGTTCGATTTTAAAGCGATCAGGAAAGCGCAGGAATACAATGCAAAGCACAAGGGGAAAAAGCTGCGTGGTGCCAGTACTATCAGCCAGCAAACAGCTAAAAATGTTTTTCTGTTTCCCGCGCGCAGCTGGGTCAGGAAAGGTTTTGAAGTCTATTTCACGTTTCTGATTGAAGTCTTCTGGAGCAAGGAAAGAATTATGGAAGTGTACCTGAACGTAATTGAAGTGGGTGACGGCATTTACGGAGCGGAAGCCGCTGCACAGGAATATTATCACAAGCCGGCGAAAAAATTATCCGTGAGAGAAGCTGCACTTATCGCGGCCATTTTACCTGATCCAAGAAAACGATCGCCGGTGCATCCAACTCCGTTTGTTCAACAATATTCGCAACACATTATACAATTCATGAGTGCACTAAATCCCATTGACTGACAATTATCGTTTGTTCACCAACCTCACCAACCGTTTGGTATAACAATGTTAATTTTTTTTGTGTGAAAATAATTATTGGAGGATATTTGAAAGGAAGAAATAAAACTGATTTCTAATATCAGGGACATAAAAATTACTTGATCATTTTAGGGAAGAAATAAAGATGGGTCGGATTCACGATTACCATCCCGGTAGATTATTTTCGAAATCAATGAATCGTAGTAACAAACGGGCGCATAGTAAATTTTTAATTTAACGTGAAAAAAATATTTAAAAACGAATCCTCCCAATACATTGCTTTTGTAGCAGTGGTGCTTCTTTCCAGGGTTCCGTTTCTTTTTTCAGGATATGGACTGGATCCCGATTGCTGGGAAGTAGCGATTACAGCAAAGCATATTTCTGAATCCGGAGTCTATGAAGTGTCACGTTTTCCGGGCTACCCGGTTCATGAGTTCATTTGTTCTCTTTTTTACAACGGTGGTTACGTCGCGTTGAATTTACTATCAACGATTATCAGCACGGTAGGTTTTTTATTTTTTGCCTACACATTAAAAGCGTTACGTTTCAAAGATGTCTTTCTCGCCAGCTTCGCGCTCGCTGCTGTTCCTGTCATATATATTCATTCAACTACCTGCATTGATTATACATGGGCGCTCGCTTTTATCCTGATTGCATTGTATTTTGTTGTGAAAGTGAAACCCGCACTCGCCGGATTGTTTCTGGGGATTGCCATCGGATGCCGCATTACTTCCGGCGCCATGTTGTTACCATTTGCCATTATGATTTCGCAGACGGACGGCGCGAAGAAAAATATCATACGCATTTTAAAACTTGTTCTATCTTCATGTGTGGTTGGTGGATTGTTATTTCTGCCTGTTTTTCTCAAATACGGTAGTGAGTTCTTTACCTACTTCGATGTTCCGTATCCACCCATCCTGAAAGTGCTCTTTAAACTGTCAGTTGAAGTGTGGGGAGTGGTTGGTTCTATCGGGTTAATAATTGCGACCTGTCTGCTTTTGATTCCTGCGAAACCGAAATTCAGGAAATATTTATTTCCCAGGGCAGTTAATGAGAAATATGTGATTGCCTGGCTCATCGCCATCGATCTTTACATTATCGCATTCCTGAAATTACCAATGGAAGCGGGATACCTCATTCCCATCGTTCCGTTTGTGATACTGGTTTTCGGGAAATACCTGTACGACCGCGCATTTACTTTTTTCGCAGTTACTTTAATTGTGGCGCCCTTCTTTGCCTCTGTCGCTCCTGCCGAAAAAACGGATGCGCCCTCTCAGTCATTTCTCGCTATAAACTTTCATGCTTCCGGCGAAGATCTCGTATTTGATCCTGCGAAAGGTCCTGTGATTTCATACCAGTCGCAAAGGGTAAATGCATTGAATTTTTCTGATCGATTTCTTCATGCGCTTGATACGATTCATAAAAAAACATTGTTCATCTGCGGGCGATGGTACACACAGGTCGCGATTGCGCAAACAGATTCGTCAAAAAAAATGCTGGAGTTTACAGATTATGAAAGCCGCGAAAATCTTTTGAAACGTATCGAGCAGGGTTACGAAATTTATTATTTACCTCAGCAGGATTATTTCAACATGATAAAATACGGATTCGATATAAAAACATTTGGAGCTCTTCCGTTTATTAAAGTCAGCGACTGAAATAATTTTATATTCCGAATCCAAATCCGATCCTGATAATCGGATTCTGATAAGGCGAATTGCGGTCCTGGTTCAGGTTATACAAAAGCATGATATTGAGAGATGAACGATCTCCTATTTCCTGCCGGTATCCGCCTCCCACATAAAACCCGAACACATTTTGCCTCTCATAACGATGGAGAAAATAATTGGGCACCTCAAGATTCAGCACTTCTCCTTCCACATGAGCAAAAATATTTTCGAGGAGAAAGTAGCGTGTAAAAAGACTTGCCCCATAAATATTAGTTGAATAAGTAGGATAGATGTTATACGGATCTGTTACTTTGTAATAAATGTACGTGATGCTTGTGCCTACCGACAACTTATCTGTGAGGCGGTAGCCGATCAAGGGATTTATGTCTATCACGGTTTGATTCCCGAATTGTAATCCGAAGTTACCTCCGAAATAAACCTTGTCCCAGAAATCTTCCTTCATTGAAGGCGCCTGGGCAGATGCTTCTGAAAACAGGATAAACCCGGGAAGTAAGATTAAAAGTATGTTTAGTATCCGCTTCATTTTTTTTATTTGAGTGGTAAAGTTAAGAAACTGTTCAATAGAAATCCAACCCGTTGAATCGGTAAAGAACATTTTGTTTATTTTGTCAGAGTTTAGAACAACCACTAATTAAATTCACTATGAACATTGTTATTACCGGCGCAAGCAGCGGCATAGGTTACCAGATAGCTTTAGTATTATCAGCGAACCCTGCAAACAAAGTGATCGTTGTGTCAAGGAGCAAAGAAAAACTGGATCAGTTGAAAGCGGAATCAATCTTGACGTATCCGCAGTCTAAATTGATGGTGATTGCCGGAGATATTTCAAACGAACAGTCTGTAATTAAAATAACCGAAGAGATAAAATCAACTTGCGGGCAGATTCATATTCTGATTAACAATGCCGGGCTTCTGATCAACAAACCATTTGAAAATTTGTCATTGAAAGACTGGACCGATGTATATGCGACAAATGTTTTCGGTGCAGTAAATATGATTAAGCAATTGCTTCCGCTGCTTTTTTCAGTTGATAAAGACAGAAGGAAGAATCACATTGTAAACATCAGCAGCATGGGAGGTTTCCAGGGAAGTGTAAAATTCAAAGGACTTTCCGCATACAGTTCAAGCAAGGCAGCACTCGTCGGCATAACGGAATGTCTTGCCGAAGAATTGAAAGACCGGAACATCGCTGTGAATTGTCTTTGTCTGGGTTCTGTACAAACAGAAATGTTTTCAACCGCTTTTCCTTCGTTCATCGCATCTTCAACCACATTAGAAATGGCTGCTTACATCGCGGAGTTTGCACTTGAGGGACAAAAATTTTTCAACGGAAAAATAATTCCGGTTTCTGTTTCCACGCCATAACGGTTAGTGTCTTTGAAAATTATAAATGTCCTGAACTGTCTTTTACAACAACACGTGTGGCTGTATCGTTCTTGGGTGTTTCAAGTTGAAGGTTGTCAAACGATCGCATGTAAGAATTCCGGCAGGTAACAATTATTTTATTTCCAAGTTTGATCAGTGTCTGACGATAGTCCACATCGGTGATCTTTGGATTGAAATCGCTGATGTATTGATCAAAGGACTTCATATCACTGATCACAATGGAATCCTGCACGAAATTCATTTCTCCCCAATACAAAGACTGGAACTCGGCTTTCGATTTCGTGAAATTGCCGGAATCAAAATCTTCCGGATCTGTTTTGTTGATCTCGGCGCATATATTTCCAATCGCCTGTGAAGTTTTTAGATAAATCTCTGATTGCTTGGTCCAGAAATCTCTTTTAAATTCCAATGCAGATTTGCTTTTCTGGTCTTTCGAGAAATTAGAAGCGGATATTATCAATCCCGCAGCGGTAAGGATAAAACCAACGAGTGGCCCGAACGTAGCAAGAAATTTTTCGAGTTTTGATGCGTTCATATTATTTTAATGGAAAGAGACTGATTTCATATTTGTCAGCGCCAGCCGGATGTGTTAGCTTAATGTATTGGCTCCCGTTTTTTAAATAGCTTATCACTAATTCATATTGCTGACTGCCGAGTGTGATAAACCAACGGATATTATCTTTCGTAGAGATAGACCATTTCTCCGACTGCGAAACAGTTCCTCCTTTTCCATCGTCTTTTTGTAACTGCGCGCTCATGTTGATGTTAAAAGTCATCGATTTTTCAGGAGGGTTGGTGTTCACGCCTTTTACCGACCATGCTTTCGTGGTGCCATTGGTTAAGATAGTTGTCAGTTTATTTTTGTCGTATTGCCCATACGACAGTGAAAAACTGGTACTCAATAAAAGAAGAATGAGAATTCGTTTCATAGTAGTGAGAGATTAAGGTAAGATTTTATAAATAATCATTTGCCGTCAACCGGGAAACTTTAAATGGTAAAACAACAGAAGTGTTTTCATGACAAAGGTAAAAAAATGACCATTCACCTTCGCCGTAGAAAGAGAATGCGGAACATTTTTTACTATTGCCACGTTAGCGCGACTTTTCCCTTCGATTTTTTTTCCTGGAGAAAACGATGAGCCGTTGCTATTTCAGTTGCGTTAAAAAGAGTACCCTCCAATGGAACAAATATTCCTGCCTTAAATAATTCAATCACATGCTGAAGGCACTCTTGAATGATAAAGGGCCGTTTATCTGCAATCTGAAGCATGTTAACACCGATGAGAGATTTTGAAGACATCATAAACTGTGCGGGGTGATAGAAGCCAAACTGGAAAGCGGTTTTTATTTTGTTGAATAAATTAGTCCCTGTCATTTGCGAAGCACCATAACAAACGATTCTTCCTCCGGGTGCAAGCAGTTTTATTCCTTTGCTGACGAAACTTCCGCCGAGGGCGTCAAAAATAACATCCACATAATTGCCTTGTGTAATCTTCTTAACCACCTCATAAAAATTTTGATCCGAAGTATTGATGACATGTATGGCGCCTTGTTGTTTCAGGAAACCAACTTTTGAAGATGAGCTTGTTGTTGCAATGACTTCGCATTTTTTGTGCATAGCATATTGAAGTAAGGCATTGCCTACACCACCTGCCGCTGAGTGAACAATTACTTTTTCTCCATCCCTTAAATTAGCTGCCATAGCTGCACTGTAATATGCTGTGCAAAATTGTGTTGCAAGAGAACTCGCTACTGCTATGGTCAAAGAATCAGGAATAATCACCGCAGCATTTGCATCTGTGGCCGCGTATTCCGCATACCCGCCAAAACGTGTAAGTGCTGCTACACGATCTCCGATTTTTAAATTCGTCACCTGGTTTCCGCACCCTGTTATTCGTCCAACAACATCATATCCAATGATACAGGGTTTCGGAGGAGTTTCTTTGTACATTCCTTCACGCGCTACTATATCGGCGAAGTTGAGCCCAAAGCCTTCTGTTTTTATCAATACTTCGTTATCCTTAAATTGCGGAATTTCAGTTTCTCGAAGTTCAAATGCTTTTTCGGGGCTGCCGGTTCGTACAAGAAAAATTGCTTTCATCTAAAAATTGAATTAAGAACTGCGAAGCTACTTTTTATTCATTAGAAGTTGCTTTAAATAAAAAGGTCATTTGTACAGAATCATTTTTCAAAATTAGCTATCAGTTTTCTTTAATCTGAGTATCCGCTATGCTGCTAAACTGAAACTTTTGACTTACCTTCGCAACTCCAAAAAATCAGTTAAATGTTATCAGTATCAAATCTTTCCTTGCGGTATGGCAAGCGTGTATTGTTTGAAGAAGTCAACCTGAAATTCACTCCGGGCAATTGCTATGGAGTAATCGGTGCTAATGGCGCAGGCAAATCAACTTTTTTGAAAATCCTTTCCGGTGAAATTGATCCGGGGACAGGCGAAATCTTTATCACGCCGGGCGAGCGCATGAGCGTGCTCAGCCAGAATCACTTTGCATTCGATATATATCCTGTTTTACAAACGGTGATGATGGGGAATAAAATGTTGTGGAAAGTGATGGAAGAAAAAGAAGCCATTTACGCAAAACCAAATTTCAGTGATGAAGACGGCGCAAGAGCAGGGGAGCTGGAAACTTTGTTTGCCGAGATGGAAGGATGGAACGCTGAAAGTGAAGCAGCGAATATGCTGAGTGGTTTAGGCGTAACCGAGGACTTTCATCACAAACTGATGGGCGAATTGAACGGAAAAGAGAAAGTGCGTGTTTTGCTTGCGCAGGCGTTGTTCGGCAATCCGGAAATATTATTGCTCGATGAGCCAACCAATGATCTGGATGTGGAAACCATCACATGGCTTGAAAATTTCTTAGCCGATTTTCAGAATACTGTAATTGTTGTATCTCACGATCGTCACTTTCTTGATGCAGTGTGCACACATGTTGCAGATATTGACTTCGGAAAGATTCAGCTTTACACCGGTAACTACACGTTCTGGTACGAGTCAAGCCAGTTAGCGTTGCGTCAACGTTCGGATCAGAATAAAAAAGTGGAAGACAAGCGAAAGGAATTGCAGGAATTTGTGGAGCGCTTCAGTGCGAATGCTTCTAAGTCGAGACAGGCAACCAGCCGTAAGAAATTATTGGAGAAATTAGTGATTGATGACATTCAACCCTCAACCCGCAAGTATCCAGGTATCATTTTCAAACCTGAACGCGATTGTGGTGATCAGATATTAAACGTGGAAGGTCTTGCTAAATCTGCCCCGGATGGAGTACCGTATTTCAATAACATCACTTTCACGATGACGAAAGGTGATAAGGTGGTGATACTTTCGAAAGAGCACAGCGCCATCACTATGTTTTTTGAAATTCTCATGGGGCATGAAAAACCGGATGTAGGAGAACACAAATGGGGAAGCACCATTACACGATCATATCTTCCGAATGATAACTCAAAATATTTTGCGGGTGATGATAACCTGATAGACTGGCTGCGACAATTTTCAAAGGACAAAGACGAAACCAACATTCGCGGTTTCCTCGGCAAGATGTTGTTCAGCGGCGAAGAGGTAATGAAAAAATCGAATGTGTTAAGCGGAGGCGAAAAGGTCCGTTGCATGGTTTCGCGAATGATGCTTGCCAATGCAAACTGTTTGATTTTAGATGAGCCGACCAATCATCTTGATCTCGAAACCATCACCGCGTTTAACAACTCGCTGAAAGATTGGAAACATGTTGCGCTTTTTACTTCAC
>JAYVZS010000071.1:0-12575 GCA_043783155.1 Bacteroidota bacterium | reverse complement strand
ATCCCGATACGCTTCGCTACCGGGATCAATTCGACTTAATCGTTTCAGTGCACCGCCTGCGGCGGTTTCTAAAACGATAGTCTCATTGATTTAATTTTTACCACAAAAACTCAAGGGCCGCACAAAGATCACGAAGAGAGTCTCCCATTTTTTTAATAAAATAAAGTTTCAATCAATCTTAGACAGCTTCTTAGCAAACTTACCAAAGATTTTAAAGTGATCTTTCTTGAGTTTATTTTTTGTCAGGTCCTTCACTTCATCCAGTAATCCACCACCGAAGGAGATACCGGTATTCTGGTCAGGAGCAGAGCGCGCCAGTTCCAGTTCTTCGGCAGCATCATAGACTTCGAATAAATAACTATCGGCACCGCTTGGGATCACTGCAGCAAAAGCATATTTTGAATCAGCATTGAGAATAGCCTCATCGATTTTTTCTTTTTTTACCAATTCGAAAGGATAGGGATATACTTTTTTGATCTCATCATTTTTCAATTCAGTATCCTGTTCATCAATCAGCAAGGTGAGAGAGGGTAATTTTGCCCCGTTTTTATTTGCTTCTTTTAATACAGCCCCATAACTCATGTCTTTGAGACGATACCCGAAATAAATCTGTATTTGTTTTAACGCATAAACCAAGTCGGCCTTGTTCGGAAAAACATTCAGCATAAACTGGCCGTAAACAGGCGGACTAAGCGGATTGTCATCACAAAGCCGGATATCTAATTCACTCACTTTATAAATATCACCCATCGGCATTGCCAGATTGGGTTTGTCTTTGATATCTTTTCTGTTAAAAGTAGCCCGGAAGGTAGCTGGTGTTGCAAAATTTTCCTTGTATTTGGAAGACTCAAGGTATGCAGATTTTTTATCTTTTGATTTGATAAGCATTATCACTTCACTCCTGTTTCTATATTCCACCTGTTCAGTGAATTTCCAGCAGTGAGCAATCGCTGATTTTATATTTACATTGTAATCTGCAATGTCCTTCTGATAGTTCGCCTGCTCTTCGGGGTTAAG
Source organism: Bacteroidota bacterium (assembly GCA_043783155.1). Classification (GTDB taxonomy): domain Bacteria; phylum Bacteroidota; class Bacteroidia; order AKYH767-A; family 2013-40CM-41-45; genus JAPLDA01. The sequence continues at coordinate 11,558 of JAYVZS010000071.1, read as the reverse complement.
TTTATCCAATAATTTTTTCTCGGGTTCTTCAAGAACAACAAGCAATGTTCGTGATTGTATTTTCTTTAGGTCTTCCATTTTCGCGCCTCCCATCTGGGGAAAAGAAGAGCCTGAAATCAATAAACCGGCAACGATTGCGATTGAAATTTTTTTCATGTGTATCTGTTTACGTTTTAATCACTCTTGAAAGATAAGGTTAATTATGTAATTTTTATTTTCACGCCAATAGAAAGTTCACTTCCCGCTGGGCGTAGCATCCAAAAGCCTTTTGTGCGGTGCGTGCTACGTCTGATCCGTCAACGCAACAATTAAGTCCAAATTTCATTTCCCACCCTTCCTGATCCTCTCCTCAATCAACGTTGTAGAATACCCCGGCAAAAAGTCAATTGTCTTTACTTGTCCTCCGCGGGCGGTAACAATGTCGTAACCTACGATGGCTTCTGGTTTGTAGTCGCCGCCTTTGATGAGTATATCGGGCTGTACGAGTTTTATCAATTCATACGGAGTCGGTTCATTAAATAAAATAACGGCATCCACGAAATGAAGAGATGCAAGAATCATGGAACGCTGCTCTTCATTGTTGATCGGGCGATGCGGTCCTTTTAATTTTGACGTGGAGGCGTTGGTGTTTACACCAACGATTAATTTACTTCCTTCATCGGCGGCTTTGGCTAAGTAATCGATGTGACCCAGGTGAAGTATGTCGAAGCACCCGTTTGTAAAAACAATTTTCTCCGACCGGAACTTCCACACAGCCAATTGCCACTTCAGTTTTTCAGCGTCAAAAATTTTCGACCGGATAATTTCAAGTGATTGCATTGTTCGTTTTTCTTCTGGAGAAATATAAAAGTATGAGGGAAAGAAATCCAAGTAAAATAGCGAAGATCGTCTGCGAACCATGAACAACAGTGGCGTACACCAATCCATCGGTCTCCGGAACATTGTACATCGTGAGCGCTTCCTTTACAATGAAATGAAACGCCCCGATACCACCCTGCACCGGCGCCGACATACCGAATCCTCCTGCAACCAAAATAAATATACCAGCGGATATTCCGAGATGGTTGGTCGAGGGGAGTGAAAAAAAGCAGACGTAGGAAGTGAGCATGTATAGCGTCCACATGAATGCCGTCAGGAATATATAGAGTCCGCTGTTTTTCATTTTTCTCACTGAGCGAAGTCCTTCGATTAATCCAGAAGCAAGCCCGCGGATTTTTTTAATGAACTTCGACTGCATTATTTTTTTTCGGAATACAAGCAACAAAACAATGATTAAAACAATTCCCGTAACACCAACAGCAAGAACGGTTGTTGAATGAAGCAGTCCTCCGAATTTTTCGTTCATCGGTTTAAAAAGGTAGATACTGAGGAAAGATGTGATGCGGTCGCATTCAAGAAACGCGGAAATGATCAAACAACATAAGAGTGAAATCACATCCACGACGCGTTCAACAATCACCGTTCCGATTAGTTTATCGATTGGAATTTTTTCTGCACGATTCAATGCTCCGCATTTTGTAATTTCTCCTAACCGTGGCAAAGCAAGGTTGGCGAGGTAACCCACCATCATCGCGTAAAATGTGTTGCTTAACTTCGGGTTGTAGCCAAGCGGCACGATCAGCATTTTCCAGCGGATTGCACGAACAGTATAGGCGATGAGTGAAATGAAAAGTGAAAATCCTACCCAGCGATAATCAGCAGAGGTAATGTCGCTCCAGATTTTTTTCGGATCCTCATGCCGGAACACCAACCACATCAATGTGATGCCGATTGCCAGCAAGGCAATGAACTGAAGGATGGAAAATAGTTTTTTCTTCAATGTGATTACCTGGTAAGCTTATTTGCAGCATCCGGAAAAATAATGGTCGGCTTAAATTTTTTGGCTTCTTCAAAATCAATCGCAGCATACGAAACGACAATGACAATATCTCCAACTACAACTTTTCGTGCGGCAGGACCATTCAAACAAATCTGTCCGCTTCCTTTTTTCCCTTTGATGATATAGGTTTCGAAACGTTCTCCGTTGTTTACATTCAGCACATCTACTTTTTCATTCTCAATCATGTTGGCGGCAATTATCAACTCTTCGTCGATGGTAATGCTGCCGACATAATTCAAATCAGCTTCGGTAACAGTTACACGATGAATTTTCGATTTTAAAATCTGTATCTGCATTTCGTTTGTAAACGTACAATGATTTTCAGTATTGGGCAACGTTGATCTCAGATGAGACACTTTGCGTTCTTTGCACCTCTGCGAGAGAATTTTTTCACGCAGAGGTGCAAAGAACGCAAAGGAAATACTTGAATTTTCAGGAATTGTTATTTAGAGCGATATTATCAATCAGCCTGACTTTTCCCAATCTCACAGCTGTAAAACATCTCAAAGGATTTTTGGATGTCCAATTGGAAACAGGTTGTAATGTTTCATCAGCAATTTCCAGGTACTCAACTGTCATCATACCGGAAGACTCTATCATGTCAATTGCTTTTTGTTTGATAGCCGCGACAGAATATTCTTTCTTTTTATCCCGCGTAAAAAACAACGCTTTGGAAATCGTTGCCGCTTCTTTTCTTTCTGCTGAAGTCAGTAGTTTATTTCGGGAGCTCATCGCCAACCCATCGCTTTCGCGAACAGTCGGGCAACCGATAATCTTAATTCCTGAATTCATCTTTTTTACCAACTCATGAATAATAGAAAGCTGCTGAAAATCCTTTTCTCCAAAATAAGCCACATCCGGATTCACGATATTGAAAAGTTTTGAAACCACCTGAGCCACTCCTTTAAAATGTCCGGGACGATGTACTCCTTCCATCACGGTTTCAAGAGCTCCAAAATCGTATACTTTATTATCTGCCTCATTCGATGGGTACATTTCTTCGACCGATGGAAAAAAAAGGATGTCAGTATGAGCACTTTCCAGCTGTTTTGTATCCGATTCAATTGTTCTTGGGTAGTTTTTGAGATCATCCGGGTTGTTAAACTGGGTCGGGTTCACAAAAATACTGACGACCACTAAGTCGTTTTCCTTTTTTGCCAGCTCTATTAACGAAATATGTCCGGGATGCAAAGCTCCCATGGTCGGAACAAACCCGATTTTCATTTGGGAAGCTCTTTTTTCGGCAAGAGCAGCGATTAAGTCTACCTTCTTATCAAAAACGACCATTCTTCTAGGAATTCTCGTCAAATATGAATATTAAATATCAAAACCCTTCAAAGTAATTTTTTAACTCATCAAAAAAATGGCTTATACTTTTATTATCAGGTAATTACAATATTATCTTTCTTTCTTTTCCGTTCCCATAAAGCAGGGATCGACAGAGTTTGTTGTTAATATCTTTGGGCAATGGGGTTAATTTCCTATCTTTGCATGCCTAATCCCAAATCCCTATCAATGAAAAAATCAAAAGTTTTGTTTGTTTCCCAGGAGATAATGCCGTTCCTTGAAGTTACAGAAATTTCTAAAGTTGCACGTCAGTTGCCGCAGGGAATTCAGGAAAGCGGGAAAGAAATCCGAACTTTTATGCCTCGATTCGGACTTATTAACGAGAGAAGAAATCAATTACACGAAGTCATCAGATTGTCAGGAATGAATCTGATCATTGATGATTCAGATCATCCGCTTATTATTAAAGTAGCATCGATTCAGAGTGCTCGTATGCAGGTTTATTTTATTGACAACGAAGAATATTTTCAACGTAAAATGGTTTTTCATGATGCGAAGAAAAAATTCTTCAAAGACAACGAAGACCGAATGATCTTTTTCTGCCGCGGTGTTCTTGAAACGGTTAAGAAATTAGGTTGGGCGCCGGATATTATTCATTGCCACGGCTGGATGACCAGTCTCATTCCGTTTTTTGTAAAGACCAGTTACAAAGATGACCCGATGTTTAAGAATTCAAAAGTTGTGTATTCACATTATCACCAGGATATGGAAGAGACGTTTAGCCCGGCGATTACCAAGAAACTGAAGATGGATGGAATTACCGCTGACGAACTGAAGCATTTCAAAGATCCCACGATGGTAAACATTAGTCTTGCTGCACTGAAAATGAGTGACGCTGTGATCAAGGGAAGTCCTGATAAACACACAGCTATTGACAATTATCTGAAGAAAGTAAATAAACCGGTTCTTGCTCATAAGCCGGTTGATGAAGAAGGCACTTTCGTGGATTCATATTCTGCTTTTTATGATGAAATCTTAGAACAGGAATCTGCCGTTCTTGTTGACTGATATGGGGAAAACATTTTCTTCCGGAATTTCTTCAAAAGAATTTTCCGGGAAAATCCGAAATCAAATTTTACATATACATAGAAATATTTCCTGCGCAATATTGAGCAGGAAATATTTTTTAACAGCGTTATTGCTGTCGCTTTATACGCTGTTTCTTCCTGCCTGTAAAGATCCGGAAGAGTTAGGTCTTGAAGTTCAGCCAACAGCCGATCAGCTTTTAGTTATTCAGGCGGATACCGCTACTCTAATAACCACCACCGTAAAGGAAGATTCATTGACGGGCAGTTTCCTTATTTATCAATTACTTGGCAGTTATACCGATCCGGTTTTCGGAAGAAGTGATGCCGGTTTCTATACAAAGGTAATGCTTGGACTTTCTCCTACTCTTGGATCTTCCACTGACATTCTCATTGCTGATTCGCTGATTCTATCGATGGCGTATGCCGGTTATTACGGAGATACTAATACAACGCAAACGCTTCATGTGTATAGAATGAATGAAGACATGTATGACAGTACATATTATACAAACAAAACGTTTTCGGTTGATGCCTTCAATGATCTTTCAGATAACTTCAGGTTTAAACCGCAGCCGAACAACGGTTCAGCATTAAGAATTCCACTTTCAAAAGCACTTGCGTCCGAGCTTGTTTCATTAAACGGTCAATCGGCTTATTCCGATAACAATTCCTGGGTTAAGTACTTCAAGGGATTGTATCTGAAAACTGATCCTGAATTCGGATATGGAAGAGGAGCCATCTCTTATTTTAATCTGTATAACAATTCGAATTCGAAGCTAACGTTATACTTCAGAAAAATATCTGCCGCGAATGATACGACATCCAAAACATACGACTTTAGTTTTTCAACCGGAGTTAAAGTGAACAATCAACAACATTTTTATGCCGGCACTTCTGTAGCGAGCCAATTGCTCTCATCTTCAAGCGGCGACTCGGTGAACTACATACAGGCGATGTCAGGTGTGAAAACAAAAATTACAATTCCTTACCTGAACAGTTTTATTGATTCGGGAAGTATCCTGATTAACAAAGCCGAGCTGGACATCACAATACAATCCGGTTCTACAGCCGGGTATCTTCCTCCGTCAAGAATATTCCTGGTTGCAATTAATTCGGCCGGAGTTTCATTTACTCTGGCTGACTATAACAATTTTGAAGGCCTGGCTGATTTTGGCGGATATTATAATTCAACCTATAATACTTACAGGTTCAATATCGGTCGGCATTTACAGCATATTTTAAATGGTAAAATAAGCAACTTTGGTTTTTACCTGATTATTCGCCAACCTACCGCCAGTATTGAAGCCAACCGGGTTGTGATTGCCAGCGGAAAAAATCAGAGTTACCCGATGAAACTGCATTTGTATTATACCAAACTTCATTAACCCTGCATCACCATGTGTGGAATAGTTGCTTACATCGGGAAACGGGACGTATATCCCATCCTTATAAAAGGATTGCAACGACTTGAATATCGTGGTTACGACAGCGCCGGAGTTGCCATTCTGAACAGTGAACTGAAAGTGTATAAGAAGGCCGGAAAAGTAAGTGAGCTGATTGAGTTCACGAAAAACAAAGATGTAGCCGGCCATATCGGTATGGGTCACACACGGTGGGCAACACACGGTGAACCGAACGACCGCAATGCTCATCCTCAATTTTCTCAGTCAAAAAATTTCGCCATCATTCACAATGGTATCATAGAAAATTATGCTTCTTTAAAAGCGGAATTAAAAAAACGCGGGCATGAGTTTACAAGCGATACCGATACCGAAGTACTCATTCATCTTGTTGAAGATATTTACGAGAACGGAAATGTTTCACTCGAAGAATCTGTTCGTCTTGCTCTTGGTGAAGTGATCGGTGCGTATGCCATCGTCATTCTTTCAAAGGATCATCCCACTGAACTGATATGCGCCCGCAAGGGAAGCCCGATTGTAATTGGTGTCGGAAAAGAAAAAGGAGAATACTTTATTGCTTCCGATGCAACACCGATTGTTGAATACACCAATAATGTTATCTACCTGAACGATGGTGAAGTAGGGATTATCAAGAATGGAAACCTCGTCATTAAAACAATTGAGAACGAAGAGAAACATCCTTACATACAGGAGCTGGAGATGAAACTGGAGATGATGGAGAAGGGCGGCTATGATCACTTCATGCTCAAAGAAATTTATGAGCAACCGCGATCCATCTGGGACAGTATGCGGGGACGAATAGACGCAAAGAAAGGATTCCTGCGGTTGGGCGGCGTTGCTGAGTATGAAAAAAAATTCGCCAACGCCAAACGCATCCTGATTATCGGTTGCGGTACTTCGTGGCATGCCGGTTTGGTTGCTGAATACCTGATCGAAGATCTTGCACGTATTCCTGTTGAAGTTGAATATGCATCGGAGTTCCGTTACCGCAACCCTGTTATTTATGAAGATGATATTGTAATTCCTATTTCGCAGTCAGGCGAAACAGCCGATACATTAGCCGCCATCGAACTGGCAAAATCAAAAGGCGCCACTATTTTCGGTGTTTGTAATGTGGTAGGTTCTTCTATTCCGAGAGCCACACATGCCGGTGCGTTCACGCATGCCGGACCGGAGATAGGAGTCGCATCAACAAAAGCTTTTACGGCACAGGTTGCTGTGCTTACACTGATCGCGTTGCAGATTGCACGGCATCGGGGTACGCTTACCGATTCACGGTTTCATCAGTTGCTCAATGAACTTGAAGGCATTCCGGCGAAGGTTGAAAAAGCATTAAAGACCGATGAGATTGTAAAAAAGTTAGCGGCTAAATTTAAAAACGTACGTAACTTTCTTTACCTCGGACGTGGCTATGGTTTTCCTGTCGCATTGGAAGGCGCGTTGAAGCTGAAAGAAATTTCCTACATTCATGCTGAAGGATATCCTGCCGCAGAAATGAAACATGGACCAATTGCTCTCATTGACGAAAACATGCCGGTTGTGGTTATCGCCAACAAAAATGGTTCGTACGAAAAAGTGGTGAGCAACATTCAGGAAGTAAAAGCCCGCAAAGGAATTGTGATTGCCATTGTAACCGAAGGCGATGACGTGGTAAAAAATCTCGCTGATTACGTGATCGAAATCCCTGAGGTGGATGATATATTAGTTCCGTTGGTTTCCGTTATTCCCTTACAACTGCTTTCTTATCACATTGCCGTACTTCGCGGTTGCAATGTTGATCAGCCGAGGAATTTAGCGAAGTCGGTGACGGTAGAGTAATTCAACTTTTTTTATTAGTTGTTAAAATTCGTCTATCAAATTTTTACTACGAGTGCTCTTAGTGGTTATATTTTTTTTTCCACTGAGACACTAAGAGCACTTAGAAACACTAAGCATCAATAAATATTTTCTTGATAGGGAAACTAAAAATCACCGTTCATAAAAATGCATTTCTTCAATATAATTCGAGACACTTTCAGGCATCATGTAACGCACATCTTTTTTATTTCGGATCGCTTCACGGATAAAGCTCGCTGAAATTTCCATCATCGGTGCGTCCATTTTTTTTACATGAGGATGAGTCATCAGTTCACCGCCAGAACTTTCAGGACGAGGATACACATACAACTCATAATTTTCAAGAATCTGTTCATAGTCTTTCCACTTCGTAAAAGTTTCAAGTGTATCGGTGCCGAGGATGATGACAAACTGATGCTGCGGAAATTGTTCCCGTAATTTCATGAGCGTGTTGATCGTATAATTCGGCTTTGAAAGTTTGAATTCGAAGTCAGATGCTTTCAGCTTTCGGTTACTTCCGATTCCGATTTTTGCCATTGCAAAACGATGATAATCCTGTAATAACGTTTGCGGCGCTTTCAACGGATTGTGCGGCGACACAACCAGCCACACCTGCTCCAGGTCTGTAAACTCATACATGTAACCGGCCACAATGAGATGGCCGTTGTGAATGGGATTAAAGGAGCCGAAGTATAAACCAATTTTCATGATTGCAAATTTTAAAATTTCGGATTAATTCGCAATTTAAAATCCGAAACTGAATATTCATAGGTGGTAACTCAATTATTTCAGGAACTCGTTAACTAATTTCTGCGCTTCTTCACATGCCTTTTGTTTGTCGTCGTTGATCAGCAATTTGTCGAAGTGAGATGCAAATGTCAGTTCATGTTCCGATTTGGCAATGCGTGTCTTTAATGATTCAGCGGTTTCAGTTTCGCGTGCATGCAGTCGTTTGAACAAATCATCTACGGATGGTGGCATTACAAAAACAGCCAGCATCTCCGCTCCGAATTTTTTTTTGATCTTTAGTCCGCCTTCCACATCCACATCAAACACGACTACTTTATTTTGTTTCCAGATTTTTTCTATTTCTTCTTTCAGTGTTCCGTAGTATCCGTTTTGATAAACTTCCTCCCACTCAACGAATTCATCGCAGTTGATTTTTTCTTTAAACTCTTCAATAGATAAAAAATGATAATCTATTCCATTTGTTTCGGTTTCCCGTTTAGAGCGCGTTGTAGCAGAGACAGAAAAAGCGAGACGTGGATTGTTTTTCAACAGGTGATGCACAATGGTCGTTTTACCACTTCCCGAAGGGCCACAGAATAAAATGAGTTTGCCTTGCATTGTTTTATAATACGTTCAGAATTTGCTCCTTGATTTTTTCAAGCTCATCTTTCATTTCAACAACTAATTTCTGAATGTCGGCATCGTTTGCTTTTGATCCGATGGTATTTATTTCACGGCCGATTTCCTGTGTGATAAAGGCCAATTTTTTTCCGTTCGAAGTCGATTCCGTCAGGGTTTTCAGAAAGTATTCGCAGTGGGTGCGCAATCGTACTTTTTCTTCAGAGATATCAATCTTCTCAATGTAGAAAATCAACTCCTGTTCAAAACGATTACGATCGATGTTGTTCGACTGGATAAATTCTTCCAGACTCATTGTTAATTTTTTCCGGTATGCCGTAATCCTGTTGGGCTCGAGTTTTTCAATTTCTTTTAACCGCAATTCGATTTGCCTGTTGCGTTCTTTCAGATCTTTTTCAATCGACTCGCCTTCTTTTTTTCTGAATGATTGAAATGATTCAAGCGCTTTGCTCAATGTGCTTCTCATTTGATTCCACTCTTCCGGGTCGGCCACTGCTTTATCTGTATTCAATACTTCAGGCAATTTTAAAATCAACCCGAGATAATCCGTTGTATTCAGCTTGAGGTCTTCACTCAATGATTTCAGTTCTTCGTGGTATGCTTTTACCAAAGTAGTATTGATAGAAGTCTTCTTCGGTGAATCCGGTGAATCAAGAACAATGCTGACATCCACTTTTCCCCGCTCGAGGTCCTTCGCCAATTCTGAACGAAGTTCCAGGTCTTTGTCTTTGTATGCGGAAGGAAGTCTCAAAGAGAGATCAAAAAATTTACTGTTGACGGATTTTATTTCAACTGTAATGGTCTTGCTGCCTGATTCTGCAACTGCATTTCCGAAACCTGTCATCGAACGAATCATAATTAAAGAGTTTTTTATAATGTGACAAAATTAATTTTATTTTATAAGAAACGGTTTTAATTTATATTGTAAAAATGCTTATAGCGTATTTTTGAGTGAGGCAACGACGTGTTTGGAAGCCATAGTAGAGCAACCACGGCAAGAAATACGGAGAAAGTAGCAACCAAAAAAAACACATAAACAAAGTATAAGATAAATTTTCACTACTGTCCGACAAAAAAGATACTCACCTCTTGAAACATCTACCGATAGCAGGGATTAGCCCCTCTCCCTCGCAGAGGGGTTGGGGTGAGGTCAATAAGGCAGAAACCAATGGTGACGGCATATTCAAAGCGACAAAAAACATTCCCCGGACAATAGTGATAAATTTTAAACAGTTTCTAAAGTAGAAGTTTTTCTTGATCGGCTCACTAAGTACACACCGGTGAAAATAAGCAATGCCGAAAGAACCTTTATCCAATCGGGTTTATCACTGCCTGCTGCCAGGGCAATAACGGTGGCGAGAAATGGCTGCAGGTATATGTAAGCGCTTACCACCGACGGGCTCAATGCTTTCAGCGCATATACATTAAGCAGATAAGCAAAAAAAGTAGTAGCAACCACAACAAAAATGGTGAAGAACCAAATGTCGTTTGTAAACTGGCTCCATTGAACATCTGAAAGATCTTTGTATCCGAATGGTAAAACGATGATCAACCCCGACAAAAACACCCACTTCAGAATGGTAATCGTGTGATATTTTTTCATGAACGGTTTAACCAGTACGAGGTAAGTTCCCCATGAAAGTGCGTTGATAAAAATAAGAAAATCGCCGAAAGCATTGTCGCTGTTCGTCGGAGAGTGATGCGAAACCATCATCAGCAAGGCGGCTCCTGCAAAACCGATAAAGACACCAGAGAGTTTGATCGGCGTAATTTTTTCTTTGATGAGTAATCCGGCAATCAGTAAAACGAGAATCGGTGTTGTAATCATCATGATGGCAGCGCTGATGGGCGAAGTAATGCTGAGTCCTTTGATAAAAAGAAGCTGGTTGATTACAACTCCGCAAATGCCGAGAAGCATCAGTTTCGGAATGTCGCTTCGTTCAGTTTTTTCTTTGATGAAAAGGAATCCTGTGATCCAGAACAATGGTGTCGCGCCTAATTCTCTCAGCAGCACAAGTCCGAATGGTTTGATGTGTTCGGGAGTTACGTATTTAGTAATCGTAAAACTGGCAGCATAAATCACGTTTGCTGTGAGCAGCGAAAGGTGAGCTTTCAGGACTTTGTTCATGGATGCATCGCAGCTTTTGCGGTAGTAACCGTTTTCGGAGAGTTGCCGATAAAAATTTCCTTATCGATGATGATGACTGGCCGTTTCAAAAAAGTATATTCTTCCAGAATGTATTTGCGATACTCTTTTTCATCCAGCTTCATGGTATTTAATCCCATGCTTCTGTATTTTAAAGCGACACGGCTGAAAAGCGCTTCATACGAACCGGCTAATTTTTTCATTTCATCGATTTGCGAAGTCGTGATTTTTTCCATTTTTATATCCTGCATGCTAAACTCTTTTCCCGGTTTCAGTTCTTTCAGTATTCGCTGGCAGGTCGTGCAGGAGCCGAGGTAATAAATTTTTTTCATCTGAATAAAGTCATTCTCAAGGTTCTGCCGGATGAGCTGTGAACCTCTGGAATCCAACCGATTTATAGAAATAAGTATGTAATGATAGAAATTTTTTTCGGAAGATTCTTTCGGAAATTTTTCTTATGTTTGAACGGTAATTCATGCATGGAAAGTGGAGAAAATTTTTGAAATAAAGTTGCCCGAATTTGAAGGTCCGTT
>JAYVZS010000070.1:0-31671 GCA_043783155.1 Bacteroidota bacterium | reverse complement strand
ATAGATTGGAGCTTCACCTTTTCTGCTCTTGTGGCGGTTTACCCAAAAAAGGACTGAAAATGTTTGATTTGTTTGCATTGTGTTTGATGTTTTGGTAACCGAATAAGCGATAAAAATCGTTTCGGTTTTGATTGAGAATGAATTTGCTCGTAACTTGCTGAATATCAAGCGGTTGTGAGCCATTCGGTTACCAAAATTACGCTATTCGATTAGGTAACCGAATAGGTGTAATACACTTTGCGAAGATTTGAATGTTTTGGTGTCAGATTTAAATAAAAAACCGCCAAAATCATAGATTTTAAGCGGTTTTATATACTTTGTTTGCTAATTGGCGGTCCGGACGGGGCTCGAACCCGCGACCCCCTGCGTGACAGGCAGGTATTCTAACCAACTGAACTACCGAACCATATTTAACATCTATTTAAGAACGACAAACTTTACTCTTTAGCGGTCCGGACGGGACTCGAACTTCGACCCTCCCGCCATAAGCGGGATACTCTAACCAGCCAAATTACTGAACTCTGTTTTAGAATTGGGAGTGCAAAAATAGATTATTTTTCCTTCTGACAAAATCATTAAAAAGAAATTCAGCTCATCCGCTCACGCTTAATGAGATACGGTAACAAAACCTGCCTGTATCCCGCGTGAATATCCGCTTCTACAAAATCAATCCGGTATTGGGCACACTTGGTTTTCAATTCTTTCTTGAACGTTGACATCGACCGAATGTAACTCTCCTTCACCTCGTTCGAGTGAACCTTTACCTGCTCCCCCGTTTCCACATCCACAAACAGGTAAGGACGGTTATCAAAATCGAACTCTTCTTCCTTTTGCTTATCCACCACATGAAACAGGATGACCTCATGCTTGTTATGCTTCAAATGCTGCAAGGCGCCGAACAATTCATCCCGGTGATTGTCGTTCGTCTCCATCATGTCGCTGAAAATAATGATCATCGAACGCTTGTGAATGGATTCGGCAATCTGGTGAAGAACCTCAGACGCCTGTGTTTTCCGCTGGTTCATCGCGCTTCCTTCACTCAGCAGTTTTTCCATCTCACTGAATAAATATTTGTGGTGCACAGAACTCGACTTCGCGGGAGAATTAAATTCAAGCGAATCTGAAAACACACTCATCCCGACCGCATCCCTTTGCTGGCGCAACATGTACGTGATCGCGGCAGCACAGTGAACGGAAAAAGAAATTTTATTGAGCAGGTTTTTTTCTCCCTTCTTTATTTCAGGGTAATGCATCGAGGAAGAGTTGTCGATTACAATCTGGCAACGCAGGTTGGTTTCTTCTTCATATCGCTTCACGAAAAGTTTTTCCGTGCGGCCGAATAATTTCCAGTCGATGTGGCGCGTAGGTTCACCGGTATTATACAAACGATGTTCAGCGAACTCAACACTGAACCCATGAAAAGGACTTTTGTGCAGACCGGTTATAAATCCTTCCACCACTTGCCTGGCAAGCAGTTCAAGATGGCTGAGTTGCTGGACTTCCTGCTGATTGATGGACATAACGTTGGTGTACGATTTACGATTTACGGTTTTAGTCAACACCAAACCGCAAATTGTAAACTGTTATGATAATTGCGCGTTGAGTTTACCTGCAAGAATTGATTTAGGAACTGCGCCTACTTGTTTATCCACCACTTGTCCATTCTTAAAGAAAAGAAGTGTAGGGATATTTCGCACTCCAAAGTTCATTGAGATATTCGGGTTGCTGTCAACATCTACTTTTCCGATGATCGCTTTGCCTTCGTATTCTTTTGCAAGTTCTTCCACGATCGGTCCAACCATTCTGCATGGTCCGCACCACTCTGCCCAAAAGTCAACCAATACGGGTTTGTCGGATTTCATTACCAATTCTTCGAAGTTTGCATCTGTGATTTCTATTGCCATTTTTTTTGATTTAGGATTCTTGGATTTGGGATTTAAGAATTTTAACTCTAATCCATAATTTATATTGTGCGAAGATACTAACAATTATGCTGCCTCCAGATAAGTTCTGCCAGATGGGCAGACAGTTCTTGAGTCTTGTATCAGTATTCTTAAGTCTGGTTTTCAGTTCTCATTAAACTTCACCTCCGCTACTTCAGGCATACTGCTCAATGTATCGAGGAAAGAATTATCCGGGTTGATCCGGAATTTACGTGAAGGCATCCGGATGACCATATTATCTTCTTTGTCAACTACATTCACCTGCAAACTGCAATGACGGTTATGAAGCTTGGAGTTTTCTTTTACGACAAACATAAATTTTTCAACGAACCTATCCGACAATTCGTTCAGTTGTAAATGAACGGTGATGTTACGCAACATTTTCTCACGTAGTTCTGAAAGCAGTTGCATACCCATCACTTTAAATTCAATTGATCCGGGCTGATGATAACGCTCCTGCGCTTTCCCATGAACACGAAGGAAAAATCCCGGTTCGAGGTATTGTTTGAAACTTACATAATCCTGTCCGAACAAAACAAGTTCGATCGAATCGCCGTAATCTTCAATTGTAAAATTCCCAAACGGTTTTCCTGTTTTCGAGACGCGATGGTTAACAGCCGTGATCATACCTCCAACGATCAATTCGCGGTCTTTGTATTTCTCCATCTCTTTCAATTGAGAAACCTTGTTCGGACAAAACTGGTTCATCTCGAAACGGAAATTATCGAGCGGATGTCCAGAAATATAAAAACCGATTACCTCTTTTTCCTTGTGAAGCAATTCGAGGTTGCTCCATGGCTCGCAAATCGCAAGAGATGGAGTTGTGACATCAGCAATCAATACATCTCCGAACAAAGAATTCTGCGCCGAGTTTTGTTGCATCGCCATGTTGTTACCGAAACGGATAGCCCTGTCAATTCCGCTTGTATTATCTTTCGCATCAAGGGCGAAATATTGTGCGCGATGTATTCCTTCGAAGCAATCGAAAGCCCCGGCTTGTGCCATGCTTTCAAGACAGCGTTTATTAGCCGCCCTGTTCGTGATACGTTGCGTCAAATCAAAAACATTTTTGAAGGCGCCGCTTTTATTCCGCTCATCGATGATAGCTCCAACGGCTGATTCACCGACTCCTTTCACTGCACCCAAACCGAAACGGATTTCTCCTTTTTTATTGACGGCAAAGTTGTACTGACTTTCATTCACATCCGGACCTAACACAGGAATGTTCATGCGTTTAGATTCTTCCATGAAGAATGTAATCTTGTCGATGTTGCTTAAGTTGTGCGTGAGTACGGCGCTCATGTATTCTGCCGGGTAATGCGCTTTCAGAAAAGCGGTCTGAAACGCGACAAAAGCATAACAGGTAGAATGAGATTTATTGAATGCGTATTGCGCGAATGCTTCCCAGTCCGTCCAAACCTTTTCACAGATTTTTTCATCGAGATTATTTTTCTTAATCCCTTCGATGAATTTACTTTTCATTTTATCAAGCGTGCTCTTGTCTTTCTTTCCCATTGCCTTCCGGAGTACATCGGCATCACCCTTTGTAAATCCTGCGAGTTTTTGTGAAAGTAACATCACCTGTTCCTGGTAAACTGTGATACCATAGGTCTCTTTCAGAATTTCTTCCATCACCGGTAAATCGTATGACACTTTTTCCAAACCGTTTTTTCGTTTTACGAAATTCGGAATGTACTCCAGCGGTCCCGGACGATACAAGGCATTCATAGCAATGAGATCTTCAAATTTATCCGGCTTCAGATCTTTCAGGTATTTCTGCATACCTGCTGATTCAAACTGGAAAGTTCCGTTTGTTTCACCGCGTTGATATAACTCCAGTGTTTTTCTATCGTCGAGCGGAATAGTATCAATGTCAATTTCAATTCCGTGATTTTGTTTGATCAGAATAAGTGCATCACGAATGATCGTTAATGTTTTCAATCCGAGAAAGTCCATCTTGATAACACCTGCATCTTCAATTACTTTTCCATCGAATTGCGTGATGAGCAAATCTGTTTCCTTCGAAGCATACACAGGAATAATCTCTGTTAAATCTTTCGGAGCAATGATAATTCCTGCAGCATGAATCCCGGTGTTACGGACTGATCCTTCAAGAATGACAGCTTCCTTTAAAACCCTCGCCTGCAAATCGGTTCCATCATAAATTTTTCGAAGCTTCTTTACATCTTCAATGTCATCGCTGTTCAATCCCTCTTTCGTCTTCAGACTTTTTTCTCCGTCAAGCGGAGCTTTGATCAAACGATTCAATTCAATGCCCGGACGATCAGGAACAAGTTTCGCTAGCATGTTCGATTCTGCCAGCGGAAGATCCATGACACGCGCTACATCTTTGATACTCATTTTCGCAGCCATCGTACCGTATGTAACAATCTGCGCGACCTGATTTTTTCCGTACTTCTCCACTACATAGTCAATCACTTTCTGTCTGCCGACATCATCAAAGTCTGTATCAATATCAGGCATTGATTTACGATCAGGATTGAGAAAACGTTCAAAGAGTAAATTGTATTTCATCGGATCGATGTTGGTGATGCCCGTACAATAAGCAACCACAGAGCCGGCAGCAGAGCCACGGCCCGGACCAACAAACACGCCGATGTCGCGACCTGCTTTAATAAAATCAGCAACAATTAAAAAGTAACCCGCGAAGCCCATCGTTTTTACGGTATGAAGTTCGAAGTTGATGCGGTCTTCTATTTCGGGAGTAAGCAAATCACCATACCGCTTCTTCGAACCTTCCATCGTGAGGTGTTTCAGGTATTCATCCTGCGAAACAAAGCCAATCGGTATTTTGAAATGCGGAAGCAAAATATCCTGCTTCAGTTTCAGAGGTTCAATTTTATCAACGATCTCATTCGTGTTGTCGATCGATTGCGGAACATCGCTGAAGAGCTTACTCATCTCTTCCGTATTCTTAAAATAAAACTGATCGTTCGGAAAAGCAAAACGTTTTCCCTTCACAAATACATCGTCATCAGCAATCTCTTTCATGCTTGGAGTCGCCTGCTTTTCACCGGTGTTGATGCAAAGTAAAATATCATGCGCATTGTTATCTTCCTGGTTCACATAATGTGAATCATTCGAAGCGATTACTTTCACGTTATATTTCACTGCCCATTTCAACAACACTTCATTCACTGTGTTTTGTTCGGGGATATCGTGGCGCTGCAATTCGATGTAATAATCTTCACCGAATAAATCAAGCCACCACTTGAACTCTTTTTCACCTTCGGCTTCACCTTTTTTCAAAATCATTCGTGGCACTGAAGCGCCGAGGCAACAGGTGGTTGCAATCAATCCTTTGTGGTATTGCACAACAAGTTCCTTGTCAATTCGCGGATACTTGCCATACAAACCTTCTATGTAACCAAGCGAACAAAGCTTGACGAGGTTTTTATATCCCTCTGAATTTTTCGCGAGGAACAACTGATGATAGCGTGCATCTTTTTCTTCCCGTGTAAATTGTTTTTTATGACGATCTGCCACGAGATAAAACTCGCACCCGACAATCGGTTTAATTGTGTCAGGATTTTCTTTGTTGTACTTACCGGCTTCCGCTACAAACTTAAAAACACCGAACATGTTTCCATGATCGGTAATGGCAATGCCTCGCATTTTATCGGCTACGGCTTTTTTATAAAGTCCGGATATATCAGCAGCTCCATCGAGAAGGGAGAATTGAGTATGAACGTGGAGATGGGAGAATTGCATTGTAAATTGTGGATTCTTAAATAGAGGTCGGAGGTTGGAAACTGGAAGTTGGATGGGGTTTGTAAATTTATTGAAATAAGATCAGTTAAAGTCAACCGAAAAAAAATCTTTCATTAAAAAACTCACAGTGAGGGGTTAAAAAGATTTAAACAATGGTGAGTTGGTGAATTAGTGGGTTGGTGAGTTTGGAGGAGATGGTGACTGCTGATTGGTTCTTAGTTTTTAGTTCCCATCCAGTAATTTCCTGCTAACTGTCGCCACTTACCGCCACTTTTCCGGCTTTATTAAGCAAAAATAATCTTTGTTCGTTCCGAAAAAAATCCCATCTTTGCGTCCCTTTTAAAAGAACGTAGGAGAACGTTAACCCTCAGTTGCGGGAAGGTTCATTCATTTATTAACCATCAAATAGAAAAAAGATGCCTGTAAAAATCAGACTAACGCGTCACGGTAAGAAGCACAATGCTTATTACCACATTGTGGTGGCGGACGGTCGTGCTCCGAGAGATGGTAAGTTTATCGAAGTAATCGGTAACTACAATCCCAACACGAATCCGGCAACCATTGAATTAAACAACGAGAAAGCACTCGACTGGCTTAGTAAAGGCGCACAGCCAACTGACACCATGCGTGCAATCTTGTCTTACAAAGGAGTGCTTTACAAAAAACACCTCCAGGAAGGTATAACGAAAGGTGCCTTGAACCAGGAACAGGCTGATGCCAAATATCAGCAATGGCTGGAATCTAAACAGAGCAAGATTGAAGAAAAGAAAACACGTGTGGCCGGCGCATCTGTGAAAGAACGTGAAGCCCGTCTTATCGAGGAAACAAAAAAGAAAGAAACGATTGCTGAAGCAGTGAGAGTGAAGAATACTCCGCCTCCTGTTGAAGCTGCGGCTCCTGCTCCTGCTGAAGAAGCTACAGCTGAGACTGCACCTGAAGCTCCTGCTGAAGGTGAAGCACAGGCATAGTCGCTTGGACAGATCTTTTGAAAAAATAAAATCCGTTCTGATCCGTCAGGACGGATTTTTTATTTTGCAACAATGAAAAAAAAAACAGGCATCCCAAAACTTATTGAGATAGGATTCATCAGCAAACCGCATGGGTTTAAAGGCGAATTGATTTTTGCCATTGAAAAAGGATATCCGGAAGAATACGCTGAAACAGATTTTTTCTGGATTGAACTGGAAGGAAATCCTGTTCCTTTTTTTGTTGACGAAATAAGAGTGAACGGATCGGGGATGATTGTCAAACTCGAAGATGTAAACACGGAAACAGAAGCAAGAATTATCTCCGGAAAAAAAATCTCCGTTGATCAGTCAACAACCGATTCTGTTGAAGATGAAATAACCTGGGATTCTCTTATCGGCTACACCGTTTTCGACGAAGCACATGGAAAGCTTGGAGTGCTGGAAGGAATTGAAGAATATCCGCAACAGGTCATCGCACGCTGCACGGTAAATGAAAAGGAGGTTCTGTTTCCGCTGCACGAAGATTTGATTTTGGAAATTGATGATGAGAAAAAAGAGTTGCACATTCAACTTCCGGAAGGGCTGCTGGATCTTTATTTAAAATAATTTTATTGAATCACCAGTTTCCCGGTTTCATTCAATGAAGAACCATCGGTAAGATGATAAATATAAATTCCTTTTGAAAGATTTCCTTTTTCAACCATAAGTATTGACGGAACATGTTCATTACGCATCACCTCTCGGCCGGCTATATCAGAAATTATTAATGAGATTTTTTTGCCATTCACTCCGGAAATAAACAAAGTGGTCTGGTCTGTAAAAGGATTTGGAGAGAAGAAAATAGAATTCGATTTAGAAGGGGGTTGAATTCCCACGTTTTGATCAATATGGAAAACGCGATAAAACGTTGTCGATTGTGCCGGAGTACCATTATCAGTTGCTGTTAGTGTCAGGGTATTATAACCGAGGTTGGCTATATCAGCAATAAGTCTCGCCCCGTAAACTGAATAATTGCCACCTGTATTAGTTAGTGTTGTCAAATTCAAAAGACCATTTGAATTTACAAGAATAGTATCTGTTTGCCCTAATTCAGGGGCAATGAAATGAACATCTATATATGTTGTATCACCAACGCGTAAATACACAGTATCGTTATTACAATCGAATAGGATTGGAGGAATGTTCACAGGGCAGAGATTGAATATAAAACTGCTATTGTCGAGCCAATCAACACTATCATTTGCCCCAAACGGTCCATCGTAACCATAACCTGGTTCATCAAATCTTCCGAACTGAATAAAGTTGATTCCATCACCTAAATTAGCTCCGGCGGTTGCGGGAATTCCACCATAACCATTGATACCGCTTGAAGCATCCCCAGTTGTCCATTGCATATCACTATAACAAAAAGCAGTATTGTTCCCTCCAGGAATGCTTGGATCGGAACCATCCGTGATGATCAACTGAAATGTGTTTAGTTTATCTGAATGACTATTGAAGTAACCAACCTGTTCCCATTTTATAATTAACGAAGTAGCCGTTACTTTATAATAAACAAGGCCACTGATTATGCTACGCGTATCAACGTCCGACCAAAATGGAGCTATCAATTCATGAGTAGCATCCGGAAACCCGTTAGCACTATAAGTACCTAAGGGAGAATAAAAAGAAATGTTTCCATTGTTATTAATATAAACATCGGTAATAGTTTGCCCAAAAAAGCAAAATGAAAATGGTAGGGATATCAAAGGAGAAACTCCATCGTCATTGCGGTAATCAGGCGGTGTCCCGATCGTAAAAGGAACCACGCTAAAAGTTGTGTCTAATGGAATCAGGCAATTACAAGTTGCATTGCTTTGAACCGAAACAATGGATGGATGAATACGAGGCATTAAAACAGTTTGCCCGCTTTCAGTTTTCTTTAAAATAAATTTTTCAGGCAATTGATTCTTACTTTTTAACTGATCGTATTCCTTTGCATCCAGAACCCGGGTGTTTTGAGCAATAGTGGAAAAAGATATTACTAACAGACAAATTAAACAGTGGAAT
The DNA here is from genome assembly GCA_043783155.1 of Bacteroidota bacterium. Lineage (GTDB taxonomy): Bacteria > Bacteroidota > Bacteroidia > AKYH767-A > 2013-40CM-41-45 > JAPLDA01. The sequence goes on along the minus strand of JAYVZS010000070.1, from coordinate 22,979 downwards.
TTTGTTTTCATCGGAACTGGTTTAACCAATAAAGTGCAAGTTATACATTTATCTCAAAATTCAAATTTGAGCTTGCCCTATCAGTTGATTTCCGAAATTTTATATACCTTAGTGATGCAAAATGTATGAGCGATTCAACTTTTCGATTTCGACAGTTCACCGTTCACCAGGACAAATGTGCCATGAAGGTAGGCACAGATGCCGTGTTGCTCGGGTCATGGGTTGATCCGAAAGATGCGAATCATATTCTTGACATTGGAACAGGCACGGGATTAATCGCTTTAATGCTTGCCCAAAAATCAATTGCAGAAATTGACGCCATTGATATTGACGAAGGCGCTTTTCAACAGGCGAAAGAAAATTTCAGAATTTCTCCATGGTTTGGCCGACTGAATATGTTTCATCAGTCGCTCCAGGAGTTTTCCGAATCCTCTCAAAAAAAATACGATCTAATTGTTACCAATCCTCCGTACTTTCATCATGCTTCAAAACCACCGGAAGAAGCGCGTTTGAATGCACGTCATAACGATCAGCTTTCATTCCTTGAATTAATTACAGGCGTAAAAAAATTACTGACCGACGACGGAAGACTTTGTTTAATACTTCCCTGCAAAGAAGGAGTGGAATTCATGGACTTGGCGCAAAGCAAAGGGTTGTTCTGTCACGAACTGATGCGTGTAAAAACCAAATCAGATAAAAGTGAAAAGCGCCTGATGATGGAATTCGGTTTTCATTTCGGTTTGTTGCATGATCATGAAATGGTAATACAGGAAGAAGACTGCAGTTATACCGATGAATATGTGGCGATGACGAAAGATTATTTTCTCGGACTGAGATGAGTTCGTGAATTGGTTGAATTAGTCGTACTGTGAATTAAACACAGTTTTATTTATTGCTTTCAACGAAATCAAGTCCCAGGGTTTTTAATTCGGCAAGAACAGGTTCATAAATTTCTTTGTGAACAGGAATGTGAACTCCTTTCAAATTTACTTTACCGTTAAGAATTAATTTAGTTGCAATCGCCAAAGGAAATCCGACCGTCTTTGCCATCGCCGTATAAACAGAGTCATCACCTTTCACCACAAGCGTAGAAATAATTTTCTTCTGACGTCCTTCGTCCTTCGTCCCTCTTCTTTTATAAAGAAACTGATGTTGCATCACAATCATGTCCTTATCAGAGATGCTCAGTTTCCATTTCTGTTCAAGAAGATGCTGAAGAATTTGTGCAGGGGTGGCATTTTTCAAACCGATTTGTTGGTCATCAAGAATTCCTGTCCACGCAATTTTTTCCATCGCCTCGCTGTTCTCATGTGTATTCATAAAAAGCGCAAGCCGGGATAAAATATTATTTCCCGCAATGTCGGCCGGAAGAAATGCTTCAACGAGTTGCCGATACGTCAATAGTTCTGAATCTTCGATGATGTACGAATCATCTGTCAATCCCAGCTGAACAAAAACATTCCATGCTTTACAAAAATCTTTGTGACGCAATGTTCCGCGTAAAATTGTAGGAATTTTTTCGAGTCCGTAAATTTTCCTGTACGACAACGAATCGCGATTGGCATAACCGTCGAACGTCGCGAACCCATCCACATGCACCTGTTCAATGTGCGTGAATAAACGGTTGTATGGAATGTAACGATAACGGTTTTTGTCGATGTACTTTGCTGTGCCCTGCCCGGCAAGAACCACATTGCGTGGGTTCCATGAAAACTTATAACCCCATGGATTGTCATTTGATTCAGGAGCAACTAATCCGCCGGTGTAAGATTTGAACGAAGTAATTTCTCCTCCTTCTGATTTAATCTCCTCAATTATTTTCATCGCCGACATGTGATCCAGTCCGGGATCCAGTCCGCATTCATTCAAAATAAGAATTCCGTTTCGCTTTGCATCCTGATCCAGTTCCTGCATCTCTTTAGAAATGTAGGAAGCTGTTACAAGGTTTTTCTTCTGATGAACACACTCCTGGGCAACCGGCAGATGCAGGTGAGCCGGCAACATGGAAATGACAATATCCGTTTTGGAAATCTCTTCATTCCGTTGTGTTTCATTATTCACGTCAAAGGCAATCGCGCGCCCGTTTTTGTGCCCGTTAATTCTTTGCCTGGCAAGCTCAATAGAAACATCAGCAACTGTTACCATCCAGTTTTGCTCTGATGAATGCTCCATCAGATATTGAATAAGAAAAGAAGACGACCGTCCCGCGCCGAAGAGTAAGATGTTTTGCATAAATGAATTCAGCAATTGAACGGCGAAGATAAAAGTTTTCCTTTGTACCTGTCAATGCAGAAAAAGAAGGAATAATGAGCGGGAAACCAAGTTCAGCTACATTCGTTTTTCATCATTCTATTGTTAGAAAATCCGGCAAATCAGGTTCCGGAGCACAATTATCTTTCATACTTTTGGCATGATGTTCGTCAACGACACGCGAAATTTTAAAACCCAAACAATCTACCTCCTTATGAAAAACAAAGTACTTCTGCTCAGTCTCCTTGCGTTTGGAATAATTACAGCAAAAGCGCAAACCTCTAACGCGATTTTATTCACTGAAAACGGTGAACATTTCCAGGTCATTCTCAACGGTATTCTTCAGAACGCAAAACCCGAAACCAATGTGAGAATGACAGGACTTGTTGCACAAAGTTACAAATGCAGAATCCTGTTTGAAGACAAAGCATTTGGTTACGTTGACTTCAATATGTTTTTTCCTGAAATGGGATACGAGGCAACATGGAGTATCGATAAGAATAAAAAAGGCGCATATGTGACACACGGAGTAAGTGCCGTTCCTATTGCACAGGCCCCTCCTCCATCGCCGGCACAAACGGTAGTTGTATACACGACCACTGCTCCACCGGTTGAATCTAAATCCACGACTGTTCAGCATACGACAACCACCACAACTTCAGGCGGAGATCCGAACGGAGTGAATGTTAACATGGGTGTTAACATGAATGAAAATGGCGGCGGCATCAACATGAATGTTTCCGGAATGGATGGCGGGACAAGTTCTTCGTCAACTACAACGACCACCACACATACCAGAACCGTTACTACTTCTACTTCAGAACCAGCCGTAGTTGCAGATCCTCCGCCAACGAGAGTTATTTATGTGACGGGTTACAACGGTCCTGTTGGTTGTCCTGTTCCGATGAGCCAGGGTGATTTTGATTCTTTTAAATCAAGTGTTCAATCGAAATCATTTGAAGACAGTAAACTCACCATCGCGAAACAAGTATTGAATAACAATTGTCTTACGAGCGGCCAGGTGAGAGAAGTGATGAAGATGTTCTCGTTTGAAGACACACGTCTCAATTTCGCCAAGTATGCGTACGGACATACATACGACACAGGAAATTATTACAAAGTGAATGATGCATTTACTTTCGAATCATCCATTGATGAGTTGAACAATTACATCAACGGTCGTTAAACAAAACAAAAGAGTCCTGCGAAACGGGACTCTTTTTATTTCCATTCACATGCAAAAAAATTTTTTAATTATCGGTTCTTCGGCAGCCGGAATCGCAGTGCTCTTGGGCGCTTTCGGGGCACATGCCTTAAAAGAAAAACTTCCGGCAGATCAGTTACCGGTTTTTGAAACCGCGGTTCGTTATCAAATGTATCATGCCTTTGCTTTGATTGCGGTTGGATTGTTATCTGATAAATTCAATTCATCACTCCTGAACTATTCCGGGTATTTATTTATTATCGGAATCACTCTATTCTCAGGATCTCTTTATTTACTTTCAACAAGAAGCATATCCGGAATTGAAGGAAAATTTCTTGGCCCAATTACACCGCTTGGCGGCTTATGTTTGATCGCTGCATGGTTGCTCATGGCATTAAGTATTCTGAAAAAATAATTCCGTTTCTAAAAAATAGCTGAATGAAAACTTTGTCGATCGTTATTATTGCATTAACAGTTTTTGGTTGTTCTGCATGTTCAAAAAAAACAATACCTGTAGCAGAGAATAAGAAAACTGATTCTTCAGTTACTCAACTGCCTGCAAAAGTTGACTCATCAGCCGAGATCAAGTACAGGTTCATCGTCACTTTTTATTCGATTGGATCAGGGACAGAGCGAGACCAAATAGTTATGTTTGAAAAATTTGTGACCGACTATGGTCAGAAATCGAAGACCACCATCGCCTATGAAAAATCGAATTGGGGTCGCGAGGGTGAAGTGAATTACTGCATGAAGTTGGCAGAAATCGCAGCAGAAGATCAGCAGAAATTTATCGGCGAAGCAAAGGAAATCCTGAAATCAGCAAAGTGGGTCCGGTTTTCTGAAAATACTCCATGCGGAGGACGTAAAAGAAGGTAAGCAATCGCCTGAATAATTTTTTGCGATTCGTTGTGCTGTATAAATTACGTTTTTTTTCATGAAAGCTCTTTTATATTGATTTCTCTTTTGGATAAATTATCTGATAGAAGTACAGAGAGGTAGGATTGAATATCTGTTTTCAATTCAAAGTTGAAGGGTATTTACAATATCCCGATGCGAAGCGCTTTCGGGATTAATTCGACCTGATGATTTCAATGCTCCCCGCCAAAAAGCGGCACTTCTAAAATCATAGTCTCATTAATAAAATATGACAATTCTGCTTTGTCTTTTCATCGAAATCACGTAGGTTTGCCGGATATTTAAGAACATAAAAACCGCTTAATTATGAATGAATTCGGATTAAAGGCGAAAGAAGCAAAGATTGCAGACCTGGGATTAAAGCATGTGGCTGACGCTTATTGGAATCTCTCCCCGGCTGAGTTAGTTGAAGAAACCATTATTCGCGGCGAAGGTATTCTTACTGATACAGGAGCATTGGCAGTAGATACCGGGAAATTTACCGGACGTTCTCCAAAAGATAAATTTATTGTGTACGATGATATCACTGCCAACACGGTTTGGTGGGGTGATATCAACATCAAATTTACTCCCGAAGATTTTGATAAATTATACGATCGTGTGTGCGCTTACTTCCAGGGAAAAACTGTTTATGTACGTGATTCTTATGCATGCGCTGATCCGAAACACAGACTCAACATTCGCGTTGTCACTGAATCTCCGTGGCAAAATCTTTTCGCAAACAATTTATTTTTACGTCCGACAAAAGAAGAAATTCTAAAAACAAAAAAACCGGACTGGACGATTGTCGCTGCTCCGGGATTTTTAGCTGATCCAGTAACTGACGGAACACGCCAGGAAAATTTTGCTATCCTCAACTTCACAAAAAAAATAATTCTCATCGGCGGAACTGCTTATACCGGTGAAATTAAAAAAGGAATTTTCTCCGTGTTGAATTATGTAATGCCTCAGGACAAAGGTGTATTGTCTATGCATTGTTCGGCTAACATCGGCAAAGAAGGCGATACGGCTATCTTTTTCGGGTTGTCAGGAACCGGTAAAACAACTTTGTCTGCCGACCCGAATCGCGGATTAATCGGTGATGATGAACATGGCTGGGCAGACAATTCTGTTTTCAATTTTGAAGGCGGATGTTATGCGAAATGTGTGAACCTGTCGAAAGAAAAAGAACCGCAGATTTTTGACGCGATAAAATTCGGCGCTTTGGTGGAAAATATTGAGTTCTACGAAGGCACTACACAGGTGGACTACGAGAACATTACCAAAACTGAAAACACGCGGTGCGCGTATCCGATTAATCACATCAACAATGCTGTTGAACCGTCGATGGCTGGCATTCCTAAAAATATTTTCTTCCTTACCGCCGATGCGTTCGGAGTTCTTCCCCCGATTTCAAAATTAGATTCAGCACAAGCCATGTATCATTTCATTTCAGGTTATACGGCTAAAGTTGCCGGTACTGAAGTCGGAATCACTGAACCTTCCACTACATTCTCCGCATGCTTTGGAAAAGCATTTCTTCCATTGCATCCGACACGTTACGCGGAATTACTCGGAGAAAAATTAAAGAAAAACAAAGTGAATGTCTGGCTTGTGAATACCGGATGGTCAGGCGGCCCTTATGGTGTGGGATCGAGAATTAAACTTGCCTACACACGTGCGCTGATTACGGCGGCATTGAACGGTGATCTGAACAAAGTTGAATACGAACAATTACCTGTGTTCGGTTTGGCAATGCCTAAGAGTTGTCCGAATGTACCTGCTGAAATATTGAATCCGCGTAATACATGGGCGGATAAAAACGCATACGATACAAAAGCAAATACACTTGCAGCTTCATTCGTGAAAAACTTCGCGCAGTATGCAGAATATGCGAACGAGGAAATTCTGAGTGCAGCTCCGAAGATTGCGGTGGATGCTTGATCGGATACCACATCAATTCAAAACCTTCTTCCTTCGGAGAAGGTTTTTTATTTTCAACCCATGAATCTTTTCTATACTCCCGACCTTACCGGTGATGTTTACCAACCCGATGAAGAAGAATCAAATCACATCATCCGTGTGTTACGATTCCGAAAAGGAGATGTTGTTTTCCTGACCGACGGGAAAGGGAATTTTTTCGAAGCTGAAATCACAGATGACAATCAGAAAAAATGTCAACTGAAAATTACCAATACAAAACAGGAATACGGAAAACGAAACTATCATCTTCATATTGGCATTGCTCCGACCAAAAACATTGACCGCTTTGAATGGTTTCTTGAAAAAGCAACTGAGATCGGCATCGATGAAATTACCCCGCTCATCTGCGAACATTCTGAAAGAAGAGAAATCAAAGCAGAGCGACTGAACAAAGTACTAATCGCAGCCATGAAACAATCGGTAAAGGCATATCTTCCGAAACTTAATCCTGCAAAGACTTTTAAGGAGTTTGTTTCTATATCTTATCCGTCGCAAAAATTTATTTGTTCCGTTCCAAAAGCAGGATCAGGAGACATTCACCTGCTTCAGAATTTATATACAAAACAAAAAGACGCGCTCATCCTTGTCGGTCCCGAGGGTGATTTTTCTGATGATGAAATTCAGCTATCCAATAAAAACAATTTCGCTGGCGTTAGTCTTGGTGCGAGCCGGCTTCGTACAGAAACCGCCGGAATTGTTGCCTGTCATACGATATCACTGATGAATCAGTAACTTTACATCATGAAAAAAAATCTGCTCATCCTACTGCTCTCTATTTCCAATATCGTTTTTGCCGGTGATCCTTCTTTTAAAATCGGGTTGCTGAAATATGGCGGCGGTGGCGACTGGTATGCGAATCTTGAAACATCGTTGCCGAATCTCATTAAGTTCTCCAATGAAAACCTCGGCACCAACATCAATCCTGAGCAGGGAATTGTTGAAGTCGGCAGCCCTGAACTTTTTAATTATCCGTTTGTGCACATGACGGGACATGGAAACGTTATTTTCTCGGAACAGGAAACAAAAAATCTTCGCAACTATCTTATCGGTGGTGGCTTCTTACACGTCTCCGATAATTATGGAATTGATATTTTCATCCGGAAAGAAATGAAAAAAGTTTTTCCTGAACTGGAATTTGTAGAACTTCCTTTTTCTCACCCGATCTATCATCAGAAATATGATTTCAATGACGGTCCTCCGAAAATCCATGAGCATGACGGAAAGCCGGCACAAGGTTTCGGTTTAATTTACCAGGGACGATTGGTTTGTTATTATGATTATGAATGTGATCTCGGTGATGGTTGGGAAGATTATGAAATACATAAAGACTCGCCCGAGATTCATCAGAAGGCATTGAAAATGGGAGCGAATATGATTCAGTATGTTTTCAACCAGCAGTGATGAATTTAATGACCAATTACCTAAAAGCAATTTTCAAATAGCGACCAAATTTCAATTTCTTTCTTCAAATTTTCAATTGGCTTGTGGTTCTTTTGTTTCACCTACCATCTATCCATCGATTATTTTTTAAAAAAATAAATATTGAATGTAAATTGAACATTGGTAATTGTTCAATAAATATTTACAGTGATTTCCACTTTTGGCTGTTCATTAATATTTTTTTTAGCTTGAACAAATCCCTATTCCGGGTATATTTTTACCATTCATCGCTGACCAAATAAATTTGACTTTTATTTTTAGATGTTGCACCTTGCCCGCACTTAACAACAAAATATAAACACACATCACCATGAAACTTCCAATCGAAAAAAATGCAGAGCTGAAAAAACTCTCTCAATATTTCCAGAAGATTGAAACCATTGCCGCAAAAATGGGAGTTGAAGTGGATGACCTGATCCAGGAATTTAAGAACAACAACACTGCTGCTTATTCTACTTTCAAAAAAAGTATTTTAGCGATTGCACAGAAGCGCCAGGATATTTTTAAACGCGCCGACAAAGGCAGTTCTCCTGAAGAAGCTTCGGTAATCGGGTTGAGTATCATTGTGAACGAAGATCACACCGACTAAACTGAGAAAAAAAAACATCGGGATATAATCTCGATGCTTTTTTATTTGGTAACGATTCGTTTAAAACAAACCGTGAATTTCAGCATTGATCTTATTGATGATCACACCAAGATCTTCCGGTTTTTCTGCAAAGTTAATATCATCAATATCGATGATCATTATTTTTCCGAGTTCGTATGTAGAAATCCATGCTTCGTAACGTTCGTTCAGACGTTTCAGATAATCGATACGGATAGAATTTTCATAATCACGTCCGCGCTTCTGAATCTGGCTCACCAAAGCGGGTACGCTCCCACGTAAGTAGATAAGCAAATCAGGAGGAGAAATAAATTTCGCCATCAGGTTGAAGAGCGCCTGGTAATTGTTGAAATCCCTGGAGGTCATCAAACCCATTGCGTGAAGATTGGGAGCAAATATGTTCGCATCTTCGTAAATCGTGCGATCCTGAATAACCGTTTTCGGATTCTGGCGAATCTTCATCACCTGTTGAAAACGGGAATTAAGAAAGTAGATCTGAAGGTTGAAAGACCAGCGTTGCATGTCTTCATAAAAATCGTTGAGGTATGGATTGTCATCCACATCTTCAAAGTGCGGATCCCACTTCATGTTCTTGGCAAGCAAAGTAGTGAGTGTGGTTTTTCCGGCACCTATATTTCCGGCCACAGCAATATGCAGCGGGGTCACTGTTTTTTTCACAGAAGCAGATTTAGCGGGAATGTTTTTAACTGTGAGTGTTGGAGAAGAAAATTTTTGATTGACTAATTTTGTTTTGATTTCCGGCTTAGCCGTGAGTGTCTTTACTGCCATTGTGTTTCGTGTTAAGGTTGATGGTGTAATGATAATCTTTATTCAGCAAATCTAAAAAGAATAAAAATTCAATGACGCAGTTGTTAATAAAAATAATTCTTTGGGTTCGAGACGAGCACTGATAAACGAATCGTGAGACGGTAAAAGGATTTCTTTCTGCTCCAGTTTCTTCATGTGAAAACTTATCAACTTATTTCCGCTTACGTACACCAATTCATCGGCAATCACCTGGAAAGAAGTAAGATCCCTGATCGGAATTGTTTTATAATACGTTCCATAAAGATCGAACACCAAAATTCCTGTTGATGGATTGTTGAGATAAACGAAGTTGTCGGCTTCCACCAGAAAATTTGGAAGAACATTGTATCCAACATTCTGACTGATGTTGCCACTTTCAAATTGAACCTGTAAATTCAGATCAATCTTCTTCAGTTGAAAATCCTGCAGATCAAAGATCCAGTACCCTTCATTGCCAGAATTGCAGATTAAGGTCGGTTGCGTAATTCCTAACGGTCTTAAACGAATAGTTGACTGCACTGACAACTTTGAATTCAGAATATTAATCTGTGCAAAGTCAGGATAAAACAATAAAATCTTCATCGGGTTCGAGGCATCAATAGAACGCAAAGTACCCAGGTTCGTCTCACTATACGTGGCTTTGGGTTTACCTTGCGGGTCGAATTGCAACAATTGATTTTCAGCAATTACATACGCATTCCCAAGATGATCGGTAGTAAAAATTGCGTCAGTAAAAGGAATGCTTTTGAGAAGTGTGTAATCGTCGGCCTTGAAGGAGAAAATGAGAAGTAATGACCAGCAGCAGATAAAAGTTAGCCGACGAAATCGGAAGTTGGAAGTTGGAAGTTGGAAGCGCTGAGCTATCATCAGGTAAACTGGTAAAAACAATTCCTTACAAAATACTGAATCTTTTTCATTGTCCAAGTGGTTTAAAATTCATTGTATTGATTTTATGAAAGTATCGGAAACCATTGTGAGTTTTATTCATCAATCAATACTCTCTCAGTGTTTCTTAGTGTTCTTAGTGCCTCCGTGGTAAAGAAAAAATAACCACTAAGACACTAAGAGCACTAAGGTTCCCAAAGAACTATGCACCATAACAAATTTCTCAACTATATTTAAGCTGTTTCTTAAACTTCAAATCAAAAACTGCTTAGTACTGCTGCCTTATTGCTACTGCCGACCGCCATTGTAAACGGCCACTACCCCCTCACAACCCCCATCTGTCTTACGACTTCCTTCACTTCCTCCACGCATGTTCTGTCATTGTTCAACCGAGGAACTTTGTACTGACCTCCTAATTTATTTTTACTCTTCAGCCAGTTGTAAAAAGTATCTGGAGGCACAACCTGGACGATTGGTTTTCGGAGCGCCATATTTTTATATCGCTTGGCTTCGTAATCACTGTTCAGCGCTTTCAGGGCATTGTCGAGCACTTCGTTGAAGTATTCAGGATTATCAGGCAACCGTTCAAATTCTATGAGCCATTCATGTGCGCCGTTTTCACTCTCCGAAAAATAAACGGGAGCCACGGTATAATCTTTTATCATGGCATCTGTTTTTTCGCAGGCAATCCGGATGGCATCATCCGAATTTTCAATAATGACTTCTTCACCGAATGCATTGATGAATAATTTTGTGCGGCCGGTAATTTTAATGCGATATGGATTCAGCGAAGTAAATTTCACGGTGTCCCCGATGATGTATCTCCACAATCCTGCATTGGTAGAAATGACAAGTGCGTAATTTTTGTGGAGTTCCACATCTTCCAATCCGAGTGTCATTGGATTTTCTTTTCCGTATTCTTCCATTGGCAGAAACTCATAGAACACGCCATAGTCGAGCATCAGTAACATTTCGTCAGAATATGTCTGATCCTGGATTCCGAAAAATCCTTCGGATGCATTGTATGTATCGAGGTAATGAAAACCATCAGACGGAATCAATTGTTTGAACTGATCTTTATAAGGAGTAAAGCTGACAGCGCCATGGACAAACAATTCAAGATTCGGCCATACTTCCAAAAGATTTTTTTTACCTGTCACTTCTAATATTCGTTTTGCAAGCACAAGCGTCCAGGTTGGAACTCCGGAAATGTTCGTCACATTTTCATTGATTGTTACCTGCACCATTTTTTCGATCTTCTCTTCCCATTTATCCATTAAAGCAATAGAAAGATCGGGTGTACGGATGATCTGCGCCCAGAAAGGAAGATTCTGCATGAGGATGGCTGAGATATCTCCAGAAAATGAATCGGTGTTGAATGTATTAATCTGATGACTTCCTCCAAGTATCAATCCTTTGCCGGTGAATATCTGGGTGGTGGGATTGTTATTGCAGTAAATTGAAACAAGATCTTTCGCTCCTTTATAATGACATTCTTCCATCGCCTCTGTGCTGACAGGAATAAATTTACTTTTGCCTGCTGTGGTACCCGATGATTTCGCGAACCATTTGATATCACTGTTCCATAAAATATTCTGTTCACCTTTCATTACCCGATCAATGAAAGGTTTTAGTGTGTCATAATTCTGAACCGGCACACGGTTTTTAAAATCATCAATCGATTGAATACTCGGGTAATCATATTTTAATCCCCACTCGGTAAATCTTGCCGAATCAATTAAACGCATAGCAAGATCCTGTTGCACCTCATGAGGATATTTGATGAAAAGTTCGATCTGGTGCATCCGTTTTTTCATCCACCAGCTTAAAATGGAGTTGAGTATGGGCAAGGTGTTACGCTATTGATGTTAGGTTATGCAAACTTTAGAGGCAGTAGGCAGTGGCAGTCAGCTGTTAAGTGAATTTCTATTGTTGGTTTGAACCATTTATGGATTCCTTTGGGATAAACTTTTCCGCGTTCTTAAACATTCCATTTAACATTTTTCCAACTTCTGTATATTTTATATAAAGATCGTTATATTTTTCCACTTCAAGATACCCGCAGTCTTTAGCGAAGTCAAGCCAAATCATCGTTTCTGTACATTCACTATCTGCATCTGTAATTTTTGAAACAAAATGTTTGGGATAAATTCTTTTGCGGTACCCTTCCCCGATATTTGAACAAACTGATCTTGATGATCTTCTTATTTGATCCGTTAAGGAATACGTTTCTTCTTTTGGAAAATTTTTCGACTCATAAAATATTTCCATCGAGAGTTTGTATGCCAGTTGAAATACTTTTAAATCCTTAAAACCCTGGTTCATTTCCTGAAAAAATTAGAAAAATAAAATCAAAAACTCCTTCCTGCTACTGCCTTCCTGCCTATTGCTACTGCCTGCTACTACTGCCCACTGCTACTCAAGCACTCATCGCTTCCATTTCCTTATTCACTTTCTTCACCAATCCCTGCAACACTTTACCTGGACCTACTTCAATAAATTGCGTGGCTCCGTCAGCTATCATGTTTTGAATGGTTTGGGTCCAGCGAACAGGCCCTGTTAATTGAGCGATCAGATTTTTTTTGATTTCATCCGGATTCGAAACCGCCTGTGCATTTACATTCTGGTACACAGGACAAATGGGTGATGAAAACTTAGTGGAGTTAATTGCTTCTGCCAATTCCGCTCGTGCAGGTTCCATCAACGGCGAATGGAATGCGCCACCAACAGGAAGAACCAATGTGCGTTTCGCTCCGGCCGCTTTCATTTTTTCGCAAGCATCGTTCACGCCTTTAATGGTTCCGGAAATAACCAACTGGCCCGGGCAATTGTAATTGGCAGCAACAACAATTTCACCGCCTGCTGTCACTTCCGAACAAATATCTTCCACTACTTTATCCTCGAGATTGAGAATTGCGGCCATGGTGGAAGGATTGATCTCACACGCTTTCTGCATGGCATCGGCTCTTTTCTTCACCAACAGCAATGCATCTTCAAACGACAACGTCTTATTTACGACAAGCGCAGAAAACTCACCAAGCGAATGTCCCGCCACCATGTCCGGCTGAAGAAGACTACCTATGTTGATCGCCATCACAACAGAGTGAAGAAAAATTGCGGGCTGTGTAACTTTTGTCCGTTTTAAATCTTCATCGGTGCCGGCAAACATCAGATCTGTAATTCTGAAACCAAGCAACGCATTTGCTTTCTCGAATAAATCTTTCGCGTGTGAAGATGATTCGTACAGGTCGTTGCCCATACCAACAAATTGTGAGCCCTGGCCAGGGAAAAGGTATGCTTTCATGAAGGTAGTAGTTAAGAGTTTCGAGTTCGGAGTTACCAGTTCTTTGTTTTTAGTTCTTTGTTCACCCCCTTTCTGAGACATCTGGAAGAACGTTGAGTTGATGCAAGATGAAAATAAATTCGCGGATCACAAAGACATATTTCCGGTATTAAAATTAAATAACCTCAAAGAAAATTCTTTGAGGTTATTGCCACTCTCCTTTGGACAGGGGTTGAAGTGAGGTATATTATTTCCTGCTGCCAAACAATCGGAGCAAAGCAAGAAAGAGGTTGATAAAGTCAAGGTACAAAGTCAATGCTCCCATGATACTCATTTTTGCAGTCGCTTCTGTTCCCGCTTCCGTCTGTGTTCCAATGTCTTTTAGTTTCTGAACGTCGTAGGCCGTTAACCCGGTAAAAACAATCACTGCAACAAAACTGATGATGTAACTCAATCCGCTGCTACGCAAAAACATGTTTACCAATCCGGCAATAATAATTCCGATCAACGCCATGAATAGTAAGCTGCCAAGTTTAGTCAGATCCGTTTTTGTTGTGTAACCAACTAACGCCATTACACCGAACATCGCTGCTGTTGAGATGAATATTGTGTAGATAGAAGAAGCAGTATATGCCAGGAAAATAAAACTCAAACTCATCCCCATCAACACTGAATAAATCAGGAACACTGCAGTAAGAGCTGTTGAAGAAAGTCTGTTCATTCCGAAACCCATCAATAACACAAGTCCGAGCGGAGCGAGCATGACAACCCAGCCAAGACCACTCAAACCGTGAGTTTCATTGTTGATTAAGTAGCTCATGTAAGAAGTATCCGTACCAAAAACGTAAGCAGTAATGGCAGAAATTCCGAGTGCAATTCCCATCCATGAAAACACACTGGCAATAAATGTTTTCGCAAGAGGTTGGGTTGCGAGACCTGGTTGCTGCGAAATATTAAAATTTTGATTATCCATATTCATTTGTAGTTTAAAGTTAAACGTTTTTATCTTGGTTCTTAAATCTTGGTTCTTGCTTCTCAATTCATGCACCAAAGATACACATTATGAAAGATTGGCAGATATGAGTCGGATGAACTCCGCTCGTGTCTTTTCCTTCTCAAATTCACCGGTGAAAGCAGAGGTAGTAGCCACCGAGTTTTGCTTTTGAATGCCCCGCATGAGCATGCATAAATGCTTCGCCTCAATAACGACAGCAACACCAAGCGGTTTCAATGTATCGTTGATACAATCGCGGATTTCAGTTGTCAATCGTTCTTGCACCTGCAGTCTTCTCGCAAACGCATCTACCACCCGCGGTATTTTACTCAATCCGACAATACAACCATTCGGGATGTACGCCACATGTGCTTTCCCGAAAAATGGAAGCATGTGATGTTCGCACATCGAATAAATCTCAATGTCTTTCACGATTACCATCTGACGATAGTCTTCACGGAACATGGCTGATTTTAAAATGTTTGCCGGATCCAAATCATATCCATGCGTAAGAAACTGAATTGCCTTAGCAGCACGCTCGGGTGTTTTCTTGATACCCTCTCGTGTAACATCCTCACCAATATTACCAATGATAGATGCATAGCTATCTGATATTTTTTTGATGAGCTCAGGATTGTATTGATCAATCTTCGAATAGCCATCCATGTGATTTTCTTCCCGCATATTTTTATGAGTTGTCATTTTAATTTTCCGAAATGAATGAATAAATCATTCTTATTTTCCATAGTACTCCACAAAATTTTTCTCTGTCTCCTGTATCTTGACGCAATGTAATTGACAGCCAAGTGCATTTACGGGTGCTTCAATCTGTTTCCAGATTTCAACGGCAAGCACTTCTGTTGAAGGAAGTTTGTCGTTCATAAAATCAACATCGAGATTCAGGTTTTTATGGTCCACTTTATCAATCACTTTCGTCATCAGGATTTTTCCTATTTCCGAAAGATTGGCGACAAAACCGGTCTCCGGATTAATCTCCCCTTTTACCGTTACGCTAAGTTGGTAATTATGCCCATGCCAATTTGGATTGGCGCACTTCCCGAATGTTTCCGCGTTTTTTTCGGCACTCCATTCGGCGCGACTGAGTTTATGGGCTGCACTGAAGGTCTCTTTCCTTGTGATAAAAATCATAACCCTTTTAAATTGAGTGCAAAGATAAGTTTTTAGTTGGTAGTCGATAGTTCGGAGACTGTGGCTCGCTATTTTTTCTCTGAACTATCGACTCCCGACTTCTAACTTAATATCTAAGAACAATGGTGCAGCGGAAAAGTTTAATTTTATCTTTGCTGAATGAATCTTCTCATCGTCGGTGCCACACAAAAAGAAATTGAATCTCTGGAAAGTAAATTCTGGCAACAGAATAATTCCCACCCGGTTGATTTCCTTGTTACCGGTGTCGGCATGACAGCTATGACATACGCACTTACCAAAAAATGCGGGAAGAAAAAATATGACCTCGCATTGAATATCGGACTTGCCGGTGCGTTCAGGGAAGAAATTCAAATCGGAGAAGTCGTGAATGTCGTGACGGATTGTTTCGCTGATCTCGGCGCGGAAGACGGAGAAAAATTTCTCTCTCTTCACCAACTTGGTTTGCATTCGGAAGACAAGTATCCTTTTTGGAATGGAAAACTGAAAAGCGATGAAGCTGAAAAACATCCCTGGTTAAGGCCGTTGAAACATGTAAAAGGAATCACGGTAAATAAAGTTCACGGTAAAGATGAAAGTATTCAGCAAACGATAAAAAAATTTCATCCTGATATTGAAAGTATGGAAGGAGCAGCTTTTTTTTACACATGCATGATGGAAAAAATTCCGTGCATACAACTTCGCGCCATTTCCAACCGTGTTGAACGCAGAAACCGTGAAGCATGGAACATCGACATCGCGATGAAAAATCTGAACGAGGTTGCTTCGCAATTAATTCTTTCCATTCAGAATGCAAGACAACACAAGGATATCAACCAGTAAGATGCCCTCCGGATTCCGAACACACGACTCTGTACTTTCACTCGGCTTCTCCCCTTGCCCGAACGACACGTTTATGTTCGATGCGATGGTGAATGGAAAGATTGACACGGAAGGATTGACATTCAACGTGGTTATGGAAGACGTTGAAACCCTTAACCAGCAAGCCCTCCGGAACGAACTCGATATTTCCAAAATCAGTTTCGCCGCCTATTTGAACTTAACTTACCAATATCAACTGCTGAATTCAGGAAGTGCATTAGGAAACGGAGTCGGCCCTCTACTCATCTCAAAATCCCAAATCCTTAAATCCAAAATCCAAAATTTAACAACAGCTGTTCCCGGCAAAAACACCACCGCCAATTTCCTCTTCAGTATTTTTTTTCCAGAAGCAAAGAAAAAAGTTGAAATGATTTTTTCTGAAATTGAAGATGCTGTTCTGACAGGCAAAGCGGATGCAGGTGTCATCATTCATGAAAATCGTTTTACATACGAACAGAAGAGATTGAAAAAAATATGTGATCTTGGTGAGTTGTGGGAAAAAGAAACCGGTCAACCGATTCCATTGGGAGGAATTATCGTCAAAAGAAATTTTAATGAAGATCTCAAACAAAAAATTGATCGTGTATTGAGGAAGAGTGTTGAATACGCTTTTGCAAATCCGGATTCCAGTCGCGACTATGTAAAACAACATGCGCAGGAAATGGATGAAGAAGTCAGAAAAAAACACATTGCCTTGTACGTGAATGAATATTCGATTGACCTCGGCGAAAAAGGAAAACTCGCAATTGAAACCTTATTTCAAAAAGCTGCACAACTGAAATTAGTTAATCAAATTTCAAAAGATATTTTTGTTCAATTTCCAATTTCCAGCTTCTAACTTCCATCTTCCATCATCCAACTTCCAATACCCAACTATGATCATAATAACAGGTGCCGCAGGATTTATAGGAAGCTGTCTCGTAAAGAAACTGAACGACGAAGGTTACAACGATCTCATTCTTGTGGACGATTTTTCGAAACATGAGAAAGATGAAAATCTTACCGGTAAAAAATTCACCGCTAAAGTTGAACGAGAAGTTTTCATCGACTGGCTGAAAGCAAATCATCGCTTTGTGCAGTTTGTATTTCACATCGGCGCACGGACCGACACCACTGAATTCGACAAAAAGATTTTCGACAAACTCAATCTTCAATACACAAAAGATGTATGGACTGCCTGCGTTGAATTCGGATTGCCGCTTGTGTATGCCTCATCTGCCGCGACTTATGGAGACGGTGAATTCGGGTACGATGACAACCACGACATCATTGAGAAACTAAAACCACTGAATCCGTACGGTGAATCAAAAAATGATTTTGATAAGTGGGCTTTGAAACAGGAACGCAAACCTTATTTCTGGATTGGCTTAAAATTTTTCAACGTGTACGGTCCGAATGAAAATCACAAAGGCAGAATGGCTTCCGTTATTTTTCATGCCTTCAACCAGATTTCTTCGGCGGGAAAAATGAAATTGTTTCGTTCGCACAATCCCGATTTCAAAGACGGAGAACAATTGCGTGATTTTGTCTATGTAAAAGATGTGGTGAATGTTTGTTACTGGCTGATGCATCACCGGAAAGATTCGGGCATCTATAACCTCGGCTCCGGCAAGGCAAGAACTTTTCTCGACCTCGCACGAAACACATTTAAAGCGATGAACAAAAACGAGAACATTGAATTCATCGACACGCCCATCGACATCCGCGATAAGTATCAATACTTCACAGAAGCAAATATGAACAAGCTGAAAAGCATCGGCTACTCAATTCCTTTCCATTCGCTGGAAGATGGTGTGGGTGATTATGTGAGGAATTATTTGGCGAAGGGAAAATATTTTTAGTTAGACAGCTTACATAATAGTTCCATTAAGCAAAAATTTCACGCAGAGAACGATGAGGAGCAGAATTCGCGGAAAGTATTATTGCAAACTGTTCTCGGCGTTCTCTACTCCTCATCGTTCTTTGCGTGAAACAAAACAAAAAAGCCCACACAATATTTGCGAGGGCTTGAAATAAAAGTTGAATATTTTTTAGTGTACCTCTAACGTGGTCAATTCCCGTTGTATTTCCACCAATGATTTTCTGAGTTTTTGCAATGAATTCATGACGGCAATTTTCTCGACAAAATCATTTTCCATTGGAGACGCAAACAATTCAGGAGTAATGGCGGCCAAATGTTCCTCTCTGGGTTTCTCAACCGATTTCATGGATTCTAAAAGTTTTGGGTTTTTGAGTTTTTCCGCTTTCAGTTCAACCTTCGCTCCCTTCAGCGTGAATCCTTTTTCTTTCACGAGGTGATAAATCTTTTTGAAATTGTCAATATCACTTTGCGTATAGAGGCGATTTCCCTTTTTGTTAGTAGCCGGCTTAATCACATCAAACTGTTTCGACCAAAACCGGATGTGCGAGGTGTTTACATCAAACATCTTCGCCACTTCACCGATGGTGTAATACAGTTTTTCTATTTCCTTTTCTTTGTATGGCATGGGTTCGTGGGTTATGAATAAAGTACGAATATACGAATTAGAGTTTAGGTATAGAAGGTAACAAGGTGATTAAGTTACGAAGTGTCGCCTGTTCATTTCCGAAACCGTGGACTGTGGTCCGAGGATAACGGACTAATAAGCCAACGAATTAGAGTTGATGTATGAATGGTGACGATGTGACTAAGTTACGAAGCTCATCGTATTGAGCATCTGCACCATAAACTGTCGACCGGGCACTGTGGACCATTTAATCAAACGACTGCCCTGCCTGCGCCGACATCTCAAGCATCTTCGCATATTCTTCAGGAGTAAGATCGTTGTAATAAAAGTTGACCGGGTTCAATGGCTCACCGTTCTTGCGCACTTCGTAATGCAAATGCGGGCCGGTTGAACTGCCCGTGCTTCCGACATAACCGATTAAATCGCCGCGAACAATTTTTTGTCCGGGCCGCACAATGATTTTACTCATGTGCCCATACACCGATTCATATCCATAACCGTGATTGATGATGGTGTTGTTACCGAGACCTCGTCCATCGAATTCAACTTTCTCCACCACTCCATTGCCGGTGGCATGAATAGGCGTTCCGACAGGCGCTGTAAAATCCATTCCCGAATGAAATTTTTCCGTCTTATAAATCGGATGAATGCGCCACCCGTAACCGCTTGCCATGTGTTTCAAATCTTTGTTCGCCACTGGCTGAATAGCAGGAATGGAAGCCAACATCGCTGATTTATTTTTCACGAGGTCAAACACTTCATCAAATGATTTCGACTGAACATACAATTGCTTTGAAAGCTTGTCGATGCGTTTTGTTACATCCACCAAAAGATCGGCATTGTAGTAATCGCTCAGTTTGTTGTAGCGATCAATACCACCATAACCCGCTTCCCGAACAGTTCCGGGAATGGGATCCGCTTCAAAGATGACACGGTAAATCGTATTGTCACGTTCCTGGATGTCTTTCAGAACAGTCTCCACCTGGTAGGTCCGCTGTTTCAGAATTTCAAGCTGAAGCGTAGTTTCTTCAAGATCTCTCTTCAGTTGTTTTTCTTTCGGTGAATCAAAAAAATTATATGCGAACAAGACAATGATGGATGCAAATACAGTAGCCATTGCCAGGAAGCCAAGAGCGCGTAAGAGCTTCTTTCTCCAGTTGACAATTACCTTCTCGTACTTGAGCGAGTGTGTATTGAAATAGTATTTTACTTTCGGCATTTTGAATTATCTTCGCCTTGCATTTTGACAAAAATAGGATAATATTTTAGATATAGAATGAGAACTAAAAACTAAGAACCAGGATCTAATAATCAAGACACAAGACTGTAGAATTGAAATAAATTAAGAAATCATTAACATAATCCGAATTAATGTTGTCCTCTTCTGAAATAAGAAAAACTTTCCTCGACTTTTTTAAAAGTAAAAATCACGTCATCGTTCCGTCCGCCCCCATGGTGGTAAAGAACGATCCTACACTAATGTTCATCAACAGCGGCATGGCTCCGTTCAAAGATATTTTTCTTGGCAACCAGCCGGTGAAATATCCACGCGTTGCCGATACTCAAAAGTGTCTTCGTGTTTCCGGGAAACACAACGATCTGGAAGAAGTCGGAATTGATACCTATCATCATACAATGTTTGAAATGCTGGGCAATTGGAGTTTCGGTGACTACTTCAAGAAAGAAGCAATCGCTTGGAGTTGGGAATTGCTTACTGAAGTTTACAAATTACCAAAAGATCGTTTGTACGTAACGGTTTTCGAAGGCGACGCAAAAGAAAAACTCGGATTCGACCAGGAGAGTTATGATCACTGGAAAAAATACATCCCTGAAGACAGAATATTAAAAGGAAACAAGAAAGATAATTTTTGGGAGATGGGCGACCAGGGCCCGTGCGGACCATGTTCTGAAATTCACATCGACCTGCGAAGTGATGACGAACGAAAAAAAGCAGATGGAAAAAATAGTGTGAATGCAGGGCATCCGCAGGTAGTGGAAATCTGGAACAACGTGTTCATGGAGTTCAACCGCAAAGCAGACGGTTCGCTTGAACCACTTCCTGCAAAACATGTTGACACCGGGATGGGATTCGAACGCTTGTGCATGGCCATTCAGGGGAAGACTTCCAACTATGATACAGATGTTTTTCAACCGTTGATACAATTTATCGCGTCACGGGCAGCCATTAAGTACGGCACAAATGAAAAGTCAGATATCGCCATGCGCGTTATGTCCGATCACATACGCGCCATTACATGTGCGATTGCCGACGGGCAACTTCCTTCAAACAACAAAGCAGGTTATGTGATCCGGAGAATTTTAAGAAGAGCTGTTCGGTACGGTTTTACATTTCTAAATCTGAAAGAACCGTTTCTTAATAAATTAGTTCCGATTCTTGCCGAACAATTCAAAGATGTTTTTCCCGAAGTGAAAGCGCAGCAGGATTTTATTATGAGAGTGATAGCGGAAGAAGAAGCTTCTTTTTTGAGAACACTTGAGGCTGGAATAAAAAAATACAAAGACGAACTTTATACTTATTTGATTGAATCAAAATTTGGTTCATCTGATGAATCAAGAAAAATTATTGGCGGATTAGCATTTGAACTTTATGACACTTTTGGTTTTCCAATTGACTTAACACAGTTAATGGCTCGTGAAGATGGTATCACGATGGATATGGAATGGTTCAATAAATATCTTGAAGAACAAAAAAAGCGTTCGCGGGCTGCAGCAGTTGTGGATACGGAAGACTGGATAGACCTCACCTCCGAAGGGGAAAATACGTCCGTTGAATTTGTGGGGTATGATGTGCTTGAATGCGATTGTGAAATCATCAAATACAGAAAAGTAAAATCAAAAGGGAAAGAACAATTTCAATTAGTTCTGAACAAAACTCCATTTTACGCAGAGAGTGGCGGACAGATCGGTGACACCGGGTATATTGAAGCAACCGGAGAAAAAATTTCCATTACGGATACACAGAAAGAAAATAATCTCATCATTCATTTTACAGATAAATTACCAAAAGATCTTACCACTACGTTTCATGCTGTCGTGAAAACCGATCGGAGACGGATGATTACCAGCAATCACTCCGCAACGCACTTAATGCATTCTGCCCTGAAAAAAATTCTCGGCACGCATGTCAATCAAAAAGGTTCTCTTGTAAATGAGAATGTGACACGTTTCGACTTTTCACATTTCGCCAAGGTCTCGGATGAAGAACTCGAAAAAATTGAACACATCGTGAATGAAAAAATCCGTGAGAATATTGCATTGGATGAAAGAAGAAATGTGCCCATCAAAGAAGCTACGGAAATGGGTGCTACTGCTTTGTTCGGTGAAAAGTACGGAGACTTTGTGCGCGTGATTACGTTTGACCCTGCGTACTCACGCGAGTTATGCGGAGGCACGCACGTAAAAGCCACCGGCCAGATCGGTTATTTCAAAATCATTTCTGAAAGTGCCGTCGCGGCGGGTGTTCGAAGAATAGAAGCCCTCACTGCCGACAAAGCTGAATCCTATTTCAAACAGCAAACGGAAGAACTGAATTCGGTAAAAGAATTGCTGAAAAATCCGAAAGACGTTGCGCAACGCGTTCAGCAGTTACTCGATGAGAATCTTGATCTTCAGAAAAAGCTAGAAGAATTTACAGCAGCAAAAGCACAGGTTATCAAAAATGAGTTGCTGAAAAAAGTGAAAGTGATCAACGGCGTTAAATTAATTGCTGAAAAAATTGACCTCAACAATGCAGAGGCGATTAAAAATATTTCATTCGAATTAAAAAATCAGATGGAGAATCTGTTCTTCCTTGCAGGTGCGGAGATTGACGGCAAAGCACACCTCTCTCTTATTATCAGTGATAACTTAGTGACGGAAAAAAAATTAGACGCGACAAAAATCATCCGGGAACTTGCAAAAGAAATACAGGGCGGCGGCGGCGGACAAGCGTTTTACGCAACTGCGGGTGGAAAAAATCCGCAAGGTTTGCAGGCGGCTATTGACAAAGCATCAGCTCATTTAAATCAATGAGACTATCGTTTTAGAAACCGCCGCAGGCGGTGCACTGAAACGATTAAGTCGAATTGATCCCGGTAGCGAAGCGTATCGGGATCTGA